>NZ_CALPDA010000001.1:0-350646 GCF_943193145.1 Adlercreutzia aquisgranensis | reverse complement strand
TCGGTCAGCTCCACCGTGCCGATGGCGTCGATGAGGGCGTCCACCGCGGAGGCGGCTGCCCGGTCGTCGTCGGTGGGACCGGCGGCCTCCAGGTCGGCGTAGGCCTTCTCGGCGGCTTCCAGCACGTCCAGCTTCTCCACCAGCGGCTTCTGCACGTCGGTCAGGGCGTCGTAGGCGGCGCGGGCGGCGTCGATGGCAGCCTTGCAGGCCTCGGTCAGCTCCACCGTGCCGATGGCGTCGATGAGGGCATCGATTGCCTTAGCCATGGCCCGGTCGTCGTCGGTGGGCACCGTGGGGTCAACCGGCACGTCGGGCTCGTCAGGCTCGGGTTCCTGGTCGGTCAGGTTCCAGGGATCCTGGTAGGTGCGCTCGGCGACGTTCACCGGGCTGCCGGCGCCGTCTAGGTTGCTGCCGTGCACGCCGTCGGTCAGCGACGAGCCCACGCCAGCTACGGCCGCCTTGTCGGCATCCATGGCCCGACGCTGCAGGTGCACCTTTTGGCCGGCGAACTTATCCTCGCCGCCCACCTGCACACCGTCCTTCTCCAGGTCGTTCCACGCCCAGCCGTCGATGGCCACGCGGTCGTACAGGGCCAGGCCGGCGTCGTTGGCAACGCTTGCCGCCGCAGCCATCTTCGACCAGGCGACACCGCCCGGTCCCATGATCTTGGCTTCCTCGGCCTCGTCGTCGGTCCAACGCTGGGCCAGCACAATCAGCCCGTTCACGCCGGCGTCGGGCAGCAGACGCGTGGTGGCCTCGTCCAGGTCGGAGTCGTTAGTGGGCACGTTCACCGGATCGGAGAAGGTGCCGTCCTCCTGCTCCTCGGCCGTGGACGGATCGATGGCGTTGAGCTGCGTAACGGCCCAGCCGCCGTCATCGGCCGTGGGGGCATCGGGCAGCTTGACCACGTTCACGCGGTAGCCGTACACCACTTCCTCGCCCATCTCGTCGGTGCCGAAGGTGGGTAGCTGGTCGAAGTACCAGGCGCCGTCGTTCTTGGTCACCACGGAATGGTCGGTCTCGTCGAAGACCAGGTCGAACTCCCACCAATCGTTGCGCTGGTAGGGCTCGGCGGCACTCGGGTCGCCGGTGCGGTACATGTAGCGGGTCAGCTTCACCACGGCGCCCGCCACACCCGCTTCCTCTTCCTCGCGGATGCCGTCGCGGTCCTCGTCGTTCCACACGATACCGGCGATGTAGCTCAGCGGCGCCTCCTTCAGGCCCACGTCTCCACTGCGGGCGGCGCCCACGGGACGCGGCACGTCGAAGCTGGCCGTGGACGGTTCGCCGGCGGCGGGAACGCGCCACGACGTACCGTCGAGCACCAGGTCTTGCTGGTACTGGTGACCGTCGCCCTCCACGGCGCTCTGGGCCAGGTAGATGCGGCCGTCCTGCACCGTCACGACCGGCGCCTCGGCCGTGGCCCCATAGCTGATCTGGGGCTTGAGCACCAGCGAGCGATCGTCGCCTGTGCCCTCGCGGGTCAGGTCGGAGTCGAATGATGCGTCGTCGCCCTTATGGAAGCGGGTCATGGTAAAGCCGGCGGCCGGCTCGGCGGAGCTCACGCGGTAGCGCACCAGGTACAGCTTGTCGGTGGCACCCAGCTCGCCGTAGGCCATGATGGAGCCGTCGGAAGCGCTCTTCTGCAGGTAGCTGGGCAGCTCGCCGAAGGTGTAGACGCCCTGGGTGTCGGAGATGGCCAGGCGCGCGCCGAAGGGCGTGGGCGTCACAGTGTCCTGGGTGATGCCGGTGGCCATGGGCGTGTAGCCCACGGACGTACCGGCGCGGTTCGGCAGCGTGACGATGACCACGCTGTCCAGCACCTCGCTCGGGAACACCACGTCGTCGCCGAACACCGGGCCGTCGCCGGGGGTGCCGGGCGTCTCGGGAGCGTCGGGGTCGCCGCCCTCGGAGCCGTCGCCGGGGGTCTCGGGAGCGTCGCCGCCCTCGGTGCCCTCGCCCGCCGCCGGGCCGTCGCCCTCCTCGGCTGCGGCCGGCGTGCCGGCCGCAGCGGCTATGGCCTCGTAGTAGGCCTCGTTGCCGCGAGCGCGCACCGACACGGTGTATTCGCTGTTGTAGGCCAGGCGGAAGAAGTTCGCCAGGCCCTCGCCGTCGGCCGCGGTCCATTCGGCATCGGCAGCCGCCGGGTCGTCCAAGGTGTACTCGAAGCCGTACTCCGCGGACAGGTCGGGGTCGATCAGGGTCGGGGCCTTCACCACCAGAAGCGAGGTGCCGCCGGCCTCCACCGCGAACCCAGTGTTGGCGCCCTCAACGATGCGGGTGCCCGTGGTGAACACGTACATGGGGTTGCCCAGCTCGTCCACGCCGTTCTCGGGACGCCTGACCTCAACCTTGTACTCGGTCAGCGGCTCCACCGCAAGCGGGGTGGCAGCAGCGTCGTCGGCACCGTTCTGGAAGCGGCCGGGCTTGCCCGCCACCGGCCACGGACGGCCGGACGCACCGCCGTACCACTCGCTCGCCGGCGTCTGCACGATGGCCCCGTGCTCGTCGCGCTCCACCTTCACCAGGCGGTAGCTCGCGTCGTCCACCACGTTCTTGACCACCACGTAGTCGTCGCCCGCACGCAAGTCACCGGTCTCCAGCATGCTGTCTTCCTTGCGCTGGAAGGCTGGGTTCTGCACCCAGGTGCCGTCGTCGTCCAGGTACTCCTGGATTAGGAACATGCGCTGGCCGGAGATGGGCTTCTCCAAGCCCGGCGTGATAGACTCGGGCAGCGACTCAGCGTCGTCGAGGCCCTCCACCACGTAGTCGCGCAGGCCATTGTAGTTCTCGTCCTCCCACACCACGCCGCGGATCTCGGAGGTGTCGCGCGGCAGGAAGCCACCGTCCATGCGCACCTCGCTGGCAGCCACGGCCATGTCGAACTCCATGGTGGCGCCCTCGCCGGTACCCTCGCCCACCGTCACGCGGTAGACGTCCTGGGTGCCGCCCTCGGCCTCGGTCTTGTCGCTGGCGGCAGCGGCCAGCACGATGCGGCCGTCCACCACATAGCGACCCTCGGCAATCTCCACCACGCCGTCTCTTTGCGGCTCGATTCCGCTCTCCTCGGTGCCGCCGTACCAGGCCAGCGGATAGTTACCCACGCCGTAGACGCCGGCATCGGCCGCCCCCACGGCGCGATGGGCCTTGGAGTTGCTGTCGTTGTCCTCGTCGGGCACCAGCAGGTTGGCCACCGGCATGCCCTGCACCGTCTGGGCCAGGCCGTAGGTGGCGTTGGGGGCGCCCAGCACCTCCACGGTGTAGCCGATCAGGTAGTCCTTGTGCGCGGTGCCGTCGTCGTTCTCATCGAAGGAGCTGCCGTAAAGGTTGTCGAAGCGGTAATAGCCTTTTGCGTCGGTGGTCTGGGGGTTGGGCGCCTCCAGCTTCTCCCACTTCTTGGCGTCGTCGTTCCACTTCCACGGCTGCAAAATGACCACGCGGTTCTCCAGCGGCTCCTCGCCTTCGTCGCGCAGGCCGTTGTAGTTCTCATCGATCCACAGGTAGCCGGCGATGGACTGCGAGGCCGGGTCGAACAGACCGCCGTCGTTGAAGGCACCGTCGGAGCCGTCAGCCATGTCGTAGTTCAGCGAGTCCTGGTCCGCCGCCAGCGCCGTGGCCATGGCGGCTGCGGCGAAGGTGGCGATAGAGGCGCGCCCGCCCGAAGCCGCGTAGTCCGTGAAGGGCACCTGCGGCTTGTTGGGGTTGTTGGACACCGCGCCCAGCTGGCGGTTGGCCGGCACCGATCCGGCGTCGGCGGCCTCCAGCAGCACAATGTACTCCTCGTCGCCCATGAGGTAAGACTTGCTGGGCGAGAAAGTCTCGTAAACCAGGTCGGAGTCGCGAGCCACGTCGTCGCCCTGGCGGAACTTCGACGCCATACGGTTCATGCGCCAGGCCGGCTCATCAATCTTGGCGCGGAAGCCGAAGATCACCTTCTCGGTGAGCCCGTCGCCGTCCACGTCCACGCGGCCCTGGGTCTGCAGCTGGTCGAAGCGGTAGATGCCGTTACGCGTATCGCCGTAGGCGTTGGGCTGCTCGGCCGTGGCGGTGATCATGCTGCCGTCCGTGGCATCCCAGGTGACGTCTAGGTTCTCGTCGGTGTACAGCTTCGCTTCGTCTGCCGACCACGGGTACGCCGTCCAGGTGGCACCATCATCGGCGGTGTAGAAGCGTTCAAGCTTCACGGAAATACGGTTGATGCCGTGCTCGGTCACCCACTGCGGCGTCACGCCGTCGGCCTCGAACAGCGGGTTGCCGTCGGAATCGGTGGCCTGCACCCAGTTGCCCAGGTCGTCCACGATTACCGCGGTGCCGTCGGGCAGGCGCTCCAGCTCGGGATTGCCGTGGGCGTCAAGCACCGGCACGGTGTTGCCGTCCTGGTCGAGCACCGGCGTGCCGTCAGCGTTGCGCTCCAGCTTCACCATGCCCTGCAGACCGTCGTTGTTGGCGTCGTTCCACAGCACGCCCACGATGTCCTGCACTGGCGGCGGCAGCTGGCCGGCGTCGCCGGCGTCAATCGCATTAGACCCCTCGCGGTAGTCGCGGGCGTCCATCCAGTCGAACACCAGGCTGCCGTCGAGGTTGTTAACGTAGTCCGTAGCGGGAACGGCCTGCTCGGCATGGGCGCCGCGGCCAGTGGCGCCGGGTGTGGCGGCCAGAATGATCTGGCCCTCCAGCATCTCCTGGCGCATACCCAGGTAGCGGTTGGTCAGACCGTCGCCCTCCACGGCCGTCTCGCGGCCGATGAGCGGGTAGTTGCGGTCCAGGCCCAGGTTGTCGGGCAGGTCGGAGTCGAGCTCCAGGGAATCCTCGCCACCCTGGTGGTAACGGGTCATCATCCAGGCGCCCTCGGCGTCGTCCAGCAGCTCGTCCACCAGCTTCACGCGGTAGGCGGCCAGGTAGTGCTTGCCCGTGGCCGGGTCGGTGTAGGCCGTGGGCAGGTTGTCGAAGCGGTAGACGCCCTCGTCGTTGGTGCTAATGGTCACTACACCGTCGGCAACAGAGGCACTAGCAGCCCAGTCGCCGGCAACCACGGCCAGACGACCGGTCAGGGCCGCGTAGCCGTCCGCCGCGAAACGATCGTTGCGCACCCACTGGCTTGTGTAGGAGGCGTCAATCTTGCCGGAGAAGTTCAGCGTCTCGTCGAAGTTCTCGTCCAGGAAGCCGGGGTTAGCCGGAGCGGCAGCAGCTTCGGGATCGAAGTACCATTGCTCAAGCGTGATCTTCAC
Organism: Adlercreutzia aquisgranensis; assembly: GCF_943193145.1. Lineage (NCBI taxonomy): Bacteria > Bacillati > Actinomycetota > Coriobacteriia > Eggerthellales > Eggerthellaceae > Adlercreutzia > Adlercreutzia aquisgranensis. The sequence goes on along the minus strand of NZ_CALPDA010000001.1, from coordinate 345,418 downwards.
ATCCGGGATGCCCGGCTCCTTGTCGGCGTCGCTGCTCTGCAGGCCGTTGTAGTCGGCATCGCGCCACACGCGGCCTTCCAGCGAGCGCGTGGGAATGGGCAGCTGGCCGGCGTCGCCACCACTGTAGGATTCATCCTCGTCGAAACGAGCACGCATCATGTCGTAGACCACGGTGCCCGCAGCACCCACCACCACGTCCTCGGCGGGGATGATCACCTGGGCCGTCTGCTCGCCCGGATCAACGCCGCGGATAGGGCCGGCCAAGATGATCTGGCCCTTGCCGCCGCGCGAGCCCACCGGATCGACGGTCTCATCGTCCAGCAGCTGATCGACGATGTCTATGCGTCCTTCCAGCGCGTACACGTCCAAGGTGCCCGCCTGGCTGTCGTCGACGTCGGAATCGGAATGCACGTCCACCGACGTGGTGCCGTCGGGGTTCTCCACGAGGTTGTCCACGTGGAAACGGGTCATCATCCAGGGCTTCGCAGAGATAAGCGTACCGTCGTCGGCGCGCTCCTCGTCCTCGTGCAGCCCCATGAGCTCCACGCGGTAGGAGGCCAGGCGCAGGCGACTCACCTTGCCCACCTCGTCGGCGGTCAGGTTCTTGATGTAGGTGGTGGGCAGGCTCTTGAAGGAGTAGACGCCCTCGCCGTTGGTCTTGATGTACACGCGGCCGTCGGACACGTAGGCGCCCTGGGCCCAGTCGCCCGTGGCGATGGCGGCCAGGTTGTTGTAGCCGGCCACGCAGAAGTCGGCGTTGCGGATCCAGTGGGTCCCGAAGTTGGGGTCGCCCTCCTCGTCGTTGACCATGGTCTCGTCGTAGTAGTACTGGCTGAGGCGCACGGTCTCGCCCTCAAGGCCCGGCTCGGTCGGATCGTAGACGTTCACGGTCTCCATGACCGGGTTGCCCTCGGCGTCGACAACCGGATTGCCCTCGTCGTCCAGCTTCGGCACCGTGTCGGTGGTCATGGCCTGCAGGCCGTCGTAGTCGGCATCGTGCCACACGCGTCCGCTGATCTCGCGGCGCGGTACGGCCAGCTCGCCGATATCGCCGCCCTGCACCTGGGTGTCACGGCGGGTCAGGTAGTCGTAGGTGACGCTCTGGCCGCTATCGGCACCCTCGTACACATCGGAGAGCGCAACGCTTACCTGCGAGATCTGGTTCGGGTACAGGCGGTCGGCGCCGGCCTTGGCTGCCAGGATGATCTGGCCGTCCAGGGCGCGCAGCTGGGTGGTGCCGTCGGCGTCCACCTCGCGGCCGATCACCTTGTAGGCGTCCTGGGTGCCCGGGCGCGTGTCGCGCACGTCGGAGTCGGCCAGCACGTCGGAGCCGCTGTGGTAGTGGGTCATCATCCACGGAGTGGAGTACAGCACGTTGCCGTCCTCGTCGGTGACCTCCTCCTGATGCAGGCCCATGAGCACCACGCGGTAGGAGGCCAGGTAGTGGCGCCCGTCGGGTGCGGTGTAGGCCGTGGGCAGGTTGTCGAAGCGGTAGTTGCCGTTCTCGTCGGTCACCGTGCGCACCAAGCCGTCGGCCTGGGACTGCCCGATGGGATAAGTCTTGTCCTGCTCCTTCAGCTCCAGCGTGAGCATGGTGGCCGGATCTTCCGGGTCGGGGTACTGGCGCACCCACACCGTGTAGTCGCGGCCCATGAAGTCCTGGCGCGTCTCTTCCTTCCAGTCGGCAGCGGCCGAGGTGCGGGCGTCGTTGCCGAAATTGTCGTTGCGGAACCAGTGGGTGCCGTCGGCCGCCACGTTGTCCGGGTCGTAGTAGTACTGCTCGATGGCCACCGGCTCGCCCGGCATGCCATCGAAGAGCACGTTGCCGTCCTCGTCGGTCAGCACGTTGCCGCTCTCGTCGGTCTTGGGCTGGCAGATGCCGTCGTAGTCCTCGTCGTTCCACACGCGGCCGGTGACGCTGCTGCGCGGCACCTCCACCAGGCCCACGTCCCAGTGCTCGATACGCTGGGCGGCGCCCAGGTCGTACTGGCCCGTGGTGGCGGAAGCGCCGAAGCCGCCGCGCACGGAGCGCACGTTCTCGGCGGCAGCGCCGCTGGCGGAAGCAGCCTGCTCCTTCAGGCGGTTCACCACGGCCGGGCTGCTCAGGTTCAGCTTGGCCGCCTCGACCTCGGTCAGCAGCTGGCGCGAGATGAGGTAGTCGGCCACCATGCGGCCGTCCATGGAATCCAGCAGCATGGTAAGGGTGGCCGTCCGGGCGTCCTCCTCGGTCAGCTTGCCAACGCTCACCAGGTAGTTGGCCAGATTCTCCTTGGCCATGGTATCCAGGTTACCGGCCACCACGATCATCTGCTGGTAGGACACGTCGGCGTCATGGCCGCCGGCGGCAACCTGCGAGCCCTGGCCGAAGCCAGAGGCCGAGGTAGAGCCGCTGCCCTGTTCGTTCAGGTAGTAGGCGTACACCGGCTCGCCGTCGCGCATGTAGGGGTTCTCGCCATCCATCACCTGGACGAATCCCATGGCGGCGTCGGAGTCGATCTCCTCGTCGTAGGTGGGCACCAGCCCGCCGGTGGCGGCGTTGCGGAAAGTAAGACCCCAATCGCTGGTGACGTCCTTCAGCGCGTCAAGGTCGATGCGCACCCGGTAACCGGCCAGGTAACGGGCCTTGTCCTCCTCCTCCACGGTGGGAGGCGCGGAAGGATCGGTCACGTAGGTGGACACTCCCTTGAAGATGTATGAGCCAGAACTGGAGGACGTGGTAGTCTTGTACTCCAGATCGCTCAGCACCCACTGTCCACCCACGGAGGTGTTGTTCAACGAACCGGGGTCGTAGGTGCCATCGGACGTAGCGTCGTTGGGCTTCCAGAAGTACTGCTCCAAGGTCACCTTCACGCCGCCCACGCCGATGTTGGGCACATCTCCCTGCAGGCCGTCGTAGAGCTGGCCGCCCGCTTCGGTGCCCTCGTTCTTGTCGCTCCAGACGTAGTTGCCCAAGAAGCCCTTGGTGCCGTCAATCCAGCCCAGGGCCAGCTTGTCGTAGATCTTGTAGCCCTTCCAGATGTTCTTCGGATCCTCGTAGATAGCCTTGCCCGAGGCGTCGGTGGGCACCACGGCCGCAAAGCTGTTGGTCTCGGCCACGCCGCTCTTCAGCCACAGGTCGTTGTCCCACATGGCTGCCACTTCGTCGTTGGGCCGGCCCTCGGGAGTGAGCTTCTGGTCCTCGGCGTTGATGAGCGGTCGGTGCAGCGGGTCGTTATCCCAGGTCATGACCGAAGGCTTCAGGATACGGTTCTTCGTGTCGCGGCAGATCACCTTGTAGGTATGGCCCGGCTCCAGACTGAAGTCGAAAGCGCCGGTGGCGTCGGCCGCCGTGGCGGTGTAGGGCACCCAGCGCCAGTCGGTGTCCATATCGAGCTGGTTCATCACCTCGGCGCTGACCAGGTTGTTGCCCAACGAGTCGAATGCGCGCGTCCACCTGCCGTTCACTCTAACCTCCAGGTAGCAGTCGGTCTGGGTGATGGCCTTGTTGCCGTTGGTGTCGTAGGCCTGCTCCCAAAGGCCGGTCTCCTCGTTCTGAACCTGAACGCTGACCAGCATGTTCTTCAGACGCATCTCGTCCACGGACACTGCATACTCGTAGGGGTTGTCCTCGTCCAGGTTGACGTTGACCCAGTCCAGCACGCCGTCGATGAGCTCGGGGTCAACCGAGCCGTCCTTGGCCACGTAGCGGTTCATGTTCAGCGTGGGCTTGCCGTTCACCATGATGAACGGAGGCAGCTCGCCCTGGCTGGCGTCGTAGTCGGGGGCGTTGTCGGGGTTGAGCGAGAACGCGGAGATGCCGCCGCCGAAATCGGAAGCGCCCTCGGCGTCGCCGCCCTCGTCGCCGCCGGGGTTGCCCTCGTCCGGATCGCCGGGGTTGCCGCTGCCGGCGTCGCCGTTGCCCTCCTCCATGTCCTCTTCCTGGTCCTCGTAGCCGGCCAGCTTGTCGTCGCGATAGGCTACGCCTTCATAGACCACGGGCATGGCGATACCAACGTTGTAGCTGGTCATGATGGCGTCGTACAGCTCGTTGCCCGTAACCTCGCCGCCGCCGGCGTACTTGGCCTTGTCGTAGGCCACCGGCTTCACCTCGATGACGTCGGAGGTGACCACCATGGAGCTGCCGGTGCGGTTGACCATGAGCCCCGCGGAGTAGTCCTTCGAAAGCGCCTCGGCCTCGCCCAGGTCGTTGAGGATGGGGGCGTTATCGGCGCCGATGCGCTTGGTGGTGAGCGCGTAGTTGGCGTACTGGCGCGGGAAGGTGAAGCGCAGACGGTACTCGCCCGGCGTCAGCATGGAGAACATGAAGTAGCCGTGGTTGTTGTAGTAGTCCGACTCGGTGACGTACACGTAGGCGCCCAGGTCGACGGACTCGTCGTTGGAGGCCAGCTGGTACTCGCCCACGATGTCCTTCAGGGGGGCGCCGGTCTGCGGGTCGGCCTTCACCCACACCATCTTCGTGGAGCTGGCGCTCTCGCGCACCTGGGTGACGGCCTCGCCCTGGCGGTTCACGGGAATGCCCCACTTGTTCAGCAGCTCCACCCTCACGCCGTTGATGCCAGGATCGTCGGGCTTACCGTCGTAGTCCAGGTCGGTCAGCAGCTTCGAGGTGTCCTTGCCGTTCTCGTAGGTGTAGGCGTACTTGTCGCCCACAATGGACCTCTCCGTGGACAGGATGTAGCGGCCGTTGTCGGCCTTGTGGTAGGTGGTGGGATTGCCCAGAAGGTCGGTGGTCTCGGGGGTTCCGGGCACCGTGTCGTTCAGGTGCGTATCCCAGTTGCTGTCCAGCCACACGTAGCTGCCCAGGTAACCGTAACCATCGGGGGCGTCCACGTAGACGCCGGCCGGCTTGTCTTCGTACTTGCGGTAGCGGTAGCCCGCGGCGCCGGAGCCGTAGTCGACCATGGACATGAACGTGTTCCACTGGCTGGTCTCGTAGAGGTAGCGCTGCAGCGGAGTGAAAGTGGGCAGCAAGTTACCGTCGTTATCGAAGTCGTTGGCGGTCAGGTCGATGGACATGAAGGTCTTGTCCGCGTTGCCCAGGTACTTGGGCAGGTTCAGCGGGGCCTTCAGGTCGTACTTCAGGCGCACATCGCCGTTGCGAGCCATGAGCACCAGATCGTCGTCGAGCACGCGGCACCAGATGGAGGCGATGCAGCGGGTGAGCGCTTCGGCCTCGGCCGGATGAGCCGCCACGTAGGCCTTCAGGTCGTTGAGCTCCACCATGTTGACGGTGGCCATGGAAACCGACGGATCCAGCTTCTCGACCTCGGTGCGGCCGTCGGCGCCATAGGTGATGCCGGTGGTCTTCTGGGCGGTCCAGCGGGTGATGAAGCTGTCGAACTGGTCGGCGCTGGTCCAGGTGCTGCTCTCCCCGTCGGCCAGGGCCACGTCGATAGGCTCCACCACCGAATCGGTGGTCAGCGGCGTCAGCTTCAGATTACCGGCGGCCAGGCTACCCTCGGACTTGATCGGACCCACCCACACCGTGGCCTGGGCATGCCGTATCTCGCCGGTGACCTTGTCCACCTCATCGGCGATGCGCAGGGTGTACTTGCCCTTGATGTTACCGTCGGCGTCGGGAGTGGTATCGGTGTACTCCATGGTGATGGAGTCGAGGTTCTGCAGCCAGCCCATCCACTGCGACTGGCGCAGCTTGAAGCTGGTGCTGGCCCCGTCCATGGCCAGGGCGGAGGTGTACTTGTCGTTCTCGCGCGGCATGGTGTCCACGATGACCGAGTGCTGGTACAGGGCGGCGGTGTTGTCGCTGATGCCGGTGTACTGCTGCATGGCCTCGTAGGTGTAGGACGTACCCTCGGGCACCGGGGCCGTCTGGTTGCGCTTCGAGAACTTCTCGTCGGTGTACTTGGGCTGGACCATCTTCTCCTGGACCACGTTGTCGTTGTTGGACCAGGAAAGCGACGGGCCGTCCTTGCGCAGCAGGGTCTCGCTGCGGTCGCCGTTGCCATTACCGTCATTGAGGTCGGAACGGTAGGACGAGTCTTTGGTGATGGTGCTATCGTGGTCGAAGATGTCACCCTTGGTAACCAGCTGCACCTTGGACGTGCCGCTGCCATCGTCGCCTTCGGTGACGGTACGGGTCAGCGGGTAGTCGTAGAAGTTGTAGCTGCCGGCCTTGTCAGCGTAGGCCGACAAGATCAACGCATTGCCCACGTCGGTGGAGGCCGACGAAGCGGGATTGAACTGCATCATGAAGTCGATGATGATGGCCTGGCCCGCATTGAGCACGCCGCGGCTGCCGGCCTGACCAGTGAAGTTCCAGGTGAGCGAGCGGCGGGTGTTGGTGGTGGTGCCCACGCCCACCAGGTCTACGTCGTCCATCTCGTCGTAGATGTAGCTGTACTCGTCCTTCGATGAGGCAGCCGAACCGCCGTTGGGCACCAGACCGTTGCCCAGAAGCGTCATGTCCTCGGCCGGGTTCGACGAAGGACGGATGGCCGCCGTGGAACTCTCGATGGGGATCTCGTCGTACTCAGTGAGGCTGCCCACGTCCTTGGTGGAGCCCTTAGGCACGGTGGGCGCTTCGTAGGTCTCGCCCGCGGCCTCGGCCTCCGCCTTCAGCTGGTCGGGGGTCTTCACCGTGCCGTCGTCGTTCATGATGCCCATGAACTTCCACTCGGTGTCGCTGACCTGCTGCCACAGGTTGCCCTCGTCGTCACGATTGTAGTGGCGGAACTGAACCACGCGGTAGGTCCACAAGTTGATCTGGTTGTTCATGTGGGACGCATCCGAGGCGCCGACGGCGCTGGCAGGACGGGTGTAGTTCTCGCTCAGGGGGCTCAGGTACATCCCCGCGCCCACCTGGCGGTTAATGGACTGGTTGGCGCCGTAGGAAGACGAGAAGCCGTCGGTGTAGTCGAAGCCATCGCCTACGTTGCGGGTACCGGAGTAGTCAGGCACCGTCTGGCCCGGGGCCAGGCTGTCGGGCGCCGTGGCGAACAGGTCGGTGGCGGGCACGTAGGAGAGCACGCGGCTGTACGGGCGCTCCTTGGAGATGCAGCCCTCGAGCGCGTTGCTCTGGGCGATGATGGAGGTGGCCAGGCGGCGCGCGTCGGCCACCGACACGTTGCCGTAGTAGCCCTCGGGCGTGATGACGCCGGTCTCGGGGTCCTGGGTGGCCGCCTTGTAGCCGCGCAGGCTCTTCACCGAGTTGCGCAGCGAGCGGATGTACACGTCCACCTCGCCGCGGGTGGATTCGGGCACGTCCTCGCCGTTTAAGATCGCGGGTTCCTTGGCCGCGCCGGCGCTGTCGGTGAACTCCTTGCCGCAGAGTGCCTCCAGCTTCTTGGCGATAACCTCGATGCGGGCCTGGGTGGCCGCGGGCGTTTCGCCCTCGATCTCGGAAAGGTTGCGCAGCTCATCGCCGATGGCGCGCACCGACGCCGCCTGGTTCATGCGAGTTTGCTGCTTGGACGTGAGCGCCGGCAGGTCATTCAACATGGTGCCGGGCGTGGGGCCGTAGTTCTGGATACGGGGCAGCAGCGTGGAGATGGAAGGATTCGTGCAGGTGTCCACGCCGTAGCCGTCGGCCTCGGGGTCATAACCCAGCAGCTGCAGCTGGCCGGTGGACATGTTGTAGAGCGTCACCTCGTAGCGCAGGAACAGCGAGTCCTCAGGGTCCAGCATGATGCCGTCGTTGAGCCAGCGGTAGCCGCCGGAAGGCGTGCCGGTGAAGTACCACTGCCTCACGTCGATCTTGATGGTAGGCTTCTCCTCCGAACGGAAGAAGCCGGCGCGACTGCGCTCGAAGGAGGCGTACTTTGTGTCGTCGTAGCGCGGCACCACGGTGGCGAAGTGGTTCACATGCACCGAGTCGGACTTGGTGAGGCTGGGGTCCTCCCCTTCCGTGCCGTCGCCTTCGGCGGTCGTCTGGATATCGGCCTCAAGGCCCGATTCGGCAAACATGCCGGCAACGGCCTGGGTCACCTGGGAGGGGGCGTCCTCGTCGGCGAGCACCGTGATGGACTGGCCGGGGGCAGCTGCCTTGCCCTCCACGCCGCGGGTGCCATAGAGCGCCGCGGAGCGGGTGGTGTCGTGGACCTTCGGCAGCTCGGTGATGAAAGCATGGCCCAACACGCCGGCGGCGTTGGAGCTCACGCCCGAAGGCATGGCCGACCCCATCACCCACTGGGACTGGTACTCGCGCACGATCAGGTCGCCCTGCATGGTGCGGTTCCAGCAGTCGTCGCCGCCCACCGGCGTGGTGGGAGCGATGCCGTTCAGGGCCGCCTCGCGCTCGGCAGCCGACAGCGTACGACCGCCATCGCCGCCTTCGGTCTTGATCACCTCGCCGTAGAAGTACAGCTCGTTGGGGCCGATCTTGTACACCTTGCTCATGTCAAGGTAGTTGACGTTGCCCAAGGTGCGGCTCACGAACTTGTAGATAACCTCGTCGTTGTAGTCCTTGCGCTTGAGCCATCCGGTGTTGTTGCGGTTGGGGTCAATCTCGTCGGGCATCTCGCGCTCGATGGTGTCGGGGTCGGCGTCCACCGCCAGACGGAAGCCCGTGGGCACCGGCACCTCGTGGGACAGGGTCTCGTCGGTGATAATGGGGTTGCCGTTGGCATCGGTCTCGCAGGCGCGGATAACCCAGCGCACCTGGCGGATGACGGTACCGGCCTTGGAGATGTTGGTGAAGATCTTGTTGGAGTGCTCGGACACGCGGGTGGTGCCCACCAGCTCCCAGCCGTAGCCACCGCCCGCCGTGTTCGGGTCGGAGGCGTCGTCCTCGCCGTAGAAGTAGTCGCGGTCGGCGTCGGTGCCGGGCACAGAGAAGTTCTCGCGGCTGTTGAGCACCGAACCGTTCTGCTCGTTGAAGCCGTTGACAGGGTCCTTCGGGTCGCTGGAGGCGCGGCGCACGTACACCAGCACCCACAGCTTCTCCTCGATGGCGCGGTTGGCCGCAGCCTCGGGCGTGTCGACGTTTACCCGGTAGGCCTCCTCGCGCACCAGGTAGAGCAGCTCGCCGTTGTCCCGGGCCTCGCGGAAGTCGTCGTACTTGACCGGGCCGCTCTTGCCGGCGTAATCGTTGTCCTCGTTGACAAAGTAGGGATAGCGAATCACGCCGTCCTCGGACCATGCGTTGCTCGTATCCACGCGCCAGGAATCGACCTCGTCGCCTTTCTGGTCGAAGTAGTGCAGGCCCTGGGAGGTGTCGTAGGCATCGCCGTGGAGAACGGGATTCACGATCTGGAACTTCGTGGTGCCGGGAATCTCCCACACGCCGGAGAACACCTGGTCGATAGAGGGGTCCACCTTGCCGGTGGGCGTGGTGGCGTTGGCCAGCGGAGCGTTCTGCAGCGTCTGAGTGCCCATGGCCCACAGCGGCACCTGCCAGTCCACGATGAAGCTGTTCACCGCAGCGCCGGTGTTGATGGCCTGGGTGATGTAGAGGTAGTTGTTGCTGGACTGGGTGGAGTCGGTGGAGCTCACCTCGTTGGTGGGCACGCGCACCACCTGGGTGTCGGCACGCACGCTGGCGGCGGGTTTGCGGATCTGGAACGTGCCGCAAACCGAGGTCATGTGGCGCTCGGGGCGAACGATGGGCGTACCGTCGGGACGGCAGATCTTGTCGCCGCTTTCGTACTGGCCGTCCTGGTCGTAGTCAATCGCGTCCACCCAGTCAAGGGTGTCGGGGTCCTCATGGGCTTCGGAATCGAAGACCAGCGAGTCCTCGTCCTCCCACTGGAAGTACTCGGGGGACTGGTTGTTGAAGCCGCCCACGCCGTAGACAACCTGGGAGTTCTCCTCGATGGTGGGCTTGAGGTACAGCTCGCCCGCCTTGAACGTGACGGTCTGCGTCGCGTCGCCGGCCGGGTCGACCACAGGCTCGTAGAGCGGGTAGCCATCGGCGCCGTAGACGACGTTGCCGCTGCCGTCGGTCTTGGCGCGGTACACCTTCGTATCGCGGGACAGCTTCACGGTTGTGTCCTTGTCGAACACGTGGGACCAGCCGGTAGTCTTGGGCAGCCAGGTCACGTCGCGATCTTCCAGGGCGAAGTAGGCCGTGGAGGATTCGGTGGACCAGGCGCGCAGCGTCTCCATCTGCTCCTGGAAGGTGAGCGGCTCGCCGTTCTCATCAGTAAGTCCCTCAAGGGCCGATTCCTCGTCGCCCACGTTGTCGATGCGGGTGCGAACCTTCACGGTCACCGCATCGCCCGCACCAAGGTAGCCGTCGGCACGCACGTTGTCCCAGAAGGCTGCGAGCAGGCTGCCATGCTTCAGGAACTCGGCGTCGGAGGCGTCGTCGGGCGGAGTGAGCTCCAAGATCACCGTTTCGCCGCTGCGGATGCGGCTCTTCACGTCGGGCGCGTCCACCAAATCGTTGGGGTCGTCCACGTCGGGCTTGCCGTACTCGGAGTGGCGGTTGCCCTTGTCGCCCAGGCCGGCGTAGGCGTCGGCATCATAGTCGGGCTGCACGCGCACGCGCACGGTCCAGCCCATGGCCACCAGCTGCTTGGGCGTCAGGCGCAGGTACTTCTTCTGCTGGTTCTCCCGCTTGGGATACACCGCCTCGTTAGTGACCGGGTCGCGCTCGGTGCCGGTGTCGGTGTGGCGGTCTTTGTAAGTCCATTCCACGTAGAACGGGTAGTCGTCGCCCTCGTAGTCGCAGAACAGACGCTCGAACTGGGCCGGCGTCACCGTCTCGCCCAGGTTCATGAGCTTGGCCTTGTTGTAGAAGGTCACCTGCTCGGGCAGGTAGATGGAGAACACCAGCTTGGAGTGCAGCAGGGCGCCTTCCTTGCCCTGCTGGGCCGAGGCATTCTTGTTGGCGATAACGGTGTTGCGCAGCGTGGCGGAGAACCACAGCTCGTCGTCGTATTCGAAGGTGCCTTCCACGGCATTCTCGCCATCGTTGGCAAGCAGCGCGCCGTCAGCAGTGCCCGGAAGCGGCAGGGTGTCGTTGGCACCCAGGTTTCCGCCGTTCACGGCGTCGTCGGTGGGACGGTCGTCCGGCTCGTTTTGCACCAGGAAGTCCGACCCCAAGGTAGGCGTCTTCAGGCGCAGCTTCGTGGCCGCGAACGCACCGCCGTCCACGTGGGTGGCCTGCTGGCCGTCGGCACGGGTGGCGAACTTCTCGGTCTTCGTGGCGCCGGAGTTGGTGCTGTCGGTGGTAAGCGCGCCGGAAGCATCCTGGGCGTTGTTGTTCAGGTTCTGCGTGGTGGTACTCGACAGCCCGTACTGGGTGCGGAAGTTGTACTCGGACACGTTCAGGCCCTGATTGTCCGCCGGACCGGTAAGCCCCACCGTGGCCGTTCCGCCGTTGTTGGTAGTGGCCGGGCGCACATGGCCGCCCTGCTCGGTGTAGGTGCCGAAGTAGCCGGTCAGGTGGTTGTACTGCACCCCGTCGTTGGTCTGGGTGCCGGCGTTGTAGAAGTTGTAAGGCAGACGGTTGACCCGCTCGAAGGCGTTGCCGTAGTAATGGTCGTTAGCGGACCAGTCGCCACCGCAGTACCAGGTGGGATATAGGTTGTCGTACTCCCACTGGTAGCGGTAGACCGCCGAGCCATGGGCATCGGTGGTAATGCCGGTGCCCAGGTAGGAGCCGGTGTTGGCCGCACGGTCGTCAGCGTCGCCGTCGTGGCGCCAAACGGTCACGTAGGAGGCGCTCACCGCGTCCAGGCGCGTGTCGGCCTGGCGGTTGCCCCAGGTGGCCCCGCCGTAACCCGGGCCGCGGTAGCGGGCCGGAGCCCCCACGGTGAACGGGTCGGCGCCCACGTTGGGATGCGAAATCTCGTTGTCAGTCAGCTGCTTGTAGCCGGTCATGGCGCTGGTCACGTAGGTGCGGATGGACTCGGTGGAGCGCGCCGCCTCCTTGTTCAGGGGCAGCTCGTACCATTCCGGCTCGTCGGTCATGGCGATGGAGAACTTGAAGGTGTCCATCTGATGCGACTTGATGCGCTGCTCGGCGTCAGGGTCGCCGGACAGGTCGTTGCCCTTGGGCAGGAAGCGCAGCACGAAGCGGTAGTTGTCGTCGTTGATCTGGCTGGCCGGATACTGGGTGGTATCGGCCTCCACCTTCTCATAGGTGACCGTGGCGGTGAAGTTGTCCATGAGCCACTGACGGCTCTCGTTCTGGTTCACCTGGGCAGCGCTGTTCCAGTTCGCGTTCGCAGACTGAGCGATATCCCAATCCTCGTAGAGGAACTCCTGGGTGAGGCCGGGCCACTGGCCGTAGGGCTTGCGGGTCTCGCGATGAATGGGGGCAATGCCGTAGGGCAGCACCACGGTAACCACGGGCAGCACCAAATCGCCCATCTGGCCGCCGATGAGCGAGTAGGTGGCCCAGCGGTTCTCGTTGTACACGAAGCTGTGGCCGTCCACGGTCCAGTTGAAGTAGCTGTTGCCGGACGAGAAGTTGCGTGCCAGGGAATCCCACCAGAAGCGGTTCTCCACGTGCACGTTCACCTGACGGGTATCGGTCTCGGCCTCCATGTAGTAGTTGGCCGAGGTGCTTCCCACGCCGTCGGTGATGGTGCCGCTGTCGCTGTCGCCGTCCAGCACGTCGGGCAGGCTGACGGAGTTCCATACGCGCACCACCGGCTTGCGCATAACGGCGCTCGTGCCGGTCTGGGCGTAGAGCACCGGGCCCTTGGACCCTTCGCCCTTGTAGGCCTGGTTCCAGAAGGTGCCGTTAGCGGCAGCGGTGCCCATGGGGTCAGCCACCGTGGAGGTGTCGCCGACGGTAGTGGTGCGCACCGTGTTGTTCTGCACGGTCCAGCCGTTTACGGACGGCATGTTGGGGCTGCCGGCCAGCTGGGTTTCGCCAGTGCGGGTGCGATAGTAGCGTTGCAGCGTGTACTTGTAGTCCATGCCGAAGGGCTGCATATGGTTGGTGCGCTGCTGGGCCAGGCCCTCGAAGTGGTCGATGTCGAAGACCTGGTAGTAGGCGCTCGAGCGGCTGGGCTCCTCGCCGGCGACCTTGTTCTGGCCGGTCGCACCGCCCTCGGAAGCCGGGCGGTCCCACGGACGCACCAGCACGCGGTCGTACCAGCGCTCGGACTCGTTGTTGCCGAACACGTGGGAGTCAAGCTCCACCTTGATCTGGTAGCCGCCGTTACCGGCCAGGGCATCGGCGATGGCCTCCGCGTAGGCCGCGTACTCGCCGGCATCACGCACCACGTCGGGGTCGGCCCCGTCCCAGCTGCGGCCATCGATAGCGCGACCGAACCACTTGGCCAAATCCTGCTTCACGGTCAGCTTGAGCACCCAGGGCTGGGAGCTGTCACGGTACTCTTCCGACTTGTTCGTGTCGGTTTGCGCCTGCACGGCGGTATAGCTGCTCTTCGAGGCGTCGGAGGTCACGGCTACCGACGAGCGGCCCGGATCCTGGAAGGCGCTAGGAGCGTAGTAGCCGGCAAAGGCGCTGGCAGGGCTCTGCACCACCTCGACGTCCATGAGGCCGGAAATGTCGACCCACTCCGAACCGGCGTAGGGATCGGTGGCGTAGTCGCCCGCCACCGTCGTGGTGCTCTTCAGCAGGTAAGCCCGTGCCAAGCTCTCCTTGATCTGCTGAGTGGCAGCCTCAAGGTCGGCCGGATCGATCTCGTCGGCGAACGCGGGCTCCACGCCGCGGGGCATCACGTAGGTGAATTCCACGCCGTCCAGGTTACGATCGCCGTAGTTATAGGCCGTGAGCTCGGTAGTGAATTCCTGGTTGTACTGGAGCACCGTGGTGTACTGACCCATCATGACGGCGCGATGGTCGCGGTAGTGCTGGCCGGAGTAGTCGGTGCTGCCCAAATGCCAGCCGGCATGGGCGTCTTCGCTGTTGTAGATGCGCTGGGTCTCGTAGTTCGCCACACCGGAGTCTTCGGTGGCCACGGAGTGGGACACGAAGCGGCTGGAGGTGGCCAGCCACGCCTTGTTCATATGCAGGCGCGTTTCCGACCACACCAGCGGCGTGTCGCTGTTCCAGCGAGCGTCGTCGGTAGTGGCGTTCACGCGGGGCTTCACCACGTAGGTGTACCAGTCGCGCACGTAGCGGTTGGCGTTGGTGAGGGCCGAGGCGCCGCCCGAAGCCGCGTTCTCGCTGTTCTGGGCGCTTCCGCCGGTGTTATGGCCGTTGTAGCTGTCATACCACCACACGTAATGGGTGTCGGAGGGCAGTTCGGTCTCCGCCGACTGCTTCGTACCGGGGTTCGGACGCGGCGTGTAGCGAACCACCTGCTTGTTGTTGGACGTCTTCATGTCCGTGTCCAGCAGGAAGCCCGCGGAGGTGGTGTCCACCGCAGCGCCGGCCGAGCTGTTGATGTTGGAGTGCTGGCCGTTCAGGTGGGCATAGGGAGTCATACCGTTGGTGCCCCAGCCGTTGATGTCCCAGCCGGTGGAGTAATGCCCGTAGGAGTTGCTCTCGCCGGGGATGTAGGTGTAGCTGCCGTCGAACATCTCCCAGGTGTCGGTCTGCTCGGGCTTGTCACCAGAGAAGGCGGAGTCCAGCATCAGGTAGTCCATGTCCATGACCACGTTTTCCGTGGCGAAACGCAAGGCACCCTGGAAGTCTCGGACGCTGTCGTCGGTGTAGCCGTTGCCGGCGCCCAGGTAGTCGCCGTTGTTGCGCAGCGGGCTAATGTGGCCGGTCCAGCCGGACCCCTCGTGCCAGTAGTCGGTGTAGTAGTACTCGCCCACCCGCGGGAAGTATGCCGGCTCCATGCCAGTGGTGCCCTGGCCCAGGCCCAGGTTGTCGCCCACGATGCCGGAGCGCTGGTACACCTGGGGCAGGTCGTCCACGGAAGCATACACGTCGAAGTACAGCTCGATGCGGTCCCCCACCTCCATGCGGGTGGAGTCGGGCATGATCTCGTCCACGGGGCGGTCGTATTGGATATCGGGATTGACGATGGAGCCGCCCTGGCCGCCGGCGTTCACCGTGCGGCTCGCCTCGACGGCGTTTTCGGGCAGCGGGTCGTCCACGGGTATCCACGAGATTTTGAACAGCGTGAAGGTGGTGTCCTGGCTCACGTTCTTGGCGCTCTCGCCCGAGCCCAAGGTGCCGCGCGGGTCGAGGTCCGCGAAGTAGGAGCCGTGGCCGCTTTGGGTGGAGCCGTAGCTATTGGTATATATCATGGCGCCGCCGTAGTCGGGCAGCGTGTAGTCGGCCACCGGCTCCACGATCAGCTTCATGCCGTTGGTGCGCTCGGCGTACACGTCGCGGTCGGGATTGGCCACGGTGCCGTCGGTCTTGCTGCGGGCGTTCTCCACCCAGCTCACGTGCAAGCGGCTGGCCAGCCATGCGGCGTCGATGGTGCCCTCGGTGCTGTTCTTCAGGTACCGCGTGGGAATCATCTCGTAGAAGACGGGGTTGTACAGCTCGCCTTCCAGGGTGGTGATGCCCACGTTGGTGTTCTTCGGAACGTTCACCAGGCTGTTCTTGTACCACAGCTGCTCGCCGGCAACATAGGTGGTCTTCTGCTTCGCCTCGGGGTCGTAGGTATCGGCCGCTTCGGATTCTGTCTGGAACACCTGATTCTGGAAGCGCAAGACCGGGGTGCGACGCCAGATAGTGGTCACCTTGCGCTTGGCCTCGTCCTGCTTCGTCAGAATGGTGTCGTGAGCAACCGCTTCGTTGTCCACCAGCACTGCTGCAGCCTTCGAACCGCTCTGGGCGTTGGAGGCATCCAAGTCCACGAAGTCAAGCGTGGTGTTCTGGCGGTCGGCGTGGGTGAAGGACACGTCCACCTGACCGTAAGGCGACCACAGGTTCTGCTGCTCGCCGCCGCCGTGGTTCACCGCGGTGTCGTCAAGGCGGGTGTCCTGGTAGCGGGCCACGCCCAGAAGCGAGACGTCGTCCAGCGGGAAGGCGGTGGTGCCGTCGGCCGTGGCGGGAACGTCGTAGTAGGTGATGCGCACGCCGGTGACGTCGCGGAACACGTTGCCGTTGGCCGTATGGCCCTCGGGGGTGACCGTGCCGCCCTGGGTAACGTCTCCCACGGTGTAGCGTGCCTTAAGCTCGTCGTAGCTCACCCACTCGCCGGTGGTGGTGCCCAGAGCCCGGGCAAGGGCGCTCTCGGGTACGATGGACGCCCGAGAGTCGAAGCTTGCCGTGCTGGGCGTGTCGGCGCGATGCCAATCGGGCACGTAGTACTCGATCTTCACGCCCGGACGCAGCTGCCCGTCGGCACCGGCCGTAGCGTCCAGATTCACACTGTCGGGCATCAGGGCCTGGGCGCGGTCGGCGTCGGAGGAGGCGTTGGTGAGCCCCAGCACCTTCGCCGGCGTGGTGCTATTCCATGCCGCGTTCTTCGTGATGTCGTCGCTGGGATAGCCCAGTACCTCCACGGTCTCGTCGGCCACGTAAGTGGGCTGGTGGGTCAGTTCGAAGTAGCGCTTGCCGGCGGGGTTGCCGAAGGCATCGAAGCCGTCGGTACCGTCGCCATAGGAGCCCTGCTCGGTACCGGTGCCGCTCACGCCGCGCATGAAGGACACGGTCACGGACATGGTGGACTCGTGCCAGGTGGAGTTACGGATGTTGTTGATGCGCAAGCGCATGCGGTTGCCGTCGGCGTTGGCCAGCTGGCCCGAAGAGGAAGCCGGGTTCATGGTCTGGGTGTTGGGATCCCAGAACTCGGGCTCCACGGCCACGCGGTTCGGGTCGGGGTCAACGCCCGGCTTCTCCTTCACATGATTGTGGAACACCACGTTGGCATAGTCGTGGGCCGACAGCTGCTCCTTGCCGTCGAAGCGCACGTCCTTATCGGCGATGAAGCTGTAACGCAGCAACGTGGCGCTGGTGGCCTGGCAGTTGTCGGCCACGCCAGCGCCGGTGGTATGGGGACCGGTGATGTAGCCGACCTCGGAGGAGTCACTGGCGAAGTCGGCCGTGCCCCTGTTGTTGCTGCTGCTCGTGCCGCTGTTGTTGTAGGTGCGGTACTGAGTGTAGCCGTGCAGCGGGGCCGCCACGGCGTAGAAGTTCGCCTGCAGCGACTGACCCTGGTAGCTGGGGTTGTCGGAGCGGTTGGTCTGGTTCTCCTTGGACTGGTAGTCTTCGTCCTCTTCCAGCTCGTCGGTCATCTGGGTGATGACGCGCACCCACACGCCGCGGCCCGGATCGATCTGGCTTGTCGCATTGGCCTGGCCCTTGTCGGCTGCGTAAGCGTTGCCCACGGACAGGTGCAGGTTGCGGTTGAGGTCGTACTGCTCGGCGCCTTCGCCGTAGGTGCGGGTGCCGTCCTCGGCGATAGTGGCCCGGGACAGGTCGGTCTGGGGCTGCACCACCGCAGCGTTGTTGCCGTCGGCGTCGGCCAGGGTGGCGGTGATGGGCAGCACAGCGCCGGCACCGGCGGAGGCGGTGTTGTTTTCCACCCAGACGTTCTTGGCGCTGTCGTAGTACTTCTCCACTTCCCAACCCACGATGCGCTGGCCCACGGGCACCTCGAAACGGGCGTCCACGTGCTCAAGCGGCAGCGGGTCAAGCTCGAAGGGGGTGCCGTCGTCAAGGCTGGCGAAGGTGAGGTCGGTGCGCACCTTGCTCACGTTGCCCGCATCGTCGGTGACGCCGGAGCCCAGGTACAGCAGGTACTCCACGTAGTCGCCGGCGTACAAATCGCCGTTGGGGATGCCGCTGCCGGCGCCGTCGGTGGCGTCGGGGGCGTAGCTCCAGGGCGAGGTGACGGAGTACTGGTCGGCATCGTAGGCGAAGATGCGCTGCTCGGTGCCGTTCATGACCACCTTCTTGCCGCGCTGCATGTCGGTGACAAGGGCGCCCAGGCGGTGGGACAGGTCGTAGCTGCGGGAGTTGTCCTCGGTCTTGACGATGGCCTTCTTGTTCGGGTCGCGGGTGACCACGTCGGACACGGTCAGGTGCGCGGTCATGCGCATGCCGCCGAAGCCGTTGCCCTGCTTGTCGAAGGAAGGCGTGGACCAGTAGTTCCAGTTACCCTTCGCGGGGTCGGTGCCAGTCGCCTTCGCGGTGCGGAAGTCCTCCACCTCGCGGTCGGCGTACACGCCATCGTAGGCGTAGGCGAAGTTGTGGGCGTAGTCGGTGTTGTCGCGAGTCTTGTTGGCGCCCAGCCACTCGCCGGAGTCCAGCATGGTCTCGGGCTTCTCGCGGTTGGAGTTGGGCGAGGTGAACACGAACTCCACCGAGGTCACGTAGGGCGCGGCGTAGGTGAGGTCGACGTCGGCGTCGCCAACCCATGCGCCGCCCAGGGTGTTGGTGCGGTCGGTGGCCTGGTAGTGGCCCACGATACCGGCCTTGACCAGGTTCACCACGGCGGCACGGGCGTCGGCCTCGGTCTGGCCGTCGGCCAGGGTGCGCCCGGCTATGTTCACATCGAACTGGCCGGCCAGCAGCGCGAACATGTCCTCATCGGACAAGCCGGCATTGGCCCGCTTCACCTCGGTCATGCGCAGGTACTTCTCCACATCTATGATGTAGCAGCCCGGGTACTCGGCGCTGCCGGTAGCGTCGCCGGTGAAGGTGGCGGCGGTGCCGGTGCCGCTCACGGAACCGGAGAGCAGCCCCAGGTTCACCAGGTCGGTCCAGGAAAGCGACACCGTGGCGTTGGTGCCGCTGGCCACATTGTGCACCGTGAACTTGAAGTCCTGGGCGCGGAACCAGTTGTCGTCGCGCGTATGGCCTCCCACGGGCACGAACTGCGCAGGCAGGTACACCCGCTGCAGGCGGATGGCGTCGGCGCTACCGGTGACCGGCTGCGTGAACGCGGCGCCCCAGCTGGTGTTCAGGCGCACCGAGCTGATGTGGGCGGCGCGGTTCTCGTCATCCACCCCTTCGTTCACGTCGTTGATGTTCTTGAAGCGCACCTCATAGCGCACGTTCTCCGGCGTAAGGTTGTCGGCCTCGTAGTCGGGCAGGTCGGGGCGGTTCGTGGAATGGTACTGGTTGCCTTCCTTGTTCACCGCAAGGTCGCTCTTGTAGCCGAAGGGAATGAGGTAGCCCAGGAAGTAGGCGGTGTCCTTGTTGCGGTGAGTGACGCTGGCGTTCCAGGAGTTCTTCCAGTCGTTGGCGCCGGGATGGATGCCCGAAGGCTGCGCTGCGGTGTAGTTGTTCACCGGCAGCGACATGTCCTTGAAGTTGTAGTAACGCGAGCTCACGTGGTTCAGCGCGTCGGCCTTGTCGCCGCAGCCGCCATGGGTCAGGCCCGGATGCTGCTGTCCCTTATATATGTAGGGACGGCCGAACAGGCGGATGTCCAGCACGGAGGCGTCGCCGTCGCGGTCCACCTCCAGGTACTTGCCCTCGGAGGTGATGTCGCCGTTTCCGTAGTAGGGGCCCAGATCCATATCGTAAGTGGCTATGAACTCGTTGGCGCGCAGGGGAATCTCCACCACGCCGTCGGCGTTCGCCTTCTTGAAGTCCACGATCTCGGAGTGGGTCTCCTCGTCGGGACGGGTGAACTGAATGTAGCCGCTGCCCTCGCCAGTCAGGAAGGCCAGGCCCTTGTCGGAGATCTTGGACCAGGTCTTATCGGCCTGCTGTTCGTAGAGACCGTCCTGGCGCAGCTGGAAGGAGCGCGCCGCCGTAGCGTCCTCGCCGAACACGCGGAAGCCGTCGCCGTAGGTGGCATCGCTGCCATCGCCGGCCTTCGTGGGCACCCACTGCTTCGTGGTGAAGGTGATGGTAGCGCGGTCGTAGTCGCGCAGGTGGTTCAGCACGCCGTTTTGCACGTGCATACCCGTGGACAAGAAGCCGTAGTAGGACAGGTCGTCGTCGGGCTGGCACCAGGGCATGGTGTCGGCCACATGGACGTTATCGGCGAAGGAGGTGTAGTTCCAACCCCAGTCGTTGGGACCGTACTCGGCGCTGCTGTTGGTCTCATACTCCTGGTCGCCGCTGTAGATGCCGTTCTCGCGGTAGATGGTATGCCTGTACACCGAGGTGGCGAAGTTCACATCGCCGCCGAACAGGGCGTGGTCGGTGTAGTTGTTCCCCGACGAAGTGTCCCCCAACACCATGTGGTCGGTGCCGTTGTAGTTGATTCCCTCCATGGTGTAGGTGCCGTCGGTGCGGGCCACCACCTTGGTGCGCGAGCGCAAATGACGCATGTAGGAGGGGCAATCGTTATGGGAGTAGTAGCCGCCGCTGCGATGGTAGTCCTGGTAGCTCCAAGCTCCCCGGAACGACTCGGAGGAGTGGCGCTCGGGCGTGTCGGAGCGCACCACGGACACGTGGCCCGGTCGATCGTTACCGGAGTTGGTGCCACCCACTTCCATGGAGGTGTCCACGTACATGTTCACGCCCGCCGTGGCGGTTTCCGCGTACATGCGGCCGTTCACCTCAAAGGACATCTGGTTGACGATGTCGGCGGTGGAGGTGTTGATGTTGCGGAACCAGGTACCGTAGTCCGGGCGGCCCAACGTAGCGCCAGCGGTGTCGCTTTCGGTCCAGTCGCCCATGCCAGAGATGTAGCGGTTATCCCCCGAATCGAACTGCTGTTGGTTGATGCGCACGTCGTACTCTATCTTGGTCACCGTGAAACGCGGATCGCCCGGCACCACCGAAGCGCTCTCGTAGTCGTTCACCGGATGGCGGTAGGAATCGGCGGCGCTATCCCCTGCCCCGAAGCTGGCCACGGGGTTGCCGGAGGCATCGCGGGCAAGCAGGTTCAGCTTGAAGTACTTCTCGCCGTCGTAGTCGTTTTGCACGGAGTCGGCGTCGGTGCCTTCCAGCAGCTCCTTGATCTGGCTGCCTTCCACTACCAGCTGCTTGCCGTCGGAATAGGTGACGCGAAGCTGATCCAGGTACTCCGCCGCCTGACGCCGTACCTTTATATAGTAGGAGTCGAAGTACTCGTTGGGAATCTTCTGGGTCATATGCAAAACCATGCCGGAGTTGTAGGTCTCAGGACCCACGTAGGTAAGGTTGCGACCTTGCCATCCGTCGGAATTGCGCCCATGGGGTCCCTGCTCGGTACCGCAGTTGTTTTCCGGGGCAACCTCGTTGTAGGCAGAGTTTACCTGTCGGAAGTCGGAAATGAGCGACACCTGGGACTTATAACCCACATCCAGCGCGAAGTTGTACTCGCCTGCGGAATAGCCGGAGTGCCCGATGTGGTGGGTGTCGCCGGAGCCGTAGACGTACTGCGAGAAGCGATTGGCCGTGGTAGGCGCGTTGGTGTTGCCGCCGCTGTTGGAGTCGTATAGGCCCGCGCGATTGATGGTGTCGAAATACAGCTTCGACATATAGACGTTAGAACGGTCGGTGCGGACCACGGGATTATTCACCATGCCGGCAGCCAGGGCGGCCTTAAGCTCGTCGCCGCGCAGCTTCAGCAGGTAGTTCTTCGCCTCGGCCGTCATGGTGACAGCGGTGTCGAAGTTGTGGTCGGCAAAGCCCTCGAACACCACGTTCTGCTGGTTGCGATCGGACGAATGCTCGATGTCCATGTCCTGCCACGCGTGCAGGATAACGGTTTTGAGGTTCTTGATGCCGTGGTCGCGCAGCATCTTCTCGGTGATCACCAGATCGCCGTCGGCGGTGCGGTCAAGGGAGAAGCCGTTGTCGTCTACGAAGCTGTCGGGCAGCGCCTCGGGGCCGGGGAAGGTGCCTCGGTCCAAGGCCGCATAGACGTCGTCGGGACGGATGGTCCAGCTGACGGAGCCCTTCGCATCGGCACCGGCGCCTTCGTCGTAGCCGATGAACTCGATGGTGCCCACAGTGCCCTTCTTAAAGGTGTCGAACAGCTCGCTGTTCACCGTGACGCGGGTGGTATGGAAGCCCACGTAATCGTAGACCGTGCTTCCGTCCAGCTGCAGGGCGCCCTCGTAAGAAAGCGGCAGCTGCATGGTAACGTCCAGGTCGTCCAGCGACGAGATGCCCCGCTCGTTGTATATGTTGGTCCACAGCTTGAAGTCGCGGTCGTAGGGCACGCCCACCGTGGTGCGGGAGCCATCGGAGCAGCTGTTGTCGCCGTCGGTGCGGGTATTCATGTATTGGGATGCGTCGGGGCCGTACTGACCGAAGGTGTGCACCGAAAGCGCCGGGTAGTACACGCGGAACTGGGCCTGGCTGGCCACGGTGTACTTCGGGGCGTCCAGCGGCGCCGTCTGGTTGATACGGCCGGTGGCACGCACCCGTGAATACTGCACGCTGGAATAGCCGGTGGAGGATTCCGTCACCACGTTGTTGTACCAATGGTTCACCTTGCCGGTGAGGCGCACCTTGACGGTGTCTTCCGTATCAAGGTAGGGATCGATTTCCGTGTAGGTGAATTCGATGCGCTCCAGGTACAGGTTCGCGCAACCGGCGAAGGAACCGCTGGTCACGTCGATGGCGAACTTGCCGTCGGCACCGGCGCCGGCCGCAGCCGTCTTCAAGTCGGCAGCGGAAAGCACCACGGTCTTTCCCAAGGGCGTTGCGGTCCCCAGCGCGACGTCGCGGAAGTAGAAGGTGGCCTTCACCAGCGACGTCTCCAACTTGGAGGGGGTGTTATCCTTGCGCACCGTGGAACCGAAGTTGAACACACCCTCGTCCAAAGTGACTGTGCGGGTCTTGAAACCCTGCACGTCGTTCACCGGCGTTTGCAGGTAAGGACTCAGGTCGTCCACGTTCACCGAAACCGTGGCATCGTCGGAGCGCGAGAGCCCGGTGCTTTTGATGGTGAAGTCGTAGGAGTTGTTGTCGGAGTAGTTGGCCACTTCCACGCCGCTCGGGGCGCCGGCGGTCTGCTCGGTACCCAGGTTCGGGCGGGCGCCGGCAGACTTGGTAGCAGTCCAGGTGACGGAGCCGGCGAAGGTGCCCACGGTCATGGTGGCCTTGGCAACCAGGCGGTTGACGCCGTTCTCCATGCGCTTGCCCGTGGGAAGCATCATGTCAGGACCGTAGACCGGCGTGGTGGAGAAGGCCTGCACGTCGGTGGTCACGTTACTGTGGGTGTCGGCGCGACCGTACAGATAGATCACCGGGCAGGCGCCGGAGGTCACGCGGTCGTTCACCTTCGAGAAGCGTACGCGCACCATCTTCACCGGAGCCGCCTCGGAAGCGCCGCTGGAGTGCTTGCCGTTGACCATGCCGTCGGTGGCCACCTTCAGAATAAGGTTGCCGGTGGCGGCGTCGATGGTCAGCGTGGAGCCGTCTCCCAAATTCGCGGTGCCGCCTGCAGCCCCCATCGCCTTCACGGCGGCCTCGATGTCGTAGCTCTTATTGGGGTCCACCTCGTCTTCGGCCTTCATGATGGTGCCCGTGGCATTAAACTGGTCGAACACATCGATGGAGCCCACGGTTCCGTAGCGGTAGTACCAACGCGTCTCGGTCTTGGCGCTACCGTCGGGGTTGAGCACCGGGTTGCCGTACTGGTCGAGCACCGCCACGTCGCCGTAGGCGTAACCGGGGATAACCACCGAGCGGGTGAGGAAGCCGCGCCACACCGTGGACGTACCGTCGTCCTGCTGGGCCAGGCCGTTCACCATCAGGTCCATGTCGAAGTCGTTGATGGCGTAGGGGGAGCTGTTGGTCAGGTCGTAGCGGAAGTAGGTGACCTCGTCGTCCATGTCGCCCCAGCGGTAAGGCACCGTCTGGTTATGGCGAGTAGTGCCGTTGTTGTCCACATAGCCGTAGGACGCCGACACCACGGGCGTGATGGGCACGTACATGGAGTGCAGCGTGGCGTTGTCCTTGGCCACCAGGTTGGGGCTTGACTCGTAGTCGGTGCTGAACGAGGACGCCACGGTGATGTCGCCCACGTCCACCGGCGTGCCCATAATCTCCACCATGGCGTCGGCGGTGCTCAGCGGAGAGCTCGACTTGAAGGCATCCACGTCGATGCGCACGTCGAGCAGGTACCCGATGCCCAGCGCCGCCATGTCCACGTAGTAGCTGCCCGTGAGGTTACCGTCCGCGTCGCGCTCGGCGGTGAAGCTGCTCAGCGGCACCTCCATGGTGCGGCGCAGGATGTCGGTGGTGGCGGTAGAGGCGTAGTAGCCCAGGGTGATCTTCTCCACCTTGGCCAGCGGGTCGTCGCCGAAGAAGGCCGAGCTCAGCTTCAGGCGGTTAGCCACGAACTGCGGGTCCTTCGACGCCGCTGGATCGGTGATATCGCGATCGGGGATGGGACCTATAGCGATGACCGCCGGGGCCATGCGCGAGGTGGAGTTGTCGCCGAAGCGGAAGCGGTAGCCGGCGTTGGCGGTATTCACCAGCGCGTTGCGGCGGTCGGCCTCGGTGGTCATGTTCACGTCGGAGCTGCCAGAGCCATCGTACATGGAGAACACCTTGGCGGTGTTCTGCGGCGCCGGGTCCACGGGCACGAAGGTGGACTTCGCAGCCACCGTGGTCTCGCGGTTCTGGGTGTAGTGATCGGGGTTGACCACCCACAGGCGCTTGCCGTAGGTGATATCAGCCTGGTTGTCGTACCAGCCGTTGGCGCCGTTGGAGGTGCGCTCCATCATAAGGCCCGTCACCGACAGCGAGCTGGTGATGGCGGTCTTAGCGGGCAGATGGTTCTTGAACTTCAGGCGGAAGTGGCCGGTAAACGTGTAGGCCGGAGGAGAGGTGTAGCGGCGGCCGGGCACGGCAGCCACGCCGGCTTTCTCCAGCATCTCAGCGATGCCGTCGGCGGCGCGCTCAACCGAGCCCAGACGGTAGACGGCGTAGGCGTCGTTGGGGCCACGCTCGATCTCGGCAAACGCAGCCGGTGCCGCGCGCCAGGAGGTTGCGCCCGAGCTGTTCTTCACTTCGAATTCCAAAACGGCGTTGCCTTGGGAGACGTCGTACCAGTCCGCTATGTCGGCCACGGGATGCTCGTCGTCGCCCTCCCCTTCCGTACGCGACTGGTCGCTGGCATCCACCCGCAGCGTGAGACCCGTCAGCTGGAAGCCGCTGGGCAGGCCGTCGGCCAGCACCGGACCCCAGGACACGTTCGGGTCGTCGCCGTACAAAGGCGTGTTGCCGTCGTTTTTCATGCCATCGATCACGTAGGTGATCATCTCACCCAGGGGAGCGTTCTGCTGGCTGGACAGCGTGCCGTTCAGGATGTTCTGCGAGCGCTTGTTTAGGCTCACCTTGAACTCCGGCGCAGCAAAGCGCGACCGGGTGGCGACGTTCTTCATCCATTGGTAGTCGTTGGAGTTGCCGTCTTCGTCGTAACCACGGTTACCGAAGTTCACCGTGGCGTAGGTCTCCAGCTTCGCCTCGGCGTAGCCGCCTTCGCCGGTGCCGTAGTTGGTAGTGTAGGGCATGGCCACCAACAACGTGTGGACGTCGGATTCGTCCTCGGGCGGCACAAAGTCATCACCCACGGATTCGTTGGCCTTGTCGGTGTGCGAGAACAGGTGCTTGCCGTAGGGCATGTTGTCCTCGTGGATATCTACGGTGATCTGACCAACACGTCCACCGGTGGCGTAGGGGAGCTCCTTCAGCTCGAAGTCAGCCACGTTGGAGAAGTCCACCATATCGATTTGGGCGATTTCGTCGTCAGTGAGGGTGGACACGTCGTAAATGAGCGCGCCGCCTTCCTTCGGCTTACCTATATAGGTAGCGCCTTCCTCGCTGGCAGAAATCGAGGTGTTCTTCTCGAAGTCGTCCGAGCCTTTCTTCTTCTTCCACGTGAGCAAGTCCTCCAGACGGATGCCGGAGGTGGAACCCGTGGCAGCGTCGAACATGAGCACGTAGTTGATGAAGTCGATTTCCGAGTCGCGGGTGTCGGAGTTGTTCTTCACCTGTACCTTGTACACGGCGTAGTTGTAGCGGTCCCACAGAACGGGCGTGTTCATGGAGCGGTTCGTGAGGTCCCACTTCAGGTTCGTCTGAATGAAGGTGGCACGCAGCACGTTCTGGGCACCGTCGGCGCGACGGCGGCCCGGCTCAACTTCCGTGGGCTGCTGGGCGCTGATCTCTTCGCCGTTGGCATTCACATAGTACTGGTAGGTGTAACCCAGAAGCGCCGTGGCGCCGGTGTTGTCGGGCACCGACCCCACGAACTGCACGCGGCCGGACAGGGTCTGGGCGCCGGGACGCAGCTGGTAGGCGTTGGTGGAGCTGGTGGACTTGTAGCGCAGATACCACGTGCCGGACAGGCCATTCGTGATGTCGCCGGTCTCGGGATGGGTCAGTTCATCGACGGAAAGCCAGTTCACACCGTCGCGGGAGAAGTCGTAACGGTTCACCGCATCGCTGTCGGGGAAGTAGGCCAGACGCTGGAAGTTGTTCGGCACCTTGGGGTTGGAAAGGCTTTGGGCGTCCTCCCACTCCTTCTGGTCCAGGGTTTCCTTGGAGCCCTTTTCGTCGAAGTACAGGTACGGGATGTCCAGCCGGAAGATAACAGCTGCCGCCTGGCGATCCTCCATGGGGTAGTAGTCGGGCATGCCAAGATAGCCGCCGACGGTGAGGTTGGGCTGCAGGGTCATCTCCACGCGCTCGGAGGTCTTGATCATGACCGTGTTGGTGGCGCCTTCCACGCGGGTGCCGTTGGAGATGTGCAGATTGGGGTCCAGGTAGGTGTCGGGCAGCTTCTCCACCGCAGCGTAAAGCGCGATGCCGTGGCCGCCGAGCACCTGGGACTTCTGCTTGGCCAGGAAGTACATGCCCTCTTCGGCGGTGAGGGTGGCGGGCTCTTCCTGGGAGGCCTCGCTGTCGGGGGCGGGCTGCTCGCCGGATGCGTCGGGGTCGGCTTCGCTATCGGGGTCGGGGTCGGCTTCGTCGCCTTCCACGCCCTCGTCATCGGGAGCAGGAGCTTCAGGCGCAGCGGGGGGGATGGGGCTATCCGCGCCCTTCTTGAAGGCTATGCGCTGCACGAAACGCTGGGGATAGGCAACCGTGGAGCCCTTGTACACGCAGGTGGTCTGCACGTCGAAGGCCGCGGTCACAGGCTTGTAGGTGTCGGGCTGGGGATTCTGGGTCGTGGCCTCTTCCAGGTCCAGCGCGTCCTGGGCGTAGGGGGCAGCCACGTAGAAGAGGCGCTCCTCGTTGGCCAGCACGCGGCCCTTGATGCCGGTGGCAGCCACCTGGATGCGGCCCTGGTCGTCCACCGTGTAGGGCAGCAGCTCCACGCCGGCCTGCTGGAAGCTGGCCGGGTCGACCGGGTTCAAGCGGCGGCGCTGGGCTTCGGTGAGATTGGTGACGTCGGCCACCAGCACGCCGCCTGCGCCGGGCACGCCGATGAAGCTGTTGCTGCGGCGGAAGTCGTCGGAAAGGTCGGGGGAGCCCTCGTCGCCGTCGTTAGGCTGGGCGGAGCCTTCGTCGTCGACCACATTGGCCATGAGCACCGAGAGCGGCACGCCGGCGCGGCCCTCCCAGTCGGCCGGGAAGGCAGCGCCCAGGGTGATGGCGCGCACGAACGTGGCGGCCTTGGACGCCTTGACGCTCACGATGGAGCTCAGGTAGCCCGCGCCGTCGGCGGCCACGGGCGCATCGTCGGGTTCCACATCGATGGAGATACCCAGATCGGCTTCGTCGTTGACCAGCGAGACGGTGCCGATCGTGGCCAGGGACACGTCGGCGAGCACCGGACGGGGATCGGGAGCGTCCTCGGTGACGCGCGGCGTGTAGGAGTGCACTTCGTAGCCGAAGGACACCGACGCCGCAGCGCCAGCATCGGAGGTGCCCCGGAAGCCGAACTCCACGGTGGGCAGCTCGGTTTCGGCGTCCAGCTTGCCGTCGTTGCCGTCGTAGCGCAGCAGCACACGGCCGGACACGCCGGCGGACAGGTCGTCGTCGGTCAGGGCAACGTAGCCGCTGCCGTGCTCCTGCCACGCGCTCCACCCCTCGGGCAGCGAGGCGTACATGACGGCGCGGGGGCCGTTGGCGTCCGCGGGGCTTTCCACGGTGCCGCGCAGCACGCGCCAGCGCTCTTCGGACAGCGTGGAGGACAGGCCGCCGTCGGCGTTCTCGTACAGGTAGGGAACGCCGAAGGAGAGCACGAGACGGTCATCCTTGCTAGCGCCCGCTAGGTATCCGCCGGCGAGGCTTTCGCCCAGGTTGCCAAGGCTTACCTCAGCCCGCAGGCGGCTGGAGCGGACGTAAAACGCCCCGGAACTTGCCAGGGGCGCGTTGAACAGGGCCAGGGAGGGGCTGACCACGCTGGAAACGTCGCCGGAACCGCCGTTTGCGGACGGCAGCACGTCGGCGGCATCCACAAGGCCCTCTTCGGGCAGCAGCGCCTCGGCAGCCGCGGCGATCTGCTCTTCGGAGGGAGCCGCAGGCTCATCCTCGGCGTCGGCATCGCCCTGGGAGTCGGGCTCGTCGGCGTCGGCGTCGCCCTGGGAGTCGGGCTCATCGGCGTCGGCGTCGCCCCGGGAGTCAGGCTCGTCGGCAGAGGACGGCTCATCATTGGCGCCCGGGGAATCCGGGTCGGGCAGCGCGCCGGCGTCGTCTGCCGTATCCCCGCTGGCATCGCCGTCGCCTGCGGGCTGAGCCTGGTCCTGCGGAGCCGCCTGGGCGGTGTCCAACAGTGGGGTCAGGCCCGTAGCATCGAACATGGTGAACGCCAGCAGGAAGGACATGACCACGGACAGGGCCCGCACCCACGGCTTCGTGCGGAACGAAGGCGTTTCCTCGAACGCAACCGCAGCATCGGTAGCACCAGCGCTTTCGGCAGCTGCGTGCGCCGAGCCGTTCGCAACGTGGCTATCCATGGACGACCCCCCCCCATGAGCGATGGAGTCGAATGAACTCTTCTCGTTTCGCAAAGTACCCATATGCTCTCCCAAAGCCTATCCTGCGACGGCCGCCAGCACCATGCCGAGAACCATCGCCGCACTGCTTCTCCTATCAAAGTCGCTGCCCGCTGCTACACGACAGCAACCGTTCTGTTTGTCAAGAGAATCGCGCAAAGGGCGCAAAACTCCAATAGTGTAGTGTATAGCCTTTGTCACCTTTTTGTAGCGGATTTGTCATCTGTCCATATTTTTCCCACTTGAGCAGCCCTTATCCCTAACTCTCGGAATTATCGATAATGATAATTGTCAACGTGTGCACCGGGCTAGCGTCACCTTATCGTCACCCTTGCACCAACGCTCCCCACGGCCCCCGACCCCTTGTGTGTCGCCGTCTGCAACCCACAACTTCTTGCGTCACTTCGCGGCAGCCACAGCAGCATCCGCCACGCCCACCCCCCCGCACGGCCCGCGAAGCGAGGCCCTCCGAGGCGCACAGCTCCCCCACGGCCAGCGGAGCGAGGCCCTAGGGGAAGCACGGCTCCCCCACGGTCAGCGAGGCGAGGCCCTCCACGGAGCGCAGCTCCCCACGGCCAGCGAAGCGAGGCCCGAAGGAAAACGCACAGGGCGGGGCCGGGAGGGGGTCCCGCGCGCAGTTCCGCAGCGAAGCGAGGACTGTCTGAGCACGGGCGCCCCCTCCCGGCCCCGCCCCTCCACCAGCCCGCACGGCCTCGTCCCTCCGCCAGCCGCACGGCCTCGCCCCCCTCCCGGCCTCGTCCCTCCGCCAGCCGCACAACCTCGCCCCCTCCTCCCAACAAGCCGCACTCCCCAACCAGCCGCGCGCCCCAATCAGTCGCACTCCCCCGCCAGCCGCGCGCAACAGCGCACGAGGGGCAGGTTCGTACGGTTTTTCTGCAGAACCCGCCCCTTGTGCACTGTTCGCAACACGCCATTTCACAGCAACACCGCCCGCACACGCAAAAGCCGGAGGGACGGAAGCCTTGCAGCTCTCTGCACTCTCCCGCCAGCTGCGCGCGACACCGCACAATCGTCAACTTCGTGCATTTTTTCTTACGAACCTGCCGATTATGCGGGATTCGCAGCGCACCCCTTCGCAGCAGCACTGCCCGCACGCGCAAAAGGCCGGAGGGACGGAAGCCTTGCAGCTCTCCGCACTCCCCGGCCAGCCGCGCGCAACAGCGCACGAGGGGCAGGTTCGTGCGGTTTTCCCGCAGAACCTGCCCCTCGTGCACTGTTCGCAAACCACCGTTTCGCAGCGGCGCCGCTTCCGAACCGCCTGCCTCGGACGCATCGCAGCGGCACCGCTTTCCGAACGGGCCGTCTGCGCCAAACGACTTCGGCGCAGACGGCCTCGCATCCCTTACGCAGTGAACACGCCGCTGGAGATGCTGTAGATGATGCCCACAATGCCCAGCACGATCACGATGACGCACAGCACCTTCTCGACCGTGGTGAACAGCGAGAGCACGCTGCCCTTCTGGCCCGCCTGGCGCCGTCCGATGATGAACAGCGGGATACCTACTGCGTACACGAACGCTGCGATCATCAGGTAGTTCAAACCGGCAGCGTACACCAGGTACAGCGAGAAAATCGTGCCGACCACGCCGGTGACGAGCGCGTTGGTCTTCGAGAAGCGAATGCCCTTCGGCCACGGTTCCTTCACCGCGATCTTCCACAGGAACAAGCAGCAGATCAGGTAACAGGGCATGGCCATGACCGACGTGATCGAGATCATGGTGTTCCAAGCGTTTCCGCTGGTGAAGTGACACAATATTAGCAGCGCCTGAATGACGATCGTGGTCCACAGCAGCGAGAACGACGGGGCGCCCTTCTTGTTCTGCTCGGTGAAGCGCTTGGGGAAGATGCCGTCGCGGGCGGCGAACAGGGGCATCTGGCCCAGCATCAGCATCCACACCAGCCACGACGACAGCACCGAGATGATCACGCCGACGTTGACCATCACAGCGCCCCAGTCGCCGAACTTCTGCTGCATGATCACGGCCATGGACGGGTCGGACATGCCGGCGATCTCGGTCTGGCTATACACACCTAAAGGCAGCAGGGACACCAGCACGTAGATTGCCAGGATGACCAGGTAGCCGATGGTCGTGGCCTTCGAGACGTCGTTTTGGCTCTTTGCCTCGCCGGACACGACGACCGCGCCCTCGATGCCGATGAACAGCCACAACGTCACCAGCATGGTGCCCGAAACCTGGTTCATGACGTCGCCGAAGTTAAACGCCAGCGCATGGCCGTCCTTGGCCACGCCCCAGAACGCGTCCATGAACATGCCGAACTGGAAGATGGTGAGGATGAGCACGATGAACACCAGCACCGGCACGATCTTGCCGATGGTGCCGATGACGTTCAGGAACGCGCCGCTCTTGGCGCCGCGCAGGGCCAGAAACAGCATCAGCCAGGTGATCAGCGACGCACCGATGACCGACGGCCAGTTGTTGCCGCTGCCGAACACGCCCGGGAAGAAGTAGTCCATGGTGGACATGATCAGCACGCCGTAAGCGACCAACGCGAAGCAGTTGCAGATCCAGTAGCCGTAGGAGATGAGGAATCCCACGAACTTGCCGAAACCACGCTCGGCGTAGGTGTAGATGCCGTTCTTCAGGTCCGGCTTCGCCTGAGCAAGCACGCGGAACGTGTTCGCGATGAACCAGATACCGATACCGGTGATGACCCATGCCACAATCTGGCTGCCGGCCGAGGCGCTCGCGGCCATGTTCTGGGGCAGGTCGTAGATGCCGCCGCCCACCATAGCAGAGATGACGATGGCGATCAGGCCGACGAGCCCTACCTTCTTGGCGTCCGCGGAGCCCTTCGCCGGCTTGCCGCTGCCGGCCTGCTTCGCAACGTCGGTTGCGGTCGTGGTCGTGGTCGTTGTCGTCTTCTCCGATGCGGTAACGGCCGTCTTGGTTTCTGCCATGATAGCCTCCTTAAGATAAGGCCCCCGGCACAAGGTCGGGGGCCGTCGCTTCAAATGCTCCCGACGCTTACTTCAAACCGGTAAGCGACTGGAAGCCCTGGTCCTTCAGCCATTCGGTGATGGTCATGTCGTTGAGCTTGCCGAAGCCCTCCGACGGGATGGCGTCCTTGGCCAGCGTCACGTAGGGGCCCACGGTAATGGCGTTGCCGATCTGATTGGGCTTCATCATCACGTAGTTATAGGCGATGTAGGTGCGGTCGAACAGCACGCCGGAGTCGTTGCCGCACTCCACCACGGACCAGACGATTTCCTTGCGGCGCTCGTCCAGGAAGTTGATTAGGTCTTGCTCGCTGTCGTTTTCAGTCCAAGTGCCAGCGTCCTCGATGAACAGGTTCGCAGCGTAGTCGGGGTCGGTGGTCAGCGAGATGGCGATGAAGCACCACACACCGTAGGCCTCGCCGTCCTTGAGGGGCTGGCCCTCCTTCGGGCGGTAGGCCACGACGCCCTTGTTTGCGCAGATCACGTGGGCGCCGGGCGCGGGATGGTAGCGACGGTCGGCGTCGGTGCCGAACAATTCGATGCCAGCCTGGATAAGCGGCTTGGCGTCGAACACCTTCAGATCAGACCCATCGAACTGCTTTACCGTGAAAAGAGGCTCGATCGATCCGCTCTTGATGTCGTCGTGGACGGCCAGGTCGTGGCCCCAGATCTGGCCCTGGACGCCGTTGAAGGAGCTGGCGGTCAGCATGTTGATCTGTCCCACGTAAGCATCGGCGCATTCGGCCTTGTCGTAGGTGACGATGCGGTCGATGAGGGCGTCCTTGGTCTTGTCCACCGCGCCGCACGACACCTTCAGCACGTTCACGTAGCCGTTGCCGTAGGCGCCGGGCATGCCATAGCCGTCGCACCACTGGTCGTAGGGGCTGATGGCCGTGCGGTCGATGTGGGGCGTGCGCATCTTCTCGTGATGCCCCAGCGAGGTTGCCACCATCCTGTTGTCGCGCTTTTCGGAAGTCATAGCTGGTCCTTTCTCTTTACAGTGCATGCCTGCTCGCACGCTGAACGCGCATTCGGAAGCCGGCGCAGGCTCGTCCGCTCGCGAATAAACCGCTTGTTCATGACACACTCTAGGACGATTTGGCGGGTTTCGGACGAGCGGCGGAACACCGTTGATTTTGCGATGCGGCGCTGACGTTTCTCCGTAATTGATATTCCAACATCGAACGCGGGGTCAGCAGAACTCCGCAGGCGAATGGGTTTCCGAGACTGTGCGCTCTAGGCCGATGCGCGTGTGCGCGATAAACTTGCAAGCGCTAGCGCAGGGCGAGTGAAAACGACAAGCGGGCACCAGGCAGCAAGTGGCGGGCAGCCAGCTGGCGGCGGGCGCAGCGACCGCATAGGATGCAGTGGGCCAGCTCTCCTCGAAGCCGCAGTTGCATCGGCTAAGCAGGTAGCGAATTTGCTCCGAACAGACGCACTCGCTACAATCGACGCCGAATACGCACCCGCCACAGCCGACGCCGAGCACAAGCACGCCGAAGCCGAACGCTAAACCGCCATATCCGCCGCACACCCGAGGAGCGCCCATGTACCCCATGACCGACGAGGAATTCGAAACCGCCATCCAAGAAGCGCTCGACGCCATGCCCGAGCAGTTCCTTGCGGCGCTGGAGAACGTCGCCGTCACCTGGGAGGACGAGCCCAGCGAATACCACCTGGACGGCCTGGGTGCAGATGGTTGGCACGAAGGGGACGGCGAGGGGACTTGGGGGGACGACGCGGACTGGGGCGACGGCGCAAGCTGGGAGGACGACGCGGACTGGGACGGCAAGGGCGAATGGCAGAACGCCGAAACATGGCGAGACGAAGAGAGCCAAGAGGCCAACGGGGATGCACTGGCCGCCGATGACATGGGCGCTGCCGAAGACGCGGACACCGCCGAAGGCGACGATGACTACATGCCAGGCCCGAACGACCTGCTGGGACTGTTCGACGGCATCTCCATCGTGGAGCGCGCCGACGGCTACGACGACGACATCCCCAACGTCATCACCGTGTTCAAAGGCCCCCACGAGCGCTGCTTCAAAAGCCGCGAGGAAGTGGTCGCCGAGATAGGCAAGACCGTCGTCCACGAGCTGGGGCACTACTTCGGCCTGGACGACGACCGGCTCTACGACATGGGGTATTAGCCTTATCGCAGCCTTTGCGGCCCCAGCCAGACACGCCCCGCAGCCTGACATACGACGGGCGCGGTGCAGCCAACAGCGTCAGCCAAACCCATGGCCCCTCTCAAGCTACAGCACGTGCGGCGGCCAAACCACCCCCGTCGCACGCCCGATGCTCTCCAGCAGCAAGCGCCCGTAGGCAAACAATGCATCGTAGTACTCTTCACACGAAGCGTCGACCACCCCTGCGGCAACCTGAGCCCGAAGCTCTGCCGCTGTCCACTCAAAGAAATCGTCGGCCCACATCGCCACGTGATCGTCGAAAAAGACGCGCGCACGGCCACTCCAGAGAAGACTCGCCCGAACGTCGCCCTCCGCAGAAGCAGAGGCCGCCTGACCGAAGAGATACGAAAGGAAGGAGAACTCGTCCCAAAGACTGTCGCACGGTTCCGTTCGGGAATCCCGCGGCAGCACGCCGGCAGAGCGCATCTGCCGCTCGACATCCAAGGCCACAGGCGCTCGGAACAGCGCCGGCTCGCCCTCTTTGCCCTCCCTTCGGTGCCGAAAGGCGCTTTCGTAAGGAAACACCGCGACGCCGCCCGCCTGCCTCACATGGGCAATCGAGAATCCCCTTCTCAATCCGCGGCAAAGTTCCCCCGTATCCTCGCGCATAAAAGCGCCGAACCGTGCCGCGATGCCTGCCGCCTCCCGCTCGCACCCCTCGGATTCCCCGAAGCCGTTTCGCGGAAGAAAATCGGACAAGCACGACTCGACGTCTTGGGCAAAGGCGCCATCGGTCAAAGCGGATGCCAGCTCGTCGGTAGGAAACCGCAGAGCTGCCGCCATGAGCTCACACCCGTCAGCAAGACCCACAAGCCTTCTGACCTCGTCGCTTTCCCTCACAATACTCCCTCCGACCGAAGCCAGGCGCCACCGGCAAAGCCTGCGGCGCCTGTTCATTCTCCATCATCAGCACACCAACGTCGGCACCGTCTCCAGCACCGCATGCGCCCTACAGCAGATAGTAGACCTTCGGGCCGGTGCCCGCCGCCTCCTGCATCAGATGGTACTCGCGACCTTCGATGGCCTTGGAAACATCCGAGCTCGGATCGTCCAAGTCGCCCCAGAAGCGCGCTCGGGCCAAGCACAGCTGCATGCACGCCGGCTCTTCACCGCGGTCGACCAGATTCTTGCAGAACGTGCACTTCTCCACTGCCCCGGCTTTGTGCACCGGCGCGTCGAACTCGCCCACCACCACGTCGAGATAGTATTCCGGCTCGCTCTCGTTGAGCGTGCGCACCCCCTCGTAGGGGCATCCCTTGATGCACGAAGCACAGCCGATGCACAGCTCCGAATCCACCCACACGATCCCGTCCTCGCGCTTCTGCGTCGCACCCGTGGGACACACTTCCTCGCATTTGGGATTCTCGCAATGCTGGCACTGCATGGGTAGGAAGTTCAGCGTGCAATCGGGAAACGTCCCGCCGGCATTGTCGTTGGCCACGGCGCCCCTTGCCACCGCAGTACCCAGCTCATCCCAGTTTTCATCGGTCTTCGTATACACCACGTTGTACGAGATGGTCTTCGGCAGGTTGTTCGCCACCTTGCAGGCAGCTGCACAGGCCTGGCAGCCAACGCAGCGGCGCACATCGATAGCCATTCCATATCGCGTCATCGAAACCACTCCCCCTACAGCTTCTCGATCGCCACGGCCACGTCGTTGTAAGCCTGGTTGGCGCATGCTTGGTTATAGTCGTTGAACGTCAGGTCCGAAAGGTTGCCTTCGATGAACTCGATTGCCTGGAAGGAGCGCAGGCAGTGGACGCTCTTGCGCTGCTGACCGGCGTTGAGCGTGGCGATCAGCGTCACGTCGCCGCGGTCGTTGTACAGCCTGACCTTGTCGCCCTCTTTGATGCCGAGCTCCTTGGCGTCATCGGGATTGATGCGCACGATGGGCTGCGGTTCGAATTCGTCCATGTAACCCACATCCCACCATTGAGAATGCGTGCGGGTGCGCATGTGCTCGGAGCATACGGTGAAGGGGTACTTCTCGCGCACAGCGTTCGCCAGATCAGCCTCGGCCGCGGGCTCCCAGTACAAAAACGTTCGCTCTTTCTCGGGATCGAAATCCTGGCCGATCATATGGTCGGGAACGGGGTTT
The DNA here is from genome assembly GCF_943193145.1 of Adlercreutzia aquisgranensis. Classification (NCBI taxonomy): domain Bacteria; kingdom Bacillati; phylum Actinomycetota; class Coriobacteriia; order Eggerthellales; family Eggerthellaceae; genus Adlercreutzia; species Adlercreutzia aquisgranensis. The sequence continues at coordinate 309,567 of NZ_CALPDA010000001.1, read as the reverse complement.
TCCTGGTAGAAGTGCGCCCTGCCGTTGGCCGTTCCGAAAACACCGCCCTCGAACCCAATATCCTTGGTGACGGCGCGCGCCACTTTCTCCCGCTTCAAACGGTCGAGCGTAATGTCCATGGAGCGGGCGCTGTCGCTGTCAAGCCACATCTCGATGTACTCTTCTTCCGTGAAGTCGAAGTAGTCACCATAGCCCAAAGCGTCGGCAAGCAATTTGTATATCTCGAAATCGGGCTTGCTCTCGTACAAAGGCTCGATCGCCTTCTCCTGCAGGATGACATAGGGATAGTTGTAGGCTCGCTGTCGCAGGTCGACGCATTCGAACCAATGGCACGCCGGCAGCAGAATGTCCGCGTAGCGAGCCGATTCCGTCATCGTCATCTCTTGAACCACGACGAACTCGAACGCCTTGAAGAGCTCGACCGTCTCCTTGTGCTCGGTGTTGGCGCACATGGGGTTCGTGCACGAGCAGTAAAGCGACTTCATGGGGAAGGGCTCTCCAAGCTTCTCTCCGCTTTGAAGCACTGGGTACAGCTGGTTCCAGTTGATATTGCGACCGCCGCCCTGGGGAGGCTCGCCCGCGCTGCTGGGAGCCGCGATGCATCCGGCAGCGTTGCTCACGCCCATACCGGCAGTGTGGATGCCGCACCCCGCCCCCGGCTTTCCGATGTTGCCGGTAAGCAGCACCAACGAGAACACAGGCCCGTAGTTGTAGGTGCCGTTGGCGTAGTGGTTCAATCCGTACTGGGAGAACGTGGTGACGGGGCCGTCCAGGGCATAGGTACGCGCAAGCTCTTTGATGTCAGCCTCGGGCACGCCCGTGACCTCGGAGGCACGCTCGACCGTCCATTCGGAGGCCTGGTCACGGATAATCTCGAAAACCGTCCGCACGGCGAATCCCTCGATCTGCGGAACGCTCTCGAGCGCAGGCCTCACAGCATCGGCCAGCGCAACGGCGCTTTCGGTCTCCAGATCCCACAGCACGCAGGGATCGACCACGGTCGGCTGGCCCGTCTGGGGATTCACCGGGCCTTCCGTAGGCTCGACGCCCAGATCGCTCATGCGCAGGTACGCGCCATCCTCCTTGACCAGAAACGGCGCCTCGGTATGGTCGCGAATGAATTCCTCGTCCTGCCAACCTTGCTCCAGCACCTCATGAATGGCGCCCAGGGCAAGCGCACCGTCGGTGGCGGGGTTAACGGGGATGAACCAATCGGATTTCGACGAGACGGTGTTGTAGGCGATGTCGATGTCCACTATGCGCGCACCGGCGTCTTTGGCATCTAGAATAAAATGCATTTGCTGCTTTTCGGAGACCACGGGATTGGCACCCCAGATGACGAACGTTTTCGCGTTCACGAAATCGGTGCACAGGTTTCCCCAGCCGCCGTAGCCGAACACCTTCGCCAGGCGGTCGATAGTGGCCATGTCTCGGTCGGTGGTGATATTAGTCGCACCCGTTACCTGGCGAAGACGCTGCATGACGGAGCCGTCCGCCGTACCGCCTCCCAGAAGCGCGCAGTTGCCGCTGCCCACGAAATAGACGATGGACTCCGCGCCGAACTCGTCTACGTAGCCCTTCCACTTCTCGGCAATCTCGGCGATGGCTTCGTCCCAGCTGATGCGCTCGAACTTGCCTTCGCCTCGCTCGCCTACGCGCCGCATGGGGTACTGCAAGCGCTCCGAGCTGTACACGCGCGCCACCTGCGTGAGCCCCTTCGGACAAATTCGCTCGAACTCGGGCTCGTCAGGGAAACGTCCGGCCGACGTGCGCACCACCTGGCCATCGCGCACGTGCACGTTCAGATAACAACCCTGTATGCACTGAGCGCGACAAGCCCCAGAGTAGATCTTGTCCGGGGACGGCTGCGCCACAGCCTGCGTCTGCTTGTCGGCATCCGGCTTCTTTTCCTCTACGGCTTTGCCCGGCTCGACCGTCACCTTGTCATCGGTGTTCGCGCTGCACCCGACTAGGGCGCCAGCGGCGGTCAGCGTCGCCGCTCCCTTGATGAAGCTTCGCCGGGAAAACCCTCGCTTCTGGGTTGCGTCTACCATAAATGCCCCCTCTTCTCCTATCCAGCCCTCTTCGTCGACATGCCATGCGCAGGGCAAGGCAAATCAGCCCCCTCGAAGAAACAGCCGGCTTGCCCCTTGCTTACGAACACCATACGCAAGGGGCACGATAATATCGACTCACCTGAGATTATCTTTGGCTAAAGTTTTCGTTAACCGCCGCTAGCTCAGCCCCTGATATTGCCGGAACACAGCAGGACACCCGGTAAAAGCCCTTGCTATACCCGCTCCGACATCTTGTATCCCACTCGCTGCACAGTAAGGATATACTTTGGCTCGCTGGGATTTTCCTCTATCTTTTCGCGTATTTTGCGTACGAATACGGTAATGGAATTCGTCTTTGCGTCGGCCTCCCCCTCACCCCACAGACATTCTTGAATCTGTATACGCGTGAAGACCTTGCCCGGGTGGGATGCCAGCAGAGCCACTATCTCGAACTCCTTCGTGGTCAGATTTGCCGGGTGCCCATCGACGAACACCTGGTACTCGTCGAAGCGAATCTCCAAGCCGCCTATGGTCACCACCCCGTCCCGGCCGTCCCTGCGAGCCGACTCGACTATATCCCTATGGCGTCGTATATGGGCCTCGATGCGAAGCAGCAGTTCCGTCGAGTCGAAGGGCTTGGTCACGTAGTCGTCCCCGCCGGACTTGAAGCCCACGCTCTTGTCGACGATGTCGTTTTTCGCGGAAAGGAAGATGATGGGCACGCGTCTTCCTTCGGTGCGCATGCGCTCGCACAAATCGAAGCCGTTCATCCCCGGCAGCATGACGTCGAGCAGCAGAAGGTCGGGGCGCTCCTTCGCGAACATGGCAAGCCCTTCTTCGGCGTCCATGGCGCCGAAGAAGGTGTAACCCGCCTTCTCGAGCATCTTCCGGATGGCCACGTGCATGCTCTCCTCGTCATCGATCAGCATCACCTTGGTCATTGACTTACCCCTCCCCCTCTTCGCAGCTTATCACCGTGCAGCCAGCGGGAATGCGCACGGAGAACTCCGACCCGGCCCCCAGCACGCTTTCGACGGCCACGGAGAACCCCTGTATCTCTGCGTACTCCTTCACCAGGGCCAAACCCAATCCGCTTCCGTTGTACTTTCGCGTCGACGTGCTGTCCACCTGCACGAACCTCTCGAAAATGCGCTCCTGGTCATCTGGGTGAATGCCGATGCCGTTGTCAATGACGCGCATCACCACGTCGCCCGACGCCGGCTCGCACTCCACGCGCAGGCACACATGGCCTCCGTCGGGCGTGAACTTCACTGCGTTGCCCAAAAGGTTCTCCAAGATGCGCTGAGTTTTCTCGTAGTCGCCGCTCACAAGCGGGACATCGCTTGCCACATGGCTCTCGAACGACACCCGGAAACGCTGAGCCAGAGGCGCTATGGCGCTGCGTACCGACGAGACGACGTCCCCGATATCCATCACCTCGCAGGACGCTTTCATGCCCCCTGCGTCGGAGCGCGCGATGTCGAGCATGTTGTTGATCATCTCCAGCAGGATGGTGCCGTTTTTCCGGACCTCCTCCCACGACTTCTGCTCCACGGCGTCCCGGCCGCCTTCGAGCTCGCCGGCTTCGACGGAAACCTGGGACAGTGTAATGATGGCGGTCAGCGGCGTGCGCAGCTCGTGGTTCACCATCGAGAGCAGGTCGGATTTGAAGCGAGCCTCTTCCTGCAGGCGCACGCTCAAGGCCGTCAAGTCGTCCCGCTGCCGCTCCAGCTTCTCGTTGGCTCGCTCCAGCTTCTCATTGGCGCGCTTCAGATCAAGCGTGCGGTCGGCAACCTGCTCTTCGAGGTTGGCGTAGACGGACCGCACTTCCTCGGCCATGGTGTTGAAGCAGTCAATGACTTCGGAAACCTCTTTCGTCGCACCGCCGCTTTCGACGGAAATCTGAGAACGGCCGGCGCCCACCGCGGAGAAAGCGTTCTTCATGCGATTCATGGGGCCGAACACGAAAACCGTGGTGACCAGCAGCACCACCAGCCCGATGACAAGCGAGAGCAGCAGGAAGAAGGCGGCGTCGCGCATAACGTTCGCCGTCATCGCGTTCTTTTGCTGATCGACGGGGATGACGATGCTGATCGCGCCTCCCACCGAATCGAGCGTCCACCCTTCTTTCACGTGTTCGGTGATGTCCAGCTCTCCCGCAGGCTCGCCATGGCATTCGAGACAACTTTCGTCCACCTTGAGCGCCTGAAGATAGCGGAAGCGCTCTTCACCCTCGAAGTCGGCGATGCCGTAGTATTCGCGTATCTCTTTATTCTCGTTGAAACGGGTCAGTGCCGCCGTCTCGAACTCGTCGGGCTGATCCATGGCGCTTCTGGGGTTGAAGTTAGTGTAGCGAATGGTGTAGTCGTTCCCCGCCGAGAAGATAGCACCCACGCTTTTCCCCACAACTGAGCAGTGCAGCCCTTTGAAGTCGAAGTCCCCCGCCGACGAATAGTTGATCACGTTCTGCGAATTGTCCATGAACTGCCAGACGGCATCCATCTCGCGCGCGAAGGTGCGCGCCTCCTCCAACAGCGCCTCTTCGGTTTGCTGCTGCTGAACATGCACGTCGAAAAGCGAAAAGGCGACAAACGTGACGATGGAGACCGCCGTCAGAGCGGCAAGGTACACCGTTTTGATACCCAGCCTGCGCATTCTCCTCCTCCCGCCAATGCACCGACAACCCTGAAGCACCCCCATAGCCGCTTCAGGGGGCATCGGCAAGAAGCATAAGCCCGAGTCGCGCCGAGGCGCAAACGTCCGCGATAAGTTTTAGATAATACTTTGATTAACCCGACATTACCAGCATGAGCCGTCATCTCTGGACCGCCGCCAACACTGCTGAACGAAAGCGCGCGTCGGCCGTAAGGGTACCAGGGCGCGCACGCTGTGCGCTAGAGACAGGCGAGGCCGAGCCATTCCCAGCAAAAGCTAAGCAACCGCCCAGGTATCGCCAAGCTCCCCTTAAGCTCGCTGGGGCGCGAGGAGGACACGGGCTGAAGGCGGTTAGAACAGCGGGGTCATGGTTCCCGGGGTAGGATTGCCGCCGGCCCCGGGGCCGTATGCGGAACCTGACGCCGAGCCCGACATCGGATGAGGCGTCGGCGGCGCCGTGGGCTGCTCGGGGGCGACCGCCAGCTCCACAGACGAGCGGTCGGCCAGCCGGCGGTAGTCGGGACCGAACCACACCGGCAGCTCCTCTTGGTGAATCACCAGCGGCATGCGGTGGTGCACGGGAACCATCCAGCGGTTCGCCTCAGTGGTCACCATGGACAGGCGACCGTCCTTCCATACGCCGCCTATCAGGGCAATCGGTCTTCCCGGTACCGTGAACTCGTAAGAGCGCTTCGCAGGGCGGCCATCACGCGGGGACGGCGCCGTTTCGGTGGCGCTGGTCTCGAAGAACGAACGCACGGGGATGATGCAGCGGCGATGTTCCATGGAATCGCGCCATAGCGGCTTGTCGGTGCTTTCGATGCGGGTGTTGAACACGAGCCCCGTGCCCCACGGCTCCCGAAATCCCCAGGTGAAGGTGGCGGGCGCTATCGGACCTGCCAGCTGCGAACCGCGTCCAACGCCGGGCGTCGCCGCAACCGGCTGCGCCACGATGACAGGAATCACAGATCCCGGGCGCGCCACCAGGTCGCCGCATCGCGTCGGTCGAGCCGGCCAGTCGGCGCCCAATCCCACAGGGACGCCCAGCTCAAGCTCGTGGATAACGTCGAGCACCTCGTCGTATTCCAATATGACGCATTTTCCGCACATGGTCCCATGATAGCAGGGTCTCGCAAGCAGCCGGCAACGGCCACCTGGGTTGGTGCGCTCGACGCGCGACAATCGTCGCCTGACGCACTGGGTTCGTCGCGTCCAGCGGAAAGCTTCACGTCCGACCGCTATAGCAACAGCCCGTCGCGGCTACGAGCGCATTCACGTCAACACAACCGCACGCAGTCCGCCATGCTCCATTGTCGCCAGCCCGGTGCGCTGGCGCACTGGCGCCCCTGGCTCCCTACCCCTCGCTGCCCACGAGGTCGACGGCGTCTCCCGGCGCCACGCGGCCGCCTTCTAGCACGCGGCAGAAGACGCCTTCGCGGGGCATGATGCAGTCTCCCATCTTGTGGTAGATGGCGCAGTGGGCGTGGCATTGCTTGCCGATTTGGGTGAGCTCCAGCAGCGCTTCCCCGCACCGAAGGCGCGTGCCCACAGGCAGCGATTTCAGGTCGAAGCCTTCCACGATGATGTTCTCGCCGAACGAGCCGTCCGCCACGTCCGCCCCCAGCGCTTTGAAAGCCTCGATCTGCTCGTAACCAAGCAGGCTCACCTGGCGGTGCCACTTTCCCGCGTGGGCGTCGTCCTCGATGCCCCAGTCGGGCTTGAGGTCCACGGATGCGGTTGCGGTTTTCTGGATGCCTTTGACGTCGCTGGTGCAAACGGCCTTGACAGTGCCCATGTTGCACGCTCCCTTCCCTGAAGGCGATATGCCGCGCGCCACCTCGGCATACCCGGTGCAACAACAGAAAGATGCGAGCTCGCCGCCGCTGCACTACGGCCGACGAGCGTTGGATCCGGCGCGTCGATATTATACTTGTTTGAGGCTAATGCCGCAACCAAAAGCGGCAGATGGGCCAAACGGAGCGGCAGGGCAGCGGGTACGGTGGCCTTGAGGGACGGGAGCGTCGTGCGCTGCAAGATGGCACAGAGGACAAGGCGACGCGGGCTATAGCACAGGGGGCATAGCACTAGGGACGACTCTGCATGTTGCGCCAGCCGGCATGCAATTCCGTTCAAGAACCAGCGGCGGGATTGCGCTATAGTACGTGGCTTAGGAGGCGGCAGCGGCGTAAGGCAGCGCGAGACGGAAGATGCGGAAGGCGCACGACATCGAAGAAGGGCGATCCGAGGCGGCCCGCTGCACGATTGCGCCTGTTCCCTGCATCGGCGGCGAGTACCGCAGCTACCGCGGCGTCGCACAGCCCTTCCCCGCCCATTCCCACGAGCACTACGTGGTGGGCCTCGTGACCCAGGGAGCCAGGCGGCTTGTCTGGAACGACCAACCGCACCTGCTGGAACCCGGCGACTTGTTCGTCTTCAATCCCGGCGACGTGCACGGCTGCCAGCAGCAGGGCAGCGGCCTGCTCGCCTTCGAAAGTCTCACGTTCTCGGCCGACTTCGCCGAAGGCATCCGCCTTAGGGGCCCGCGCACCAGGAGCGCCGACGCGGTGGCGCTGTTCCGCGCGGTGATCGACAACCTGAACGCAGCCGGCGAAACGGTGGAGGGGTCGGAAACGCGCGCTTCCGGAGCGGTGCCGGCGAAGACCAGCGATCGCAAGGCGAATGTGCCCGCTTCCCCCGAAACCCGGCGCCCTGCCAGCATGGAGGCTGTTCGGAAGTCGGCACTTGCGCTGCTGAGCTTCCTTGCGGAAACCGACAGTCCCGACGCCGATGCGGCGGGCACCCCTGCAGCCGCCGGCAGCGTGCTCGGGCCGACGGCAACGCCGATCCTCGACGACCCCGCGGGGCGAACGTTTCGACACTTGGCCGGCAATTTGGCCAATCCGTCGCGCCTCCATCAGATCGCGCAGCGGGAAACCCTTTCGGATGCAGCGCTCATCAGGGCTTATCGCCGACGGTTCCGCATCACGCCCATGCAGCACTTGGCTTCGCTGCGCATCGAGCGCGCCTGCAAGCTGCTCGCCGACGGGATGGAGCCGGCCGCCGTCGCCGCTGAAACCGGGTTCGCGGACCAGGCGCACCTGACCAGGGAGTTCAAGCGGAGAGAGGGCCTGACGCCGGGGAGCTATCGCCGGCAATTGGTAGCGGCAGGCGAGTGCAGCAAGGGAGACGGGACGAGCCCAGCCCGAAAGGATGGCGTTTCGTGAAATACCACTTGATCGCCTTGTTCACCGTGTTCGTATGGGGTATCACGTTTGTGTCGACGAAGGTGCTGCTGGCCGATTTCACGCCGCTGTGGATACTGGCCCTGCGCTTCGCTGTGGGCTTCCTGGCCTTGTGCGCGCTGCGGCCGCGCATGCTGTGCCTGGCAGATCGGCGACACGAGCTGCTGTTCGTCGCCGCCGGGGCAACGGGCATCGCCGCGTACTACCTACTGGAAAACGTTGCGCTGATGCTTACCACGGCAACGGCGGCAGGCGTCATTGTGGCGGCCTCTCCCCTGTTCACCGCGTTGCTGCAGGCAGCTCGCGGAGACCGCAGCGCCCTTTCGGCCCGGTTCTTTGCAGGTTTCGCCATGGCCATGGCCGGCCTTGTGATCGTGGGGATGGGCAGCACCGGCGCGGGTGCAGGCGCCGAAGCCACGGCTAGCGCTGTCAGTGGAGCGAGCAGCGCGATCGCATCGAACAGCCCGGACCTGGCAGCCGACCCGGGCACGCTGGGCGGAGACCTGCTGGCCCTGGCGGCGGCGCTGGTGTGGGCGGTGTACTCGCTGCTGGTGAAGCACATCGCCGACTTGGGCTACGAGACGGTGGCTTCCACGAAGCGCACCTTCCTGTGGGGGCTGGTCTTCATCGTGCCCGCTACCGCGGCCTTCGGCGCCCCCGTTCCCGCGTCCGACGCGTTCACCGAGCCGGTCAACCTTGCGAATCTGCTGTTCCTGGGGGCTGTCGCCTCGGCTTCCTGCTTCGTCACCTGGGGCGTTGCCGTGAAGCGATTGGGGGCGGTCACCTCGACCACCTACATTTACCTGGTGCCCGCCATCACCGCCGCTGCCTCCATCATCGTGCTAGGAGAGCCGCTGAACGCCGCAATCGTCGGCGGCATCGCGCTCACCATCGCCGGATTGGTGCTCTCCCAATGGCAGCCAACGGCCAAGCGCGAGACTGGCTCGGGCGACGCGCCGGTGCCGGCGAGCTGCGCCGAGGACGGGTAAAAGGCGGAAGGCGCCTAGGCGCGGCAAGCCGAAGCAGGAGGCGGGCGGCGGCGACGGGCGATCGGCGAGAGAGCAGGCGCAACTCGGCCGACGTTCGCGTTGCAACAAGGAGGCGTCGGAGTGCGAGGGCGCCGCATGGCTTCGTGACGTTTCGGCAAACCCTTCCCCGCGTCGCGTCCGCCCGTGCCACCCAGCGTACAATCGCCTTGACGCCCCTTGCGCGCCATCGCTTCGGGACGAAGGAACGCCGCCCATGAAACCGCATTCCGGCACATATCCGCTCCAGCCGCCACAGCACGTCACCGCCCCCGAGCCGACGGTGTCCTTCGACAAGCGCGGCTGCGGGCCCCTGCTGCGAAAGCACCCGAGCCTGCAAGGCAAAACCGCCCGAACCATCCGGAGCCAAATAGGAAACGGCCTGTTCAAGTCGAAATTCGCCACCACGGTCCGCTGGCAGGGGCTGCCCATCTGGGAATGCCGCGTCAACGAGCAGAGCGTCGGATCGGTTCGGGCCGCCTACGTCGTAAACGGCAGCGCCGCCACCGTGCTCTACCTGTCCGCCACGCTGCAGAAACGGGCGTTCGCCGCCGAGCTGGACCGGTTTCTGAAAAGGGGGCAGCGATGAAGCTCGTTCCCGTGAAGCAGGCGCAGGCGCGGCTCTTCAACGCCATGGCCGACAAAACCCTGCGCCAGCTTACCCTGAGCACGTTCAAGAAGGACCGCTCCCTCACGCTGGAGCGGCGCGAGGAGGGCTGGCTACTCGTCGAGGACGGTTTCCAGAAGCACCGCGAGCCGATTCCTGCCGGAGCCCCTGGAAAACGCCTGCTGAAAGAGGCGTTCAAACGGGAGTTCCCCCGCAGCGCCAACGCCTATATCGCCGAAGTGCGCTAGGCCCGCCTGCGCCCGCGCGGCTTCCCCGCCCCCCGAATAGCCCGTGTTATCATGCGTTGCTTGCGGCAACGGGGCAGCTTTCTGTACGCTTCTTGCGCCGGACACGCAATCGGAAAGGAGCCGTGCAGTGCTTAACGAGAACATCAAGGCCATCCGTCGGGCGAAGGGAATCTCGCAGGAGGAGCTGGCCATCAAGCTGAACGTGGTGCGCCAGACGCTGTCGAAGTGGGAGCGCGGGCTGTCGGTTCCCGACTCCGACATGCTGGTGGCCCTGTCCGAGGCGCTCGACACGCCCGTCAGCACGCTGCTCGGGGAGACCGTTACCGAGCCCACCGCCGACGACCTGCGGGCGCTTTCCGAGAAGCTGGAGGTGCTGAACTTGCAGTTCGCTCGGAAAGCCGCTGCTCGCAGACGGGCGCTGCAGGTGCTGCTCGCGTTGTTGTGCGTTGGCGCCCTAGCCGTGCTCGCAGCAATGGCCGTATGGGGGAGTCCTTATCTGAACTGGGATTACGCCAATCCCGAGGAAGCCGTCGCCGGCACGATGCTGCATGGATTCGAATGGCTGGCCGTCAGGTTGGCGCCCATCGTGCTTCTGGCGTCCCTGGTTGGGCTGGTCTTCGCCTGCCGGAGGGTGTAGGGCGGCCCGAAGCGGGCGGCTGCGGGGCCGAGAGCGGCTGCATAGGAGCGAGTGATTGCGCAGGAGCGAGCGGGCGCGCCGCCGAGGGGCAATCACCGCGCACTGTCGTGGGGATTTGCTGAAACGGCCGAAACGCTGCGGGCACTACGGGCGCTTGGCGCATAATGTTCTTCCACTGCGAGCGTGATCCAATGGTAGAATTTCAGCTTCCCAAGCTGCTAGCGGCGCAAGCACCCGCGAAACACGCGAAATGCGTGGTCGAGAAATAACCAGTTCAGAACCGTGATTTCTGAAACTTGGGAAATCCTTCTCCCTTCTTGGCTTTTCGAGAAACCCCGATATTTCCAGTGCGCTTCCAGTATTTTCGCGAAACGCACGCCCATCGCACATTGCGCGAGGGCCGCCTGGCCTCCCGATGCGGGCAACCGCAAAAGGAGGCTCATGAGCCATGCCATGCAGAGCCATCGCAGTAGCGAACCAGAAGGGCGGCACGGGAAAGACCGCCACCACCTTGAGCTTGGGGGTAGCCCTCGCGCATCGCGGGAAGAGGGTGCTCCTCGTGGACACCGACCCGCAGGGCGACCTCACCAAGTCGCTCGGCTGGAAGGACCCCGACTGACTCTGGAGATGGAGCGCGTAATCGAAGAGGTTGAGCACAGCCTCGCAGTCGAGCATATGACCATGACGGAAGCTGAGAAAGACAACTTGCGCAAAGTCGGTCGCGGCGAGATGACCTATCGCGACTTGATAGCCTAGTATGTTGCCGATGCAAAACAGCTGGCGGCCTCCCATGGTTGACCGCCGATCATATAACTACCAATACGATGCCGACGCCCCTATGTCTACGCAGGCACTAAGGTTCTCATCAACAAACTCGGCTTAACCAACTTCGACGAACTATGGAATGCCGAGCGCGCTATCACCGGCGTTGCGGCAGCCGAACTTGAGGAACACTCCGTCAATGGTTCATTCGACCTCGCCCATCTTCAAGCAATCCATAGGGCTCTTTTCGGCGAGATTTATGACTGGGCCGGCGAAATACGGAAAAAGGGCTTCATCTCAAAGGGAAATTCCCTGTTCTGCGGCGCGGAGTTTATCATTCCCTATTCCCAAAACCTTTTCGAGGCTCTTAAGGCGGAGAATTACCTGCGCGATCTCGAACGCGGTGACTTTATCGAGCGGATGGCGTTCTACATCGCGGAGATAAATGCCCTCCACCCTTTCCGCGAGGGAAACGGAAGAACGCAGCGTATATTTGCGAACCAATTGGCCCGACAAGCGGGCTGGGAACTCAACTTCAAAGCCGTCAGCCCCGAGAGGCTATACGAAGCTTATATTTCCTCAATGGTCGACATGAGCGACTTGATCGATCTTCTCAATGATACCGTGAGCCCAAAGGAAAACTGAGACGCTGATTTATCGGCACAGGGCCTTCTCGCTTAAGCGCTGGCGCGATGCGCCGGCCGGCGAATAGACGCCCCTCAGGTGCTGCATTGCACGACCCAGCCTGTTCGGCGGCTCGCTCACGGTATCGCCCTCGCTCCTTATTCCTCTCGGAAACAGCCGTGGCACGGCAGTAAGCCGTGCCACGGAGGGGAGGGTAAGACAAGGAGCGAAACGCTAAGCCTCCATCAAGTTTTGCACAGCCAGATAGGCGAACGTGATGGCAGCGGCCCAATCACCGCCATAGACATGATGGGTGTACATACCGCCAGCCCACAGACCACCGGCGCATTCGCCAATCGCGTAGAGACCGGGAATGACATCTCCCTCGGGCGTGACAACTCGGGCGACCTCGTCGGTATGCAGGCCGCTACACGTGCTGAGCAGCGTCGAGCCCTCGTGGATAGCGTAGAACGGCGGCGTATCGAGCGGATAGAGGAACTCCTTCTCGAACAGCGTGTCGACTCCGCCCGCTGCATCGCGCGTGGTGCGCTCGAACGTTTCCTTCAGAGTCGCAGCGTCGACGCCCATCTTCTCCGCGAGCTCCTCCACCGTGTCGGCCTGAATCAAAGCGCCCTCCTCGATCATCTGCCCGATCACCGCCACCGACCCATCGGCGATAGTTGGATCGTTGGACAGATAGGCCGTTTTGAGCTGTGCGGCCGCTTGGGGATAATTGGCATCGAGAACCGTCCAGCAACGTCCGTGGGTCTGGTTGATAATGGCGCCGCCGAGCATGCTGACGGGCACCTCCTCGTTCACGAAACGGCGGCCCTGTTCGTTCACGCGAATCCAGGGAATGAAGAGGGCCGGGATGCCCATCATATGCGCATCGACTATACCGTAGCTGTTGAGTAGGGCCGAATGGGGCGCGTCGTCTTCCGCGGCTCCTACCGCAAGGCCCATCTCGTGCCCGTCGCCGGTCACACCGACGTTGGCGAATTGCACGGCGGCAACCGTGGCGTAATCGCGCGGGCGCATGTACTTCTTCATGCGCTCCATGTTCGCCGCATAGCCGCCCGTCGCCAACAGGACTCCCTTCGACGCGTTAAGCTGCGTATACGCGCCGTCGCTCCCCTTCACGACAACACCGGTCACTGCACCGTTCCCGTCTTGCACAAGCTGCACGGCAGGCGTGTCGAAGCGAATCTCTGCACCTTGGGCCAAAGCGAGGTCGGCAATGGATTTGTGGACGTCAGCCTGCCGCTGGTTGCGTCCCCCAACCCACGTGATGTTGGCGTTGACGCAGCGCGTCCAACCCTCCATCATGATCCCGGGGAAGGCGGGGAACGTCGGCTCGGCCTCGATGCCCGCCGGCACCAGGGCGTTGTCGTAGAGCCAGTCGAACGCCTCTCCGCTGTGATGATAGAGCGCCGCGAGCTTTGGCCCGTTGGCCCGATAGGCACTCGAGGTCATGAGGGCCTCCATGAAGTCCTTGAAGGTCGGACAGGGAAACTGGTGCTGCTCCTGAACCTTCGAGTTGATAACGAAAATATCCCCGGGATTGGCAGCAGGGACGCTCATCTTCTCCACCACCAACGTCTTAAGCCCGTTTGCAGACGCATAGGCTGCGGCGGCCGAACCAGCCGCTCCCATGCCGACGATAACCACATCCCAGTCTTCCGTCTGGGCGATGTCAGTCACGGGCTCGGACTCGAACGCTACCTCACCTTGGGGTGGCAGCCAGCACTCGTACTCGGCCGTCGGATCCACGGCGCCCGTATCGGACATGTCCGCAGTCTCGGCCTCTTCCTGCTTCATCCTTTCCTGCTTAGCAGCATTCGGCGCACAGCCGAACATACCCGCGGCACCCAAAAGGGCCGCTGCCGTCATCGATCCTTTCAGGAACGTCCGCCGCTCCATATTCGCCTCATCGATGCCATGCACGTGCGTCTCGCTCATGTCGATTCCTCCCTCCTTCTCGCCCTCCGTAACGGGCGATCCGATCATTCCCGATTCACCGGGCTGACGGAAGCATACGAGGAGGAATCTGACGCGTCATCGCTTGCGCTAGGGGAAATCGACGTATCACCCAGATTTGGGGAGAAGGATCTCATCAGGCATTTTAATGATTTCAACCAAATCATCGCGAGAATGGATGCCGATCTTGGCATAGATGTGCTTTACATGGGTGCGTACGGTATCCTGCGAGACCATCAGGCGCTGAGCCGCCGCGGGAATGCTCCACCCTTCGCTCAAGCAAGTAAGAACCTCGGTCTCCCGATCGGTCAGCTGGTAGACATCCGCTATGGCCTGACAGCGTCCATGGAGCTCATTCTCGAGGAAGTTAGCCGAAAGCGGCGTCACGGCAATACGCTTCACAGCGAGTGCCTGGGGCTTCTGGAACGACCACGATTCACGAAAGCAGACGATAAAGAACAGGTACGAGCAGAGCGAGAGAACCACGAACCGATCGATGTCCCTGTCACCCGACGCATGTATCGCCATCGACGCGAGGACGATTCCGAGAAAAAACGCGAGGAACACGAGAAGTGCCGCACCCCAGAATCGCAGAGACCGCACACGGGGATCGCCAAGGCACTGGCTGAGCGCATAGAACATCATGCTCACGTTGACCGTAAATGCGCCAAGCAGTACAGCGGCAGTCGCTCCCACCAAGGCATCGCCGGCACATACCAGAAAACAGTAAGCCAATGCCGACAGGACAACGCAGACCTTCGCGTAAGAATAGATGCTCCGTAGGCATCCAAGAGCTGGGGTAATCGTCAAGATGATGGTCAGCGAGAGCAGCGAAAGAATATAGAGCATCGTATAGCTCGCACTCGCCAAATTCGTGGGATTCATCACAATGGGGCAGATCATTCCACCGGCGAACAAAAGCGCGGTCGTCGATCCCAGCACCATGGGAAGCCGACGTCGATCCTCGGCTCCCTCTGGCAATACCGTCTCGTATTCCGTCAAAGAGGAAGAAAGACGTCGATGCGCGATGTACCACACGAGGGAAACCAGGCAGCAGAGGGCGGAACCGGCGAGGGGGAACCTCTCAATGGGAAAGAACACAACAAAGGCGGCGATAAGGGATCCGGGAACGGCATGCTTCCAGAAATCGGTCTCGGAAGTGGCCCGACAGTAATCGACAATGTACAGGAACCCCATGGCCGATGCGACAGATAGAAGCACGGCGGAGGGAATGATCTCAACGAGCCAGAATCCACCCAAAGCTGGCGCAATGGCGTGGGCAGCGAAATACCACGCGACACCGGCAAGGAACAGGGCGCACATGCGCAATGGTGAAGCCCAGTTCTCCATGGAAAGCGGGCGCATAACCGTTATCTGCGAGGCTATGCCCAGAACAACGAGCACCGCAACTTGGACGATCGCCCAAACGATGAAGACCTGCCCATCTGGTTGTGCGTTGATCCGAGCAGGGATGAACGTGAAACCCGTAAGGATAATGGTCAGATTGGCGCACCAATGGAGAATAACCCAGCCATTCCCCAGCTTATAGGAAGCCGAAGGCTCCTCACGACCATCAGTCATGGCATACCTTCCTCACAGCAACGTTGTCGAAATGCCGCACTGAATCGCAAAAGTCCAGACAGCGAAAACCTCTTCTCCCATGCAAGACGAGATGCCCGACGAGCGGACGGCAAGCAGCGTCTACGGCGAAGAGCGCCTCCCATCATACACGATGTGGACCAGCTTCGCGCTCGGGGCGCGACCTCCCGCTTATTCCAGCGGCTTGTCCGTGCCTGGGACGTCCTGGATGGTGCGCAGGCCGTTTGACGGCGGCTCGCCGAGGGGGAACCAGTACTTCCACGCCTCGAAGGGATGGGCGCCCTCCACCTGGTCCACGTCCCTAAAGGCGTCCTTGGGGACGATGGTGTGCAGCTCGCGGCCGCTTTCCGTGAGCAGGTGGATGCCGCCGGCCGCCAGCGCCTCGTCGCAGAAGGTGAGGCAGTTGTAGGTAATGAGGTTGTAGGTGCCGGTATGCGCGCGGCGGTCCTCGGCACAGGCCTGCACGGCGCGGAAGGTCGCCTCGTCGCACCACAGGGCGATGGCGCAGTTCACGTGCTCGTTTCACCAGTTCCCCGGCTGGCCGTGCACGATCCAGCCCGAGCGCTCCCGCAGCTCGGCGAAGGTCATGGGCTCCTTGAGGTCGGCCATGATGCCCGGCGCCTCCAGCTGGCTGCTGTGGCGGTAGTAGGAGTAGGCCTGCAAGGGGCCGCCCACCGGGCCCAGCGCCAGGATGCAGTGGCCCTCGTCCCACGCCGCCTCCAGGTTGAACAGCAGGAACACGTTGTACGAGTTCGCCGGCGGCTTCGTCTATGCCGCGGGAAGCAGCGCCTCGCGCTGCTAGTTAGCGTGGCAGCAGCGAAGGGTCTCCCTCGTCTCCGCCTCCTTGAGGGAATGCACCATGGCTCTCGCTCCTCCTCTTTCGGCGGCCCCCCCTCCGTATCGGCGGATGACCGGTCGACGCCCATTATAGGGAGCGCCCCTCGGGCCGGCGCGGGCCGAGGGCGACTGGTGGGCCACGTCCGCCAGGTCGAAGGGATTGAGGTGCGTGTCGGAGTCGGGGGCGAAGCGGATGGACTCGCCTCCGTTGGCTACGACCACCGGCGAGTACTCGCCAGCGGGGTCGAGGATTATCACCTCGTCATCCGGGTAGGCCAAGATCGTGTTCTCAATCTCGCGCTTGACCGAGAACGACTTGCCGGACCCGGGCTTGCCCGCGACGAAGCCCATGGGACTTGCCAGTCGCTTGCGGTTGCATAGCACGAGGTTGGATGATTGCTTGTTCTGGCCGTAGTAGCCGCCACCCGCCTGAACGAGCTCCTGGGTGGCGAAGGGCATCTGGATGGCGACCTGCGCGGCCGTCATCATACGGGACACCTCCACGTGGTTGTGCCCGAGCGGCAGCACCGAGTTCAGGCCCTCGCGCTGCCGGAAGTCGAGCGCGTCGGCCTCGATGGAGTTTCGGCGCGCGGTCGACACGATCTGCATCACCTGGTCATCGAGCTGCTCGCGCGTGGGCGCGTAGGTGTAGACGAGGCCCGTGTAGACGCAGAGGCGCTGGTTTCGGTTCTGCAGGTGGCCGAGAAGGTCCTCGGCCTCCTCCTTGGAGCACTTGAGCTCCGAGGGGAGGATTTGGAAGTCGTAGTCTTTCTTCACCGCGCTCATCTGCTCGTCGATGATCTCCTTGTCCATCCAGGCGATGCGCTTCTTCACGAAGGCGACGGCCTTGGACTTATCCATGGCCTGCACGTGGATGGATACGGCAAGCGGTATGGGGAGGTCGATGATGTCGGCAAGGCAGCGGTCCGAGAGCTCGCTTCCGAATCGGTTGATCGAGAGCACCTGCCCCCACATGTCCTCGGTCTTGAAGCAGGCGCCCGAGCCCTTCGGCTTGAAGTCGAGGGAGGAGGGGCAGACGAGGTCCTTGCTCGTGAGTCCGCCGGCCGCGCCCACCGCCTCCCAGGAGAACAGGTTGGGCTTGCCCGGGCGGAGGAGGCCGTGGATGGCGTCGGCGATGCTCGCGGCACCGACGGAGAACGTGAGACAGCACTCGCGCACGAGGTTCGACACGCCCTCGCGCATCGCGGGAAGAGGGTGCTCCTCGTGGACACCGACCCGCAGGGCGACCTCACCAAGTCGCTCGGCTGGAAGGATCCCGACTCGCTTGATAAACAGTGTAACTAACTCAGCGCCGATCTCTTTCGCTCCAGACTTCGCCGCTTTTGATTGAATATCGAACAGCTTATAGGCCATGCGATCAACTCCAGCAACATCATTAAAAAAGTCGATAGCAAACCCATTTATCTCGCCATACTCGCTCTCAGAGTTAAGCAGGTGCAACAAAGCGCGTGTCTCCATATCATTACCGCGTGCAGCGTTTTGCTCAGATAAGCGAATAATATATGCCGTTCTTATCGCCTCGAGTTATTGATTTCGCTCTGCAATTGAGAGATGCTCGACATTAACTCACCGAAATCAGGTACCGCACCGAAAATCATGTTTTGCATGGATACGTAATCCTGCTCGACTAGTGGCATCGATTCCTTCGGGGGCATCAGTTTCATAGAACCGGGGACACATAGGTCGTAGCGAGCCGCGTTTGATCGCCAGAACGTCATTTTGAAATCGACCACGCTCTTGAGAAGACCCGTATCTCCAAGCGCTTTATCCTTAACGTTGGAATGGGTCAATTTGTAGAGATCGTAGTAATGCCGGGAGTATCGGGACGGGAACCTCCCATTAGTGCGAAACGCCTCCTTGTGCAGAATGGTTGCCTTCTCCCAAAACGTTCTCTCGGGAGCAACCGTCAAGACAGACGTATCTGACTGAGGGAACGCCTCAGGAAACGCCTCTGCAATATACGGGGTGATTCGCGCCACCGTCGTTGGCGTCCAGGCGGCTAGGGCGCCTGTTTCCAAACGAATCTCCTGCAGGATAGAATCATCAGAAAACGATTGAGGATAGAAGAATCGAAGTGTCTGTGGGTCATCCTCATCGATACGTAGCGATGCACCCGAGATTTTTTGCTCGGCAAGATATGCGCGCATCTCGGGCAGCAGGCTTTCTCGAAGGAATGTGCCAGCACTGTCGTTGATCTGGCTTACGAACGCATCTTGTTTGGTGTTGCTGCGCTTCTCCCACGGTTCTTCTGCCTCGTACCCCAGAAGTCTCCAATCGAAAATCAGGTCGATATCCTCGGAAAAGCGCTCGATGAGGTCGAACCCCTTCGAGAGGCTCGTGCCGCCCTTGAAGGCGAATGAATCCCTAAACGCAGATTCTGAGAAGAGGTAGTCGAGTGTCCAGCAAACCCAGAAATCCTTCTCGACTATGGCAGGATGCATACCCTTCTCGCGCGCAGCGATAACAAGCGCATCCGCGCGGTCTTGTTGAGGCATTGTTGCGAACTCACGCATTCTGGGTTCTCCTCTCCTGCATCTCTCTAACGGCCTCCCTCACCCACGACGTGGCATTGCGGGTTCCTGATATCAGCTTGTCCATCTGGGAATCATCGAGCCGCGAGGAGATGATGTCGAGCTTCTCGCCCGTCACGCCGCTCTTCCCGAGCGCCTTCAGCGCCTGCACTACGGTAGCAGCGACAGGATTCAACCTCGACAGATCCCTATTGGCTGTATGCCGAAACTCAATAGTGTAGGGGCCGTACTGGTAGGTTCGATACGGCCCATCGCTCACGTAGCGCACGACCGACGGTACTTGAGGGTCCACGCCAAGCCTGTTAAGCGCGGTGTCCCCATAGGGCGCAATATGCCATTCGAATTTGCGGGCTAGAGCCTCGGCTATCTCGTCGGGGCTAGCGGGAACCCCTTTGCCCAAAAAGGCGCTCCGTCGCGGTTTTCGGTAAAGCCCTCTTATCGGTCGCTCCAACTCACCAGCGCTCACCAATCGAGACAGTGCTTTGCGAACAGCGTCTGCTGAACCGGTCTCGGCAAAATCTGCCGGCACGAAGACATCTCCCGGCCGTGCTTCGGAGATCAGCTCCTCTATCGTCCTACGCCTCGTCATCCCACCTTCCTTTCATGTCACAAAAACTATACCATTTTTGTGACATCTATACTACTTGAAAATTGTGCAGGCAATCTTTGCGGCAGGCAGTACTTCCGATACGTCAGACGCTTTCGACGCTTTCATCGCGCATCTCGAAAGCCGTATCGCTGACACCCTCCTCTTCATATCTTGTCGACAGATTACAGAGCGGTGCAGCCCTGTCGTTTCGCTCCGACCTCCTTCGCACGCCCCGTCCTGGGAGCCAAGCTGCCCGAGGGCGCACGCGGCGGCAAGGGCCACGAAAAACCCTCCGCTGATTACCCACGAAAGTGACCGAAAGCTCAGGCCTGCGGTTTTCGCTTTCCCCCTTGCCACCACGCGCGCCCTCGGGCGGCCGCCTCTCCCCAGGAAGGCGCATCCGGAGGAAGGACGCGCCGCGAACAACAGGAGGTCATATCATGGGAAATCGAGCCGTCATCACCACGCCCGAGCGCAAGGTCGGCATCTACCTGCATTGGAACGGAGGACGTGACACCATAGAGCCGCTTCTCAAGTACTGCGAGCTCCAAGGCTACCGTGCGCCGAGCCAAGACGACTACGGCTGGGCGTGGATATGCCAGGTCATGGGAAACTTCTTCGGGGGAGTCACGTCCCTCGGCATCGGCCCCTACACAACCGATCGCCAGATGGACCCCGGCGACAACGGCATCTACATCATCGAGGGCTGACATATCGTAGATCACCTGCGGACGGAATACGACGCGGATTGGAACCCCATCGGGATGTGCTCCTTCGGGCCCTCCGAGGAGGAAGACTGGCGCATCAAGCCGCGCGGCCAGCAGGTCGCCGCATAGCAGCTTGCAAGCCCGCCGGCCTTCGGGTCGGCGGGCT
This sequence comes from Adlercreutzia aquisgranensis, assembly GCF_943193145.1. Taxonomy (NCBI): domain Bacteria; kingdom Bacillati; phylum Actinomycetota; class Coriobacteriia; order Eggerthellales; family Eggerthellaceae; genus Adlercreutzia; species Adlercreutzia aquisgranensis. The sequence continues at coordinate 289,283 of NZ_CALPDA010000001.1, read as the reverse complement.
TTCTCTTCGCCTTGCATCTTGCATGAGGGTTCCTATTCCGAGAAAATGAATCATGTTGATTTTTTCGGAATAGGAGGCCGCCATGCGCCTGATTCGCCGTGAAGCCTACTTGTCAAGGCTTGCCGAGGTGGAGGGGACGCCCGACGTCAAGGTGGTCACGGGCGTGCGCCGCTGCGGCAAGTCGAAGCTCTTGGAGGAGTTCGCCCGAGACGTGTGCGAGCGCGACCCGAGCGCGAACGTCATCCAGGTGAACTTCAACCTCGCCGAGTTCGAGCCCCTGATGGAATGGCGCGCCCTGCACGAGTACATCGAAGCGCGCTATGCTGAAGGCGCGGCCAACTATATCATCATCGACGAGGTGCAGATGTGCGAGGGCTTCGAGCGCGCCGTGAACAGCCTGCACGCCTCCGAACGCTATGATATCTACCTCACCGGCTCCAACGCCTTCCTCATGAGCAGCGATCTGGCGACGCTGTTCACCGGGCGCACCTTCTCGGTTCCCGTCTACCCGTTCTCGCTCTCGGAGTTCATGGAGTACTACGAGCTGGAAGACCCCGGAGAGGCCTTCGAGCGCTATGCTCTCGAAGGCGGGATGCCGGGCTCCTACGCCTACCGGACCGACGAGGCGCGCTACTCCTACGTGGCCGACGTGTTCGACACGCTCATCGTGCGCGACATCCGCCAGAAGCACGGCATCCGCAACGTGGACGCCCTCGACCGCGTGGCGGACTTCCTGATGGACAACGTGTCGAGCGTGACCTCAGCGAAGAGCGTCGCCGACTCCCTGGGGGCGATGGGATCAAAAGCCGACGACAAGACCGTCGGCTCGTACCTCGGCTATCTCTGCAACGCCTTCGCCTTCTACAAGATGCGCCGCTACGACACGCGCGGCAAGCGCTACCTCTCCTCGGGAAACAAATACTACCTGGCCGACCATTCATTCCGCTACGCGAAGCTGGGAACGCGCAACATGGACTACGGGCGCGTCTACGAGAACATGGTCGCCATCGAGCTCATGAGGCGCGGATACGAGGTCTACGCCGGGATGCTCTACGAGAAGGAGATCGACTTCGTGGCCATGCGCCGAAGCGAGAAGGTCTACATCCAGGTGAGCGACAGTATCTCCGACTCGGCCACATTCGAGCGCGAGTGCGCGCCGCTGCTCGCCGTCCGGGATGCCTACCCCAAGCTCATCATCGCCAACACGCATCACGGCACCTACACCTACGAGGGCATCGAGGTGCGCGACTTGGCCACCTGGCTGGCAGCGTCCGAATAGGGCTCACAGAGCCTCCGCCCCTAAGCCCATCGGCCCCGCAAAGCCGGCGGGCTTTCTCTTCGCCCCTCCTCCCTCCGCGCCAGCAACCTGATGCCCCGCCAGCCGCCTCGCCTTCCCGCACGGAGTCGCACCGACCTCCCGGAGTTTTCCGGCAGCCCCGCCCCGCCTCTCACCCGCATACTCGCCGAGACGCAAGGGCTCACCGCCTTGAGGCCGCCGCAGGCAACGGGCGTGGCGGCGCGCCCAGAGGCGCAGCCCGAAGGGGGCGCCTGAGACCTTTCGGAGCGAGTACGTGCGCCGAGCGGAGCAGGAGCTCACCGAGCGCGGCGAGTACTCCTGGACGGCGGACATCCGCGCCCGCGTCCGCATAGCCCGCACGGTGTCGGGGAGCGAGGCAGAGTTCCGCAGCATCCTCGGCACCATGGGCGTGACCGTGGCCGACAACTCTCCCAAAGCGGAACGGCGGGACTGGATATACGCGCTCGCAAGCCACCCTTCGAGAAGGATCTCCGGAGAGCGCATGGGGCTCGCCTACGGGCGCGAGCAACTTGAGCCGCTGCTGCGCTCGGGCGGCGTGAGAAAGCTCGAAGACGCCGGGGAGCGCGCCATAGCTGCCATAGCGAAGCGGGCCGTCGCGGTCGGGGATCTCGCGGAGCTGCGGAGCCTTTCCGGGGCGGTCGCCCTCATCGACGCCTCTCGTGCCCGATGCCTTGACGATCTGGATGCGCTCCTGGAGAAGGGCGGGGGCAAAGCGACGCCGCAGCTTGTCCGCTACGTTAAGGAGAAGGGACTTCTGCCGGAGGAACGGCCTGCGCCCACTATCAGGAAGCCCAAGGCAAGAACTGGCAGCCGTCCTGCCGGAAGTCGGCCGAAGAGCGATATGGCTCAACCCGCTCATCAGAACATGCAAGAAAGGCGAAGGGAAGGTTCCGAGAGGTGATAGTCAAAGCCTACTACTCCGGCGGTCGTATCGACGTGTTCGATACCGACCGCATGACCGACGGCGTGCCGCAGCCGGGAAACCTGCTCACGAACTACACGCTCGACCTCTCCGACGTGAACGGCGAGAGCCTGTGGCTCTGCTCTTACTATTACGAGGCGGCCCAAGCGTATAAGGACGAGAAGGGACCGAAGGACCTCCCTGTGGCCCGCAGGCGCGACGGCTGGAGCTTCCTTCTCGCTGACGCCGAGGACATGCAGAGGCTCAATCGCGTCACGTTGGACGGAGAAACCGTGCTCGTGCAGATGGCTGGTGAGCTCGTGGACGCATCGGCGCTATCGTGGGCGTCCGAGGTAACTGACAGTCTCGCTCCGCAGATCGCGCAATTCAATTGTCTTTTGGAATCAACCGGGGCGCAGAGAGTCGAAGACCTCGGCATTCCTGCAACTATCTTGCCGGAGATCACGTCATCTAGCGAACGGGAAAGAGACCAGACACCCAGATTCTAGGAATTATGCGAGCTCTTCGACAGTAAAACTCTCTGATTTCAAATCGCAGTAACGCCTACCGCGTATCGCCGTGAACTTCAATACGCAATAGTCCGGATCGGTTTCGCCCTGCCGGTAGAACATCTCATCGCCCGGGCGCCATATCTCATGGCGAGTCTCGTCATCCTGCAGCACCTCCATGAGACCCGCGAGCATCACGCCCTCGTACTTGAAGCGTCCCTTTTTGTAAAAGTAGATGCACGACTTCGGGTTCTCGAGGAACTGCTTCGTCCGCAAAGACGAGAGATTGGTCGTGAAATAAAACGAGTCTCCCTCGATCTTGCGCGGCGCGAACATGGCCTTCACATTAGGAAAGCCATCCTCGTCGATAGATGCGAGCATCGTGACGTTTTGCTTCTGGATGAAATCGAACAGCTTCTCCCTGGTCAGCATCGCATATCCTCCTCTTCGCAGGTCTTTTCTTGGTCGTTCTCCGCATCCTTGAGTGTCCCTAGTATTCGTGCGAGATAGTTCTCGAAAGCCTGCCGCTCATCTTCGGTGAAGCCTTCATAGAACAAAGAGTTCATTCGCTGGGATACCTTTTCATAGTCATCCCGCATGGCTTTGGCCTTATCGGTGAGGGAAATGATAGCCTGGCGCCGATCATGAAGGTCCGCATCGCGTTGTAATACGCCCTTCGCAACCATGCGGTCCACAATGACGGTCACGGTATTCTTCGCAAGGGAGGCGCGCTCGCTTATCTCGGTCAATGACAATGCATCCTCTTTCCATAAGATGAAGAGGATGCGCCCTTGGCTTCCGGTGATGTCGATTCCTTCTTCATCGAGCAGCCGATTGAACACCCTGTCTTGAAGCTGCTTGATCTGCGCGATGTAGAATCCGCCCTTTGTTTCCATCGTGTTCGTTCCTCATGCGATAATAGTTCTATATAGAACTATTTAACTATACCATAGTCGTGTATGCACACTGTAGGCTACATTGAATCAGCGATCGAAAAGGGACGACGATGGCGGAACCAGGTCACTGCGGTCAAAGCTGCACGAGTTGACGACTGACGATCTATCTAGTGAAGCCTCACCCTCTGAAAGCAGCCTCGCCTTATCGCCGCGAAATCTCAAGCCTACGGCGGAGATGTATGCGCAGGTGCTCAAGATCGGCGTCCCCAACCTGACCTACCAGCTCCTCGTCTCGGTGGCGCTCTGGCTCACCAACGTATTCGCCGCTTCCTACGGGGACGCCGCCGTGGCCGCGCTCGGCATCGTGGCGCGCATCATGAACCTGGCGAGCATGGTGGCGTTCGGCTTCGTCAAGGGCTACCAGCCCTTCGCGGGCTTCAACTACGGGGCTCGGCAGTTCGGCCGGGTGCGGGAGGCCACGAAGACGGCATGCGTGTGGGAGACGGCTTTCGCGTGCGTGGCGGCCGTCCTCCTCATCGCCTTCGCGGAACCGCTGCTCTCGGCATTCAGCCAAGGGAATGCCTCCATCGTGGCCATCGGGGCAATCGCCCTGTTCTGGAACGCGCTCAGTTTCTCCACCTTCGGGGTGCAGGCTGTCTACTCCGCGTTCTTCCTGGCCCTCGGAAAAGCGAAGCAGGGTGCGCTCATCGCAGTCGGACGGCAGGGCATCTTCTTCATCCCCGCGCTGCTCATCGGCTCGGCGGCCTTCGGGCTTCCCGGGATCATCGCGGCGCAACCCATCGGCGACTTGCTCTCGTTCCTCTTGGTGCTCGTCCTTGTCGCGCAATCGAAGGGCTCGCTCAGCGAAAGCAAGACCATCGCTCCCGAAAGCTCGGAAGCAGCGGCGCAATAGCGCTTTTGGCTCCTTTGGGCCAATGCCTGCAGGCAGAGTATCGGTCGCAGCAATAATCCGAGCGCGTAAAGCGAAGAGCGCCCCTCAATCGAGGGGCGCTCTTCATCCTGGATCTCAAATCTCTTCTGTTGTCGCGGGTTACTCATCTCGCAGCCCTTCCTCTTCTTCCGAATCCTCCTCTCCCGTCTCTTCGCTTTCGGTCTCATCGTCGGCATGATTGCGGCGCTTCCCGCGCAGCACGGCCAACGTCGCCGCCAATGCAGTCACGACCGCCAAGCACACGAGCGAAGTGATTTTATTGGCGGCGCTCGCGTCGGTAGCGGCGGTGCCAATCTCGGGCGCGAGCTTTACCATGCGCATTGTCTGGTTTGCGTTGCCGAAGTCGTGGAAGCGCGCTTCTGGTCGATCGCCCTCCCCTTGCGGCGACGCTACGCCATGCCGGCGCGCGACCCGTCCACCAGCAGGCTTTCGGGGGAGAGCCTTTCCACGTCGTGCCTGTCGGTCGGCTTGCCGGGTCCGACGCCATAGCCTATGGCGAGCACGTTCACCGGCTCGAAAGAGTCTGGCAGGCCGAACGCTTCCACGATGAGGGCGGGGTCGAACCAGCAGATCCAGACCGACCCCAAACCGAGGTCCGTCGCCTCCATCATCATGTGGTCCGTCGCGATGGAGGCGTCTATGTCCGCGGTCGACTTTCCGTCAGAGGGGCGCCGCCATGCCTTCTCCCGGTCGGCGCACACGATGATCGCGAGCGGGGCGCCGTACACGTTCGCTGCCTGGCCGAGCCTGCGCATCCCGTCCTCGTCGTCGACCACGACGAGCCGGACCGGCTGGAGGTTCGCAGCGGTCGGAGCCACGCGCGCGGCTTCGAGGATCCGCTCGACCTTCTCGTCCTCGACGGGGCGACCTGCGTCGTATTCGCGCACCGAGCACCGCTTCTTCGCCAAATCCAGAAAATCCATCCGAAGCCTCCTTTTCGTCCTTCTTGACGGTACCAACGATATACTTGGGACCGACGCACAGGAAGAATGCACTATTCGGGTAGGTACTTCCCAAATGGATAGTAGGAGGCTTATGGGTGTTCATGCGAAAAGGGAGTTCAACTGCCCCGTCGATGCGACGATTTCTCTGATAGGAGGCAAGTACAAGGCTGTGATCCTCTGGCACCTGAAAGGCGAGACCCTGCGCTACAGCGAGATCCACCGGCGCGTGCCGAGGGCGACGGACAAGATGCTCGCCCAGCAATTGCGCGAGCTGGAAAGCGACGGGCTCATACGAAGGAAGGTCTACCCCGTCGTCCCTCCCAAAACGGAGTACTCCCTGACGCCGCTGGGAGAGACGCTATATCCGGTCCTTGACGCAATGTGCGCGTGGGGCGCGAACATCATGGAGCAGGATGCATGATGGCCTAGAGCATCGCAAAACAAGGGGACGCGGCGCAATGCAGCGCCGCGCCCCCTTGTTTTCAGAAGTGCCATTCAGCTTCGCCGGTAACGGCCGTGCGCTCGACCGTTGTGACGAATGCCGCACTTGTCCATTTACCCCTGAAGCTTCGAGAAGTGTTTTTTGAACACCCGAAAGCCAAGAAGGCTGCCGAGGAGGCCGCAAGCGAAGGTGACTGCACCGCAGAGATAGAACATCGGGCTCTGGGTCCAGTTCACCAGACCCCATCCATAGTCCTCGCTCATGCCCATCTCGACGACCATCTGCACGTAATCGGCGCCTGAGAAGAATATGAGGGATTGCATTCCGAACCACCAGCAGAGCATGAAGACGGCAAACCCGATGGCCGTCGACCATTTGGAGCGCTTCCCGATTATCATGACGGATTCGCAGAGCACGGCGCCGATTCATGGCCATCACATTCCTGCAGTCCATCGGCGAGGGCGGCAAGGCGGCCGTACTCACCATGGCGCGCCCGCTGGTGCTCTTCGTGCCCATGGTGTTGCTGGTGCCGATGACGCGCAAGCAGGAGCTCGAGCAGAGGGCCATCATGGCCGACAAGACCGTGCTGAAGATGATGCGCGAGATGGGCATAAGCTGCGGCATCCGCCGAGAGACCGACTACCACAGGTACAACTCGTACAAGGGGAAGGTCAGCAGGGCGTTCGAGAACGTCATCGGGCGCGACTTCGGGGCCGACGGGCCCTGGGAGAAGATGGGCACCGACGTCTGCGGCCGATGAGGTCGGCGGGGATGGGGCGGTTCGAGACGGCGAGCTGCACGCAGCTTTATACAAAAAAGCTTTGCCGGAAGGAGTCGTCGCTTACCAGCTATTTCGATCTTTGAATTCGTTGTATAGCGAACTTCCCCGAAGTAACCGCTATGGGGAGACCTCCTGGGTTTGTCATCCATTGACCTGCAAGATAGAGTCCTGGAAGGCCCTCAACGACCCCTTTGCAAGACGGCGACTTGGTCTTGGGTGTGGCCTTGAACCCCATATAGCTTCCCCGGTATGCTCCGCAAAAACGTTCGTAGGTAACCGGCGTCCACACGTCCAGCAGCTCAAGTCCATCCGCCGCCTTCGGAAACGCACTTACTAGTCGATCGGCAAAAATGGCGGCAGCTCTCTCCTTGGATGTCCGGTAGTCGGCCTTACCAAGGGACTTCCACCACTCCCAATCGGCATCGCTTTGGGTGAGATTGACCTGTACCACGGCTCTGCCCTCCGGGGCCCACGTGGGTTCATAGTCGTAGCAGTGCGAGGTCAGGCAAGACGCCTCCCTCGGCCCCACCCTGAACGGTGCGCATGCGAACAAGGTAGTGCCCGACGGCACCGACTCCTCGGGGATGGAGAAGGCCACCTGAAGTCCGCTCATCACTGGATAGCTGCTTCGATCTTTGTATGCCCTGGCCCATTCCTCGGGCATGAGCTCCCTTTCGACAAGGCCTCCGAACAGAAGGCTCATATCAGCGGCATACACCACAAAGTCGGACGCAACCTCCGTACCGTCTTGGAGGATAACGCCCGCCACGCGGCCTTCGTGTTGCCTTATTCTTTTTACCGGACTTGACAGATGGATCCGGCCGCCCACCTCCTCTAGTTTCGCAGACATGCGCAGCGCCAGTGCGCGCGAGCCCCCTCGGGGCACCCTTCCGTTGCCGGAGGCCATGGTGGCATAGGAAACGATGAATGCGTAGGCGGCGTAGTCCGCAGGCATGTATGCGCCGACGAGCATTCGAAGAAGCGGGTCCTTGAAGCGCTCCGCCAACTCGCCTAGGCTCACATCGCCGTATGCCTTCATGACCTTCGGCATGTCCTTCATGCGCAGGCCCATCTTCAGATAGTCGAGCACTCCCATCATGTCCAGGGGCTTCTCGGCAGGAATCTCGCAGCATCTCGCCTGGCGCACCGCCTGCATGAGCCGCTTAGCCTCGCCGGCATCCGCAGGCGAGAGCGCCGACAGCTCGCGCTCGGTGCGGTCCAAATCGTGCCACAGTGTGACCTCACGACCGTCAATGCGGGCTGTGAAAAACTTATCGCCCGGCACAAACTCTGTATCATCGCCCAGTGCACCCGTGGTGAGCCAAACGTCGTTCAAAGCGTTTCCGGACTTGCTCCCTGTGAGCCAGTGAATACAGTTGTCTATGTGGTGCCCCCTGCGGTCCCATCCCGTGCATTCGCCTCCAGGCACCGCGTTCTTCTCGAACACCTCAACATCGTATCCAGCAAGCTGCCCGTATATGGCTGCGGCAAGTCCGGCGATGCCCGCTCCCACGACAACGATCCTCTCTGTCATGGCTCCTCCTCGCTCGTCTTCTACTTCGCCAATATACCCAGAAGCCATTCGGGGTCAGGGCGCTTCTCCTCCAGATTGGAAGCCCACCGCTCCATGACGCCCTGAACCGCAGCCCAGAATGTCCGCGACAGAGCCAGCGGATCGCCGTTGCGCATGACTCCCGCCGCTTGCCCGCGCTCGATTATCTTTGCCGAGTATTCGGCCTGGTCGACGCGGAGCGCCACATCCCTCACTGTCTCGGGAGCCCCTTCGCGCTGCGCATGAGCCATAAGCACGAACATCTGGGGGATCCAAGGCTCCTCTTCGGTGAGCGCGAAGAGCTCTTCCAAAAAATCACGAAAGTAAGCTATCGGGTCATCCGTTTGCTGTCCTTTCGGCGCGTTGGTCCCTTCCTCGCCGATAGACACCAAGGCCAGGTATAGGTCTTCTTTGGATGGGAAGTAGTGGAACATGAGCCCCGTGCTCATGGACGCCGCTTCAGCTATCTGACCAATCGTCGTCTCCTGGTATCCGCGCCTCACGAAGAGATCGAGGGCGCACTTCAGTATTAGCCATCGCCTCTGCTCGCGCTGTTCCTGTCGTGTTCCCATCTCTGCTCCTTCTCAAAGATTGAATACATTTTCATTGAAAATATATTCAATTTCAAGTAGATATCTGAGTGGAGAATGAATAGAAAAAGGCGGGCTTTCTCTTCTCGTTTCGAGAACATCTGTCGAGCTGCGATGACTTTCGTTGAACCAGCCGGCCCACAGACCTAGCGTGAGGGAGTCGAAATGAGCGCCATTCTTGAAACCGATGAAGCGGTGGCGTGTCCAGCGGCACGAACCTTGACGGATGAATGCGCTCACATACTGAGTCACACCAAGCGGCGCAGAGGTCAACTGCGCGTTCGACACGTTCGCATCGTTGGCCCATGGGAAGCTGCGGCGCATCATGCGCTCGACGCTCCCGCGCTGCCTGAAGAGAAGCGAAGGGAGGGGGATGCGGAAGGACAGATTGGCGAACTTGAAGCGGACGAGCAGAGGCTCAGGGCGGCCGACCCGGACGGGCTGTACCTTTTCATGCTGGAGGACTACCCCTACATGATGACGCCCGACCACGTGGCCGCCTTCACCGGCACCACGAGCCAGGAGATACGCAAGCTCCTCGGTCGCGGGGAGATGCAGGGATGCCGCATCGGCACCCGCCGGCTCGTGCCGAAGCTAGGGCTGCTCAACTACCTCTACAAGGGTCGCCGCAAGAAGGAAGGCACTGCAAACGAAGAAGCTCCGCTGCGACAAACCCCATGACATCGACGAGGCCCGCAAGAAGAAGGGGGCTCCCGCGCCGCAGGCGCAAGGACTCGCGCACAACAGCCTACGAGCTGACCATCCGCGTGCCGAGCGAGTACCGCGTGTACTTCGACGGCAAGAAGAAGCTCACTCGCACGGTGTTCGCTTAAACAGGAAGGACGACCTCAAATCGCAGGTCGAAGCCTTCGAGGACGAGAAGAACGCCGTGCTTGAGCGCGGGCTCGAAGAGCGCGGCTAGGTGCGCCAGGGCGAAGGGAAGAGCGAGCCCGGGCGCTGCACGACCCCGATCGGGAGCTACGCCGGGCGCTACATCGGCATCAGGAGCAACGGCTCGGTCAGCAAGGAGACCATAGCGAACGAGCGCCGCTACCTGCAATACGTCGATGCCGCCATAGGCGCGATCCCCATCTGCGAGATGACCGCCGAGGACGTGGACGACTGCACAGCCGACACCGCGCGGGCGTGGATCGAGTTCAGCGCTACATGAGCTTCCTTCGAGCCGCCGCCTAGGCGTCGCTCGTGATGATTTGCTGAAATGACCGAGGGGTTTAAGGAGGTTAGAGTATAATATTTCCTCACTGCGGGCGTGATTCAATGGTAGAATTTCAGCTTCCCAAGCTGACCACGCGGGTTCGATTCCCGTCGCCCGCTCCATAAACAGTCACCGAACGCCGTCCTCCCGGGCGGCGTTCGTGTTTTCAGCCGACCGCACTAGATCGACGGAAGGAAAAACGCCCGCGTCCATCACCGTGAACATCTACTACCGCGGCACCAACGGAAGCGCACGGCGGTTCGCTGAGGAGATGACGACTTCGGGCACGGTGGATGCCATTCGCGCCGAGCGAGGCAACCTTCGCTACGAGTACTTCCTCCCCCTGACCGGCGGCGAGCCCGATCGCTACCTGCTCAGGTTCTTTTTCGTCCACCGCTTGAGATAAACGAACCCGATGAGGGCGGGCAGCACCGGTGCTGCCGCTTGCGCCGCGTAGATTCCGACGAAGCCAAAGCCCAGGGGAGCGGACAGGAGCCAAGCCAATCCAGCCCTCACGGCGAAGGCGTCAATGAAGGAGTTCGCAAGAGCCAGCTTCGGCGCGCCCGACGACAGGGCGAACGAGTCGAGGGCGTACATCGCCGCGTAGAAGACACCGTTCACGCTGCAGGTGATGCGAAGGTAGAGGATCGCCGCCTCGGTGAGCTCCCGGTCCGATTCGCCGAAGAGCGAGACGAGCCCCTCTGCGCCCAGCTGCACGGCGACCTGGATGCACACGGTGACGACGACGGACATGAGGCAGCCCGACCTGGCGAACGCGACCGCCCGTTTGGGCATCCCGGCCCCGATACTCTGCGACACAGCTGCGGAGATGGCCTGCCCGATGCCCCAGCAGGGAAGCCCTGCGACAGTGCTTATCTTGAGGCCGACCCCAGAGGCGGCGGCGATGGCCGGTCCGTAGGAATTGAGCCACGCGGTCACGAAAACGTAGGAGAGATTGATGACGGCCTGCTGCACGGCCATGGGAGCCCCCACGCGCAGCACGTCCCGTGCGGCCGCGACCGCCTTTCCCCGCTCCCGGGCATCGCGCATGGAGCGGAGCAGGCAGCGAGCGCAGCCATACCGACGGCGCGCAAGCCAGAGGGCGAAGACCGCTCCGGCGCCTTGGGCGACGACGGTGGCGATGGCGGCGCCGACCACGCCGAGGCTGGCACCCGCGATGAGAGCAACGTCGAGGACCACGTTTGCGACGGCGGAGAAGGCCATGATGGCGAGTGGGCCGGCGGAATCACCCTGCGCCCGCAGGAACGCGCACGCTGCGTTGAGCAGGAAGAGTCCGACGGCGCCCAGGGAGACGACCTCGAGGTACGCGGCCGTTGGGGCGAGAGAGGCATCGGGGACGCCCATGAGGGCGAATATGGGTTTCGCGAGCGCATAGCCTGCCAGCGTTGTCGCCGCAGCCCCCAGAAGGGCGACACCGAGGGATGCGGCGAAGGCACGGCGCTGGCCTTGCTCGTCGCGAGCGCCCACGCGGTCGCCCACCGCGACGGTGCAGCCCGACATGAGCCCTATGGCTATCGAGCTGATGATAAAGACGATGGCGGAGGCGTTGCTGACCGCGACGAGCCCCGACTCGCCGACGACGTTGCCAACGACGCCCATATCGACGAACTGGTAGACGTATTGAAGGATGTTCGCCGCGACGAGCGGGGCGGAGAACGCCGCCAGGCGTCTTGTGGCGCTTCCTTCCAGGAGGGACGGCGCGTGATTCGTGGGTTCTGACATGGAAAGCCTTTCGATGGGGTGAGAACAAAAAGGGAACGGACGCATGCCCGTTCCCGTGCCCATCGTTTATCTGCGTAAGCCGAAGCAACCCGTGGCGGGTTGCAGGGCCGACGATTTATCAGGCTTCGCTCCGGTCAGCGTCTCGTCTGTATGCTTCCGGAGCCGCCCCAATGCAGAGCTTCATGGCTGTTCCTGTCGATGCGATTACTCGAATGCATGGATTATCCCATCGAGCGCACGAACTGGCAAGGGGCCGGCGCGAATCGGTGCCCGCGTCACAGGAGAACGCCCGCGACTGGATGACCGACGGGCTCACAGGCGGCTATGCAGCAACCTGCTGGCCGCGCAGCTTGGTGCACGCCGCGTTACCACGGGATGACGCAGAGATGGCGTTATCCCCACCCTGCGTCACCAAGAAATGCGGGCGAAGCGACGGCGGCGGGCATCAACCCTCGTAGCGCAAGAGGGGGCAGGCAGCGCGCATTGGGCCAGTTGCGCATAGGCGAAAAACCGCCCGTCATAACTCAACTGGAACCGTTCGGCCATCCGATTTCAGAGTGACGGAGAGCTCGCCGTCTTCATAATCGACCGACAGGGCAGGCCCTTCCAACACCATTACAGCATCGGAGCCGTCTTTGGTGCAGGTGCAGACTGCATCGCCGTCCAGGCGGTTGACGAAGCAAAGGCCGTCCTCGGTGAGACAGAAGCTGCGAGCGACGATGTTTCCCACGGGAGCAACTTCCCGGGTTTGGGTGTCGTAGGCCTGAAGGCGCGAATCCTCGTCTACAAAGTAAATGGCGCGACCGTCGAAGGCTATGTTGCCGCTGGCGGGGATGGCGAGCGTCTGCGCCGACCGCGCGGCTCGGTCCACCTCGACGATCTTATCGTTCACCACGAAAAAGAAACTGCGGTCGTTCAGGAAAAAACTGCGGCAATCCGGAAGAAATGCCCAGGTATCGCCGACCGTGTAGTCGATTCCCAGCAGGGAGCGGTCGCTGTCGGCGATCTGCTCGAAAATCACGTGGCGCTCCAGCGTGTCCGCATTAAGGCGCACGATGCTGAACTGCGTGAACGTGCTGTTGTAATTACCAACCCTGTCGATGTATTGTTGGGTTCGCGAAGTAAGGTAGTAAATGCAAGAGCCGGCCACATAGGCGCCCGTCACGGACTCCCCGTCCGAAAAGGCGCCGAAAAGCGGCGATGTTTCCACGGCCATCGCTGCGGCACCTTCGCGTTCTAAGGTGTAGGTTCGGGTTTCGTCGTCGAGCGCCACGGCAAAGCCGTCTCCTGTCAAGCTTTGGGCGGCAGAGTTGTAGACCACGGTCTCGGAGGCCTCGGAAGAGCATCCGGTTACGGGCAGCAGAAGGGCGACGGCAAGCAGAAGGGCGGCCGCGGGCTTTGCCTTGCTGCCGAAGCGGGGCCTTCTCCCCAAGAGCCAGCAGTTCGTGCTGCGCCGCACCGTTCCGTACAGCGCGAGCATCGTAAGCGCCGCCGAAATTCCCGCCACCAGCGCGAATTCCCACGGGGACACTTCGGCAAACACGGCGATTGCCTCCCCTCCGTCGCCCTGAGCAAGGCGGCCGCCCTCCAAGAATCCCGTCGCCAGCAAGAACGGCAGGGGAAGGGGCAGGCGGAAGATGAATTGCTCCGGTAGTCCGATGAGGGGGATGAGGGTAGCAGCGGCGCCGATAAGAGCCGTCAGTGCGTACTTCCTCACTATAACCGAGGCGAAGAGGAGCACGGCCGCGAGCATCACCGCGCCGAAGCAACGGAGGGCGGCGGCCGCTACGAACGCCTCTGCAAGGGAGAGGCTCTTCTCGCTGGTGCCGAAAAGCGGAACGCTCTGGAGGGGATAGTCCCCGTGGGGCAGCCCGTATTTCACCGCGAAGAACGTGAGCTGGAGAAGGGAAAGCGCGACACAAAGGGCAACGGCGGAACCGACGACGATGAGCACCTTGCACCGGGCGCTTGCGCGGCCCTCGGGGGTCGTACGCAAAAGCGCGTCCATCTGGCAGGCGTATTCCGAGCAGAAAGCCGCGGCGGCCAGATACAAGACGGCCAGCAGCACCGCGAAATCCAGCGTCTGGACGGAGAGAAGCCCGGCCCAGCCGTTCGTCTCAAGGAAGTATCGGTTGGTCGGGTTCTCCGATACATAGAGGTACTGCTGGAAGGCGGCGTCGAAGCCCCGCTCGTGGGCCAGCACCTCCCCGGCCTGGGCCGCTGCACTTTCGTAATCCTCAGCCGAGGTGAGGCCGCTGTAGTAGCTTTCCTGCGCTTCGGCACGGGCGGCTTTCGCTTCCGTGATGGCCTCGCTCTCGTCTTGAAGCCAGGCCTCCTTCTGGTCGTTCAACGCCCCGTCCAGCCTTTCCAGGCACCAGGCGTAATCGGATCGGTGCTCTTGCATAGCGATGTTCTGGGGCTGTTCGGTCGCCGCCAGCAAAACCCCGCTGACCACCAGGGCCGCCAGCAGACAGGCCAGCCCCCGCTGCCCGATCATGAGCTTCTTCCATTCATAGGCGAGTACCATCATCGCAGCCTCCTTATGGGGCAGTAGGTGTTTCGCGGCGAAAGCAGATAGATGGCTGCGGCAATGGCGAGCCCCGCAACCAGGGAGATTGCGAGCGCTGCCTGCCAGGACAGGACGGGGAAGCCACCGATGTCCAGAAACTCCGTCTGGGCCAGGAGGGGGCGGCCCGCCAGCAGCGAATAGGGATCGAGCGCTTTCGCCCAGACAAAGTGGGAATAGGCCGCGCTGGCGCCGCCGATGACGAGCACGGCGGTGAGCGCGAAGTTGGCGACAAGGGGAACGAGGGCGTTTCTGCCCCGCAGCGACACCGCAAGCCAGACCATGCCCAAAGCCCAGAGCCCGCCGCTTCGCAGCGCCGCCGCCAGCACCGCGAATTGGAGGACGCTGAGGTCGATCGGCGCCTCGGCGAAGCTGGGGATGGCGTACACCGGCAAATCCAAGCCCTCTAAGGTGCCGAAGGCGGCCCCGAAGCCCGCCAGGTCAAGCAGCGAGAACCACGTGGTCACCAGCAGCAAAAATCCGCTGGCTGCCATCAGCTTCGCGAGAACAGTGCGGCTGCCGCCATTGGGATTCGTGAGCAGCAATCGGTCCATCTGCGTTTCCCGCTCCTCCACAAAGGTGCCAGCCACGCCGTAGAGTCCTAGAAGCAGCACGAGAACGAGGGAGAAGTCGTAGTTCAGGTAGTAGTTGGCCATCTCCGTGTAGGCGAAGTCGGGTACGGTGCGACCGGCGTAGATCTGGTACAGGGCGGCGCTTTCCCGCTGTTGGTACAAGGCCCCGGCCTGAGCCGCGGCCTCGGCGTTCTGGCGCGCCTTTTCCGCCACCGATGCAGCACGGTCGCCATATTCGTAGCAATACCGCATGGGGTCGATGAAGTACTTCTCCAGTAGATTCCGATCGCTGTAGAGGTTTCCCGTCAGGGAGTTGGCGTCGTCGGTGGCGGTGTTGGCGGTCATGTCCGCCGTGGCCTGGGCCAAAGGCTGCCACGTCGCCAGCAGCCGCTGCACCTTTTCGGGCGCAATGGGGCCTCGGTACTGGTCGTAGAGCTGCCAGTAGACGGTATGCCAGCTGCGCTCGCCGCCGCCGTCGGCCAGAAACGAATAGGCATCCCACTCGCTGTAGATCTTAGCCAGGTTTATAACGCTGAACAGGACGAAGAGCACGAGAACCGATCGCCGGCAGAAAAGCTTGGCGAATTCGTACCAGACTAGGCGCATGATGCGTCGCCGTCCTGGCAGAAATACAGGAACACATCTTCCAGGTTCGGTCGCGCCGGCCGAGCCCCCTCACAGGGGCACTCGTCGCTGACGATACGAAGCGAGAAGAGGGGGCCGTCCTGTTTCATGTTGCCGATGCAGCAGCGTTCGGCCAGCCGCCGGGATTGTTCCAGGTCCGCCGTTACCTCCCATACTTTGCCCGCGATGCTCTGCTCCAGCGCGCTCGGCGCTCCCTGCATGAGCAGCTTGCCGCGGCGCAGCAGCAGGATTTCCGTGGCAATGCACTCAACGTCGGGCACGATGTGGGTGGCCAGAAGGATGGTGCGTCCGGGAGCGAAACGGGAGATAAGGTTGCGGAAGCGGATGCGCTCGCCCGGGTCCAGACCGGCTGTGGGCTCGTCCAGCACCAGGACCTTCGGGTCGGATAGCATGGCCTGGGCAATGCCGAGTCTCTGGCGCATGCCCCCCGAAAGGGCGCCGATCTTCTTGTTCCGCGCGTCGGACAGATTCACGGTGTCCAGCAATTCCGCCGTGCGGCTTCGCGCCAAAGCCGGGGACAGACTCTTCAGCGCTCCCATGTAGAGGAGGAAATCCCCCACGGTGAAGTCGCGGTAGAAGACCGGGTACTGCGGCATATAGCCCAAATCGGCCAGAAATGCGCGGCCCCGCGCCCCAACGTCGCGCCCATCGGCTCTCACTGTCCCGCCGTCGGCGCGCAAGATGCCCACGAGGATGCTGATGAGCGTCGTCTTCCCGGCGCCGTTTTCGCCCAGCAGCCCGAAGACGCCTTCGCCCAGCGTGGCACTAAAGTCTTTGAGGGCGTACTTGCCCTTGTAGCATTTCGCTACGTTATCGAACTGAATCTCCATGCTAGGCTCCAAAGCTGAACGTGGCGACTACCGTGTCGATTTCCTCTATGCCGCAGCCCAGAAGCACGATGGCGGCCTGCGCATCATCTAGAAGGATCACCTGGGGAATCCGCCCCACATAGAGGGAGTCGTCCACCTCGATGGTCTCGGTGGCCAGAAGCTCGCCGGAGTCAACGGCATAGACCCGCACGGTGAGCACGTCGCCCAGTTCGGCGGTGGCGGCATATTTTCCCTGTTCGGACACGTAGATGCCGTCCCCTCCCTCGTCGCTCGCGGAAAAGGCGAGCCGATGCGCGGCGCCGCTTACCGCATCGACCCAGGGAAGACTCCCGTCGACATGGGAAATCGCGGGGGGAAAGAACAGCTGGCCGTCGGCTCGCAGCATTTCCTCCACGCCCTCCGATTCCAGCCAATCAAGCTCAAGCTCGCTGCCGTCGATGCCTATAGTTCCCCATACCGGCGCGCTGTCCTCGCTCTTTCCGCTTTCGGCGGAAAAGCCGTCGCCGAAAAAGGCCACACGGTCGTCGTCGGGGGTGAATGCGGCGCCGTTCAGCGAGGTCGCCATGCAGCTGGCGCCGCCGGCACCTTGGGCAGTGTCGAGCAGGGTGGTCAGCTGGCCGGCCGGACGGTCGTAAAGGTAGAGGGCGCTAAGGCCCGCGATGGCCAGCCGCCTTCCGTCGCTCGACGCCGCCACGCAGCCGGGATCGACCACCGGATCACCGGACAGAAGCTCTTCCAGCGCCAGAGTTTCTTCCAACTTCAACTCTCTGTCGTAGATGTACGCGACCGCCCCCGCATCGCCCATAACCGTGAGAACGATGCCGTCTTTGAACGGTGCTGCGCCGAAGTCTCGCATCGGCGCCGGAGCCGGGCAATGGGCCAGCACCGTGCCGGAGGCGGTATCGTAGAGGTACAGCTCATCAGCGCAGACGAGCAACGTGCCCGCCTGGGCATAGGAACAGCCCGTCAGCTTTCCCTGGAAAAAAGCGCTGTCGAAAGCGAAGAAACCTGACGTTTGGGAGGGGTCATCGTTCTTCATGACATCGGAAGCCGGCAGCGGGGCGGCCGGTGTCTCCGGCGCCGCTTTTTCGGAGTTGTCCGTTGGTGCCGGGGCGCTGCAGGCTCCCAGGACAAGCAGCGACAGGGCCAATGCGGCGCAAAGTGCTTTTCTCATGATCTAGGCCTCCTGGAAGAGCAGTATCGAGTTGGTTTTGAAGAAGGGCGTGCCCGCGCTGTCGGCAGGCACCGCCACGCAGTAGAACGTGCTGAGCTTCCCTAACAGGGACGGGTCGATGACGCCCTCCACCACGGCCACGCCCCCCTTGCTCAGCTCTACGGCGCTCGATGCCTCTCCGCTCATCGCCATCGGCTGGTGATCGAGGAAAAAGGAGATGTGGTAACGCGCGCCGGGAGTGCCGCACAGGGTGAAACGCACGGCTACCGGCTCGGTAACGGGAAGGTTGTCGAACACCGTGTCGCCATCGAGGGTGAGCGTGTAATAGGTTCCGTCGTCCAGCGTGTCCATGGTTATATCCGGCCATCCCGCCTGGGCCAGGTCGTTCTCCAGGTATTGGGACGTGACCTTTTCCTCGTGCACGCTGCAGGAGGAAAGAGCCTCCACCGGGTTCGGCGCTGTGGTGGCGGACGAAGGGGGGTCGGCGTTGAAGCGCATCTCCACACTGGCGGAAAGCGCATTGTGATACCACCCGTAGCTGGACGTGCTTTCCATGTCCGGCTGGAAGTCGGGGTTCGTGATGCTGACGATAGTCAGGTTCAGCGTGTCGCCGCCGTGCCCGGCCACCGGCTCGAAGAGGAAGGCAACGTCTTGATCCTCTGCCGCATCGAATGCATGGCAAAAGGAATAATCGGACGATTGGCCGTCGATACGGTAGGGCTGGGGTTTCCCGTCCAAGAACAGGAGAAACCCTACACTTTCCAGGTCTCCGCTGACAGAAAAGCGATAGTCCAGGCGAAACTCTCCGCCATCGTAGGGAAACGGCTCCCGCTCACCGCTGTCGGACAGGGGCGGATTGGCGGCCTCGTGGCTGAGCGTGGCCATAAGGCTTGCGTCGTCCTGGGCTTCCTCGAAGGGGTTCGGCGCATCGCTTTGCGCAGGTACGGGAACTTCTTCCGGAATGTCGCAACCGCTGCAGGCGGAGATAGGCAGAAGAGCCGCCCCCAGCAGCATGGCCAAAATAGGCTTCATTCGCATACAGGACCTCCTTTGCATCTTCTGCTCCAGCCTAGGGCGCAAAAGTCAAAAACCGGTCAAGCGGCGAAAAAAAAAATTCAGAGATGCTGAAGAGGCGCTGGTGAAAATCGACGGCGGCGATTTTGCGCTAGCTTTTCTCAACGCTTCCCTGGGGGCGATTGACAGCAATCAGCGCCTTTGCGCAGGCGCCCGTATCGCCGTTCGACAGCTCCAAGAATCCTCCCAGCTTCCTGCAGAATATCCGGCTCATGGCAAGCCCCAGCCCCAAATGGCCGCCGGAAGCATCCTCGGTGAAGAACAGGGCGTCCCTCTTTCGGAGCGCTGTCTCTGAGAAGCCGGGTCCGTCGTCGGTTACCGTGGCTGCTAGCAATTCCCCTTCCAGGTGGAACTCAAGGACGATCTCGCGGCGGGCGAAGCGTTGGGCGTTGCCCACGAGGTTTTCGAGAATGCGGTACAGAAGCTCGCCGTCGAAGACAGCTGTGCGCTCCGGCACGGAGATGCGGCAGGTCAGCTGCGCGGAACTGCCGCGGCACAGCACGGCTAGAGAATCGCCCAGCCCCTCCAGAAACCCCGGAAGGCTTACCTCTTTAAGGCAAACCTCCACCTCCTCGATGGCTCCCACCTCGCGCATGGCTTCGGTGTAGCGCCCCATGCGGTCGGCGGCGGATTCCAGGTTGACAAGCGCCCGGTCTAGTTCCTCATCGGTCAGGAGGCCCGCCTTGCGGCTTTCTTGCAAGTGCTCCACATAGCCTCCCATGATGGCGATAGGGTTGCGCAGATCGTGGGCCACGGACGCCTGGAGGGCTCGGCGCTCTTCCAGCATGTCCCACAGAAGGCGGTTGTTGTCGACGAGGGCCTGACGCATGCTCTCGAAGGCAATGCAGAGCTGGCCCAGCTCGTCGGCGGAAGCGCAGCGCACCCGAAAGTCGAGGTCTTGGCGGCGGACGTGGGTGGTCGCGTCGGCGAGCGCGCGGATGGGAGGCTCCAGCTTCTTCCGATAGAACCATTGCCCCGCCAGGGCGATGCCGAGGACGGTGAAGAGGAGCGGCAGGCCGACCATGGCCACCTGCGAGGCGCGGTAGGCGGCTTTCGCCTTATCCGTGAGCATCGAGAAGCTAGAGTCTATGCGCTCGATGGCGTAACTCGCCGTTTGGCCGGGATCGCCTTCCGCGCCGTCCTGGACAAGACGGCCGAGCGACTGCGCCTGTCCGCCGATCTCAACTCGGGTGGTCGCTTCCGAGACCGTGCCGTCGGCGGCAGTGATCCTCTGGGTGAGCCACGCCTCGTTGGAATCCGGCAGAATGGATTTCTGCAGCTGGCTGCAGCCGAAGATCGCGAGGCCACTGGCCAGAGCAACGGCGAGCATGGTCACCGCCACGGTGCGGGCGAACTCGCCTTTGAGCGACTTCTTCTTCATGCCTTCCACCGGTACCCCATTCCCCAGACCGTTTCAAGGGGCTCGTTGCCGCAGGCCTCCGAGAGCTTCTGGCGTATTTTGCGCACGTGCTCTTTGACGACGCCGGCATCCCCTTGGCCGTCGATACCCCATACCGCCGCGTAAATGCGCTCGCGGTCGAAAACCTGGTTGGGGTGGGACGCCAGGAGAACCAAGATGTCGAACTCCCGCTTCGAGAAGGCTATTTCCCGATCCCCGAAGAACACCTTCCGCTGGGACCGATTGATGAGGAGGCCCTGCGCGGCCACCACTTCCGATGTTTGGCGTCCCCGGGCCTCCCGGCGCAGGTGCGCTTCGATGCGCGCCGTCAGCTCTCGCAGGCTGAAGGGCTTCGTGATGTAGTCGTCCCCGCCGACTGCAAGGCCGTCAACCTTGTCCTGCTCGGCGATACGTGCCGTAAGAAACAAAATAGGGCAGCCTACATGGCTCCTGATAGTCTGGCACAGCTGCAGCCCGTCTGTCCCCGGCATGCCGATGTCCAGCAAGATAAGATCGGGCTTCAAACCCAGCTTCGCCAGGGCCTCTTCTGCGTTGTTAGCCTTGCAAACCAAATATCCGCGCTGGGTCAGGTGCGCGTCCAGCAGGTCGGTGAGCATGGGCTCGTCATCAACCACGAGAATCTTTTGGGTCATGCTGTTGCCTCCAATCCTGGGAATCATAAGACGGAAAAGTCAAAAAACTGTCAAGCCCAAGCAGTCCTCCGCGGCAAAGCCACGGGCGTCGCCCGATGGTCCATTAACGTGATTCGCCCAATGTCCACAGCGTTGGTCCCATTTTTCCTCGCGGACTTCATGCAGTCGCAAGTGAAAGGCTATCGCGCGAGCATCGAGCGGAACCTCAAGGGTCGCATCGGCAAGCTCGGCTCCGCCGGCGAGTACACGGGGGCGCTCATAGCGCACTACAGCGAAGCGATGCCTATATGGGTCTTCTTGGAGGTCGTGCCGTTCGGCACCCTGCTGGCCTTCTACCTCTTCTGCGCATCGCGGCGAGACGACTGCTCGATGAGAATGCGCTTTGGGCTCTGGCCACCATCGTCGCGTATGCGGCCTCGTTCCTCATGCTTTCCCGTGTACTGATGAGGCTTCCCATCGGGCTTACCTACGGGCTCTGGGGAGGCATCGGAACCGTGGCGACGGCCGTTATCGGCATGGTTTTGTGGGGCGATCCGTTCAACTGGCTGCTAGGAGTCGGGATGGCGCTCATCATAGCCGGCATCGCGGAGCTGGCGCGCGGCTTCGCACTCGCCGACAAGCAGGCCGCCGTAGAGCAGATCAGCCCACAGCGCGACTAGGCCCTGCGTGCACGAAGCCGTTCCGGCTTGTCTCGCGTTCGGAAGAGGCCCGGCTAAGGCACCTGGCTCCCGCCGCAAACGGCTCCGTTATGCGGGAAGCTTGCAGACGTCTACCCAGGTGCCGCCGGTGATTTCCCCGAACTCGGCGGACGTTACTCCACAACGAGCTCGCGGACGCTAACGTCTTTGATTCTCCTTGACATTCCGAAGGCCGAAAGGGCGAAGGCGAGGGCGAAGGCCGCGCTGATGGCGAGCGCCTCCCAAACAGGCAGCGCGAGGCTGAACGCGCCGACGCCGAACAGGCCGAACAGCGAGCTGATCAGAGCGCCCCCAGCTGCCATCGTAAGAGCCGACCCCGCCAGGGCACCTACCGCCGACACGCCGAGAAAGCGCAGCGCGAACGAGGCGCGCAATGAGGCCACCGTGAATCCCATAGCGCGATAGACGCCCATATCTCGGCGCTCGGAGAGGAGCGTTCGCCTGCTGACCAGCATCACGGCAACGCAGGCAAGAACCAGCGCGAAGGCGGACATGACATAGCCCATAATCGTCATCATGTCCCTGACGAGCGGGAGCAAGTTCGAGGCCGATTCGAACAGCCCGGTCAATTCGGTGTCAACGCTATCCCCGAATCGGCTTGCAAGCGCCTCTACCACCTCGTCGATCTTGTCGGGATCGGCCAGCTGATATTGGCGCGAAATGCCAGAGGCTTCCGATTCCGGCTTCAGCTCCACCAGCTCCTGAAGCCCCTCATAGGTGAGAACGACGCTGTTGCCGCCATTGAACACCGACGAGAGCAGCCCGCTCACGATATAGGTTCGCTCCTCGCCGTTGCCCTTCTCCACCTGCAGCTCATCGCCCACCGAGAGCCCCTTGGCGCGGGCAAGGCTCAATCCCACAAGCGCCTCATTGGCGTGCTTTGGCGCGCGTCCCGAGACGATGGACGCCTCTTCCACAACATCCGTATCGGAAACCCCGGCGAAAGTGCACGCCTCGCCGTTTAGGTTGAGCACCGCTACGCTCTCTTCCCACTCGCGCGTGATAGGAGAGACGCTCTCTATGGTCTCGCGAACCTCGTCAAGGCTCACCTCCTGCCCGTCGAAGCGAACCGAGCCGTCGCTCTTCCACACGCCGAAGGCCTTGTACACCGCGTCATTGCCGGCAACTGCGCCGCCGATCCCAAAGCTCAGCGTGACGAAGGCGCACAGCAGCAGCGAGCAGATGCCGATGCTCGCATAGCGCCCCTTCTCAGATACGATTGCGCGCCATGCCAGCGATGCCCTCAAGCAGCTGCCCGATATCGCGCTCGCCCCGCGTGGCGAGAAGCGGATGTCGCCATCGCCTTGCCGGAGTGCCGCCAAAGGCGTGATGCGCCCTATCTTGCGGGTCATTACGGCAACGCATACCACGAGGGCCGCCAACAGGGCGGCGCAGCAGCAAAGGCCCATCCAAGGAAAGGACGCCTCAACTACGAGGATTCCCGTGATGAGCAAGAACACCGGCCAGAAGAGCGGCTCCAGAAGGCAGCCCGCGACGAAGCCGAGGACGAGGCCAATGAGTGCGGCGAACGCATACTGCATGACGAGGGCCCTACGGAGCGCATTGTGCGGAAGCCCCACCCCTTTCAGAACGCCCCAGTCGGCATAGCCGCTCTGTATGCTCGAGGACGCCGTGTGCAGGCACAGGATGAGGGCTACCACGAACAGGATAAGCGAGAACACGGCGAGCACCGCGGTGATGACCTGCACCACCAGAAGGCTGTAGCCGGCGAGGGTCTGCCGGGAGAAGAGCGTGTGCGGGGATTCGCCCCACGAAGTCTTGTCGTCGATCAGCTGCGTCAGGTCATGCCCATCGATGCCCTGGGAGCGCGCCTCGGGCGTCAGCATCACGTTGATCTCCCTGATGGGGTACGCCGCCTTCTCCGCGGACGTGGCACCGCTGGCAACTCCCACGTCGGATGCGGCCGTCTCCTCAATTTCCGCCAACA
The DNA here is from genome assembly GCF_943193145.1 of Adlercreutzia aquisgranensis. NCBI lineage: Bacteria > Bacillati > Actinomycetota > Coriobacteriia > Eggerthellales > Eggerthellaceae > Adlercreutzia > Adlercreutzia aquisgranensis. Next base: position 265,880 of record NZ_CALPDA010000001.1, on the reverse strand, counting down.
GCTCATCGAAGGTGCCGGAGGACAGCAGGTAGCGCTTCATCTCCATGAAGGGCGTCCCCAGCTGCGGATCTTCATAGAATCCCGCGACGCGCAGAGAGGTCTCCCGCCCGCCGATGTCAAGTACGATGAAATCGCCTACCTGCACATTGCGCAGGGTGCGCTCCGCAACGCGAACGTAGGCCTCGCCATCCGCCGGCCCCTTTCGATCGCGGTGATACGACGAGAGGTCGTCGGTGATAATATTGAATTCAAGGGATGAGCCCCAAGCTTCGTAGACGTTCACCAATGGCGGCGAGCTTTTAACAATCTCGTTTCCTTGAGCGTCCTCGACACGGGTCGGAGCCGTGAAGGCTTCCGTCACCTTCACCTCCTTCACTTCGGGAAGCGCTTCTATCTCTTGAACGTCCTCGTCGGTGAGGTTCGAGACCAGGTCATTGGCGAAAACATCCCCCGCCGCAACCTGGTCGAGCAAGGCCTCCTCGCGCGCGGAAAGATCAACGAAAAGGCTGGTGATCAGCGTCAGCGCAAGAGAGGCGAGAAACAAAAGCAGTGCGAGGCCGACGAACGTCCCTTTGTCCTTGCGCAACCCTGCGAGCACAAGCGTGCGCAACGGTTCCATGGCACACCCCCTACCAGGAAAGCGACGCAAGCCAGGCGCTTGCCATGGCCTCGCGCTCGCGAACGTAGGCTTCGTCGCCGGAGAGCGCCGGATCCCAAGGCGCCAGCTCCAGCTCACCGCGGATGCCGCCGTCCTCGAAGTAGAGCACGCGGTTGCCGCGGACGGCGCTGCGCACATCGTGGGTCACCATGAGGATGCTGATGCCGTCGCGGTTGAGCTCGCCCAGAAGGTCGAGCACCTCCAGGCTGTTCGCTCGGTTGAGGGCGCCGGTGGGCTCGTCAGCGAACACGATGGCCGGCTCGTTCACCACCGCGCGGGCCACAGCGCAGCGCTGCTTCTGGCCGCCGGACGCCTGGCTGGGAAGGTGCGAGGCGACCTCGGAAAGCCCCATGCGCGCGATCAGCTCGTCGGTGGCGCGCCTCGTCGCAGAGGCGCTGCGCCCCCGCTTCAGATAGCCGGGCACGGCGATGTTCTCGTACAGGGTGAGGTTGCTCACGAGGTTCGCCGCTTGAAAGACGAACCCGAAACGCTGCGCCCTCAGCTCGGAGAGCCGGCCCTGCCCAAGGCGGGCGATGTCCTCCCCTTCGAAGATGACCTCGCCTGAAGTGGGGGCATCCATGCCCGAGAGGCAGTAGAGCAGCGTGGACTTTCCCGAGCCCGAAGGGCCCATAATCGAGGTGAAATCCCCTTTGTAGAGCTCAAGGCCGACGCTTCCCAAAACGTGGGCCTGCACGCCGTCTGCTACGTAGGTCTTCGACAGTTTTCGCGTCGAGAGTATGGTTTCGCGCATGGTTGGTCCTTTCCCTTGTGCGCCGTCGGCCCCATCATAGAGAGCCGGCCATTAAGGAATCATTAAGGCGCACAGCGCTTGCGGCTCAGGGCAAAAGGGGAAGCTCTATGGTGGCCTTGAGCCCCGGGTGGGTATTGACCAGGTGCAGGCGGCCGCCCATGCGTTCTGCCAGATAGGACGAGATGTAGAGCCCCAGCCCCGAACCCGGCTTGTCCGACGCGTTCGCGCCCCGATAGAAGCGCTCGGTGGCAAACGGCAGGTCCTCAGGCGGCATGCCCGGCCCGTAATCGCGCACCGCTATCGTGTACAGCCCGTTCTCGGCCGTGGCCTGGATATCGATGGCCGAACCGCGTGCGTACTTGATGGCGTTGCCGATGAGGTTGTCGATGGCCTGAGCGAGCCGCGCCTCGTCGGCATCCACGCGGGCATCGTCCACGCGCAGGCAGGAAATCTGGGCCAGGCCAGATGAGTCGCTGGCGCAGCGCCTCACGATGGGGGCCGCCTGCACGGGCTCGCAGGCCACCGCGATGCGATCCATGTCCGAGAGCGCATGCTGGAACAGGTCCTCCACCAGAGATGAGGCCTCGTCGCATTTTCGGATGATGGCGCGCTCGTATTCCGCTCGCTCCTCCTCCGAGTTCACCAGCCCCATGTCCAGGGCCTCCGCATAGGCCCTAAGGGACGCGAGCGGGGTGCGCAGGTCGTGGGAGAGCGAGGCGAGCGCGGCCTTGTGGTCTTCCCTCGCGCGTTCCTCGTCCTTCCGAGCGCGGTCGAGTTCCTTGCGAAGGTGATCGAACGCCCAGGTGAACTTGCCGAAGGGGTTGGACCGCTCATAGGCAAGCGGCGCATCCAGGTTGCCGGATGCCACTTCCTCGGCGAAGCCCTCCAGCCGCGTGAAAGGTCGCGCCACCGCGCGGTGCAGGTAGATGGCCAAAAACGCGAGGGCTGCAACGGAGACGAGCGCGGTGAGCGCCACGGCGCCGGCCGCCGCGTCGTTGCGAGATTCGGCGGCATCCCGCAGCGCATCTTGGGCGCTTGCGAGCGCTTGGTCGGCCACCTGCAGGGAACCGTCGCGGCCGTCGGGCGCAGTTTCCGCGATTTCCTGCCGGACGTCGTTGAGTTCGACCACTTGGCTTCGCAGCGCATCCTCGCCGCCGTTGGCGACAACCGCGATGCCCAAAGCAGCCGCAACAACGACGGCAAGCGCAGAGGCCAGGGCCGCGCCGGCAAGCCGCTTCGTCAGGCGTTCTCCCTGCTTCGCCATCAGCGATCGCCCTCGGGAAGATCGAAGCGATAGCCCTCGCCGCGAACGGTCTTGAAGTAAACGGGGTGAGCCGGGTCGTCCTCAAGTTTGGCGCGAAGCCAGCTCATGTGGACGGAGACCGTCTGCGGCTCCACCTCGGCAAAGGCGCCCCAAACCCTTGCCAGAAGGGCGTCGCGGCTGAGGCTTTGGCCGGCGCTGCCCATGAGGGCCGACGCGAGCTGGAATTCCCGGGGCGACAGGGCGATCAGCCGACCGTCTTTGCGAATGGTCTTGGCCCTGCCATCAAGCTGAAACGGACCGGCGGAGAGCACGGCCTCATCGGCGCCGGTCTTCCGCTCGGGCCGCATCATGAGCGCCTTCGCCTGGGCGAGCATTTCCCGCAGGCTGAACGGCTTGGAGAGGTAGGCGTCGCCCCCTTCCTCCAGGGCGAGGATGCGCGCGTCGGGCTCGATGCGCGCCGAGGCGAACACCACGGGCACCCCGCTGCGCTCGCGCAGGTTGCGGCAGAGGGCGTAGCCGTCGTCGCCCGGAAGGTTCACGTCCACCATCAGGCAGTCGAAGACGGCGCTGGTCAGAAGGTCGTACGCCTCCTCGGCGCTTCCGGCGATAACGGCCGCGATGCCGTCCGCCTCGAACGCGCGGCCCATGAGCTGCGCCAGCTCGCGCTCGTCCTCGACGATCAGCACCCTTTTCATGATGCCACCCGCGCACCTTCGCAGGGGAAGCTGGCAAAAAGGCCGACGGCAAGGCCGGTTGCGGTCCCGAGATTTCCCCCGCTGTTGGACATTATCAAAGCAGTTCCTCCTTCGGGTGCCTCCCCGAGTTTCGCGCGGGGACAAAGTACGCTCCTCCTTCAAGTGCCCCCGCTTTCGCATGGGGGGCGAAGCCCACTCCTCGGTGGATGGAAGCGTTCTTGCGCATCGCGCTGCACGCTTTTCGCTCACGCCCGCCCCCGCATACGGGACAGCAGGTCCTTCCGTTCACGATAGACCTGGCCTCACCAGTAAAGCTCGCATCTTGTGCGGCCGAAACAGCCTGTCCCCTTGCGCACACATTATAGCTAAACCCGGTGCGCGAATAGGATTTGAGCGACCAATAGCGGTCTCGCCACCAACTCGCCCCCAGAGCCGCCCGCCCCAGCACCACCCGCTCGCGCTCGCCAACGCCCCGCACGCAGCCGTCCGCCACTCAGCGTCGTCCGCTACGCCGCCCGACCGTCGCTGCTCCGTCCGCCCTCGCCGCGCCAGCGCCGCCCCCCCGCCAGCGCCGCCAGCTCGCCCTCGCCCGCTAGCGGCCACGATGCTTCCTCTTGCGCTTCTCTGCTCGCTTGGCGAACCGTTCGCGCTTTCGCTCTTCCTTCTGCTGCCGGGAAAGCGCCGCGCGGGCCTCCGCCGCTGCCTCGCGCTGTTCCGAGAGGGCCTGCTGCGCCTTGGTTCCGCGCCCAACAGCCGATTGCATCTCCTTCTCGATCATGCGGCGAAGCCTCTTGGGGTTGATGCGTTTGGATTCCCCAACCTCGACCTGAATCTCGTGGGTAAAGCGCAGGTCGTTCCAGTGATCGCGAATGAAATCGAACACCTCGGGTGTCGTGGGCTCCGCTCCGAAGACGTGCTTCGCCACGCTGTAGCTGTCGCCGTCCTCGCGCTCGATGAGGCCGATCCAGAACGGCTCCTCGAAGCGCACGGTGAGTTTGCACAGGCTCATCGCTGTTCCTCCTTTATGTCGATGGCAAACCTGAAGGAGGGACAACCAAGGAGGCAGGTTACTGACGGCTCGCCGCAAGAACGCGGCCGCACCCCGACTACCCGACGGGGTCGTGTTTTTACCTTCGGGGACAAGTATACCGCGAAAGGGGCGAAAAGCTTCCGGCCCGAAAGACGCGGGCAAAGCGCACGACACATGGCCGCCGCCGCACTCCGCCCCGGATGGCGAAGTGGAATTCGGGCCCGCCGGCGCATCCGGCAGCAGCCGCGAGCCAGCCCCGCCTCCTGGGGTAGCGATGTAGCGGATGGCAGCCGCGAGCCGCCTCCTGGGGTAGCGACGCAACCGACGACGGCCGCGAGTCACCGCCTCTTCCTAAGGCGATAATGCGGCCGATGGCAGCCGCAAGCTGCCTCCGCCTCCCAAGGCAGCGATGTAACGGAGGACGGTTGTGGCAAAAAATACTGTAACGGACGACGGTTATGTACGATTTTGCGTAACGGATGACGGTTATGGCAACCGAAACGTGCCATAACCGTCATCCGTTACAAGCGCGCAAACTAACACGGAGCCAGCCTCTCTGCGCCGTGCTCCAGCACTTCCGTTCCCGGAACCTTCGTTTCCGGGGCGTCCGCTTCCTGGGTTATCCGCTTCCAGGACCTTCGTTTCCAGGGCTTCCGTTTCCTTGGCTCCCTCTCGCAAAGGGGCATGGGTTTCGCGAATCGCCTGATCAGAGGCGCTTGTCAAAGACTTTCGACAACGGCGATTCCCTGTTCACGCGATACAACCATAATCCTTTGACTATCATATCCGCCGCCTCGGGAGCCGACCGGCAGCGCATTCGCTGCCTGGCCGCTTTCCATGCAGTACCCAAAAAGAGAGAAAGGACAAGCAATGGCCAAGGAAGAGCGATTCATGGTGCAGGAATCCGAGGGCGTCATCAACGTGCGTCAGCTGATCGTGGATACCGAAACGGGGGTCAACTACCTTTTGGCATCGTCGTCCATGACAAGCGGCTGCGGCTTGACCGTGCTGGTGGACAAAGACGGAAAGCCCCTCGTGACTCCCGTCGCCTAGCAAAGCGCCGAGTGCGCCCGCTTCGGGAGGGCACCAAGACGATGCTCCCCGAAGCGGGCGCACGAGCATCCGCTGCGCAACCACCCGCACCTGCGTACGGAGAACCGCCGCATGCACTCAGGTGCGCCCGGGCGTCTGCGTCCCCCTACCGCATCGCCCCCAGCTCGAAGTGGGCTTTCACTATGCCTAGGTCGACCTTCGTGTAGGCGCCGCCTTCGCTTTGGAACCGCACTTCGTCGCCATCCAGCGAAATCGCGAACTTCTGCTGGTTCACCGCCGTAGGGGCCAGCAGCGCCGCTTCCACGCCGCGGCGAAACCAGTCGGGGCTCCCCTCCACCCCGGGCGCCACCTGCAGGACGCGCTTCGACTTATGCGGCTTTCCCGCCATGGTGCCGTATCCGAGCGCAATAACACAAACAAGTTCCTGACCAGCTGAAATAGGAACAGCAACCTTCTTCTTGCTGTATGTTAGCCCCACCCAGCAGCTGTTCAGCCCCAACGCCTGCGCGGCCAAGACGCAGCGCTCCCCCCAATAGCCGACTCGCTCTTGCAGGTCCTGATCCTGCGCACCGATGCAGGCGATATAATTGCGCACATTGCGGAACAAGCCGTAGCGAACCAACAGGCTGGAGAACGCTCCGGGCTCGTCGGTGCACAGCGCAAGCGACAGACCGCTGCGCTCGTTGCACTCGTCGACGAAGCGCTGAAGCGCCGCGCGCGTCTGCCCTTCGATACGCCTATCGGTGAAGCTGCGGACGGAATGGCGAAGCGGAATCTGGGCCGCCAGCCGCTCGTCGCTCAGATCGGGCATGCCCTCCGGCGCCTCGGTCGGATCGGTCGTCTCGATGTCCATGCTGTCTCCTTCGGCGTAGCTTGGTCGTCGGGCTGCACTGTAGCAGAGCCGGCCAGCGCGCACAAACGCTTGACGCCGAAGCTGTGCCGGCCAGCACCCTTGCTGGCATTTCGCGACACTCGGCTGCCACGGCAGCTAGCTGGCACGCCACGCACCCGCGCACCCGCGCACCGCATGCCGCGTCAAAACCGCAACATGGGTAAAAACCGCCGCAACCGAAACGCCTAAGCTGTGAGAGGAGGTGAAACGGAATGACAAGCAATCCGCGCACGGCGGCGAATCCGGGCCAGATGGGCGCCCAGACCACCACGGGGCGCTGCATCGTGCAGCGCGCAAGCACTCGAAACCTCCAGGGCCCGCAAGCGGCGGTGGCGTACATCGAGGCGCACCTGAGCGAACCACTGACCTTGGACGTCATCGCGCAGGCGTCCCACTACTCGAAATATCACCTACATCGCCGCTTCGTCGAATCCCTCGGCATCACCGCATCCGCCTACATCTGGCGCAGGCGGCTGACCGAAGCCGCGCGACAGCTGGCCCTCACCGACCGACGCATCGTGGACATCGCCATCGAATTCGGTTTCGGCAGCCAGCAAGCCTTCACCCGCGCCTTCAAGATCGGCTACAAGCAGCCACCGTGCCGATTCCGCCGCGGAAGCGCGCTCTATCCGCTCCAGCTGCCGGCGCTGCTCGCGGACGAGTTCGCGTCGCAGCCGCCAGCCGATCGGACGACCCGACTGCGCTTCGCTTCGCCCGACGATGTTCCCTCGTGGATGGAACTGGTGGGGCAAACGGCGGCCGCGGTGACGACGCTCATGTTCAATACCGTGATGGTGCAGCTCATTGGCGAGAATGGCGTTGCGGCCGTCACGGTGATCATCTACGCGCAGTTCATGGTCTCGACGATTTTCATCGGGTTCTCCATGGGGTGCGCCCCGGTTATCGCCTTCAATTTCGGAGCCTGCAACCGGACGACCCTTCGCCGCGTGTTCCGCTCGTGCCTGCTGTGCGTCGGGGCGGCATCTGTCGCAGCGAGCCTGCTGTCGCTTGCAGGAGCGCCCGCCGTTGCCTGCCTGTTCGCCCCCGAAGGCCATGAGGTCAATCAGCTGGCCAGCGACGGCCTGCGCCTATTCTCCGCCAGCTTTCTCTTCGCGGGCACGAACCTATTCGCATCGGCGGCATTCACCGCGCTTTCCAACGGCGCGCCCTCGGCTCTCATCTCGTTTCTGCGTACCTTCGGCCTGGTCCCCGCCGCATTGCTGGTGCTGCCGGGCATGCTGGGAGTCACCGGCGTGTGGGTTGCCGTGCCTATAGCCGAGGCGATCACCTTCGTCGTTTCCGCAGGACTGCTGTGGGGCATGCGGAAACGCTACGGCTACTCATGAGAGAGGCAGCGCGAGACCGCAGCAATGCGGAAAGCCGCCGCACTCCTGCGCTATACGCCCCCTGTGCACTTATGCTGTGCGATCCCCGCGCTCCTATGCTGCACGCCCCGTGTGCACCTATGCCGTGCGATCCCTGCGTTCCTATGCTGCACGCCCCGTGCTGTGTACCTGCTCACCCGGCACAAATTTCCCTGCACATCGTCCGGGTGCACCTGTGCCGCGCCCCGTGCCGTGTGCCCCGTGCTGCGCGCCCCGTGCCGTGTGCCCCGTGCTGCGCGCGCCGTGCTGCGCATCCGCGCGACCGTAGCCAACGGCAGCCGCAAATCACCCTCCTGGCCTGCCAATGTAACCGATGACGGTTATGGCAAAAACCGCTGTAACGGATGACGGTTATGTACGATTTCATGTAACCGATGACGGTTATGGCACGTTTCGGTTGCCATAACCGTCATCGGTTACAGACGCCCGCGCCGACGGGGGTGCCCGAGGGGCAGTTCTGTGCGCCAAACGACCGCCCGCAGACGGCACGGGCAACAGCGGGCGCCCCTTGGCGAATCAGCGAAATGCGCAGGGGAGCCGTCCCTCGCTCGATAGCGACTCCTCAGAAAACCGCTCGACCCCGCGTTCGACGGCAACTTCGGCGAGGCGCATCTCGCCATGCTTTTGCGCCTCGGAGAACCGTCTCGCGTTCGATAGCGACGGCCCTCAGCCGCCGCATCCTCCCTATGTGCTCGCGTCCGCCCTCCTATTTGGCGGCCGAGCGCGACGTTTTGGTTGGTTTTTCCGCTTTTGCATCGGCGGTGGCTGAAATCTTCGGTTTTGCATCTTCAAAAGGCTAGTTTTTCCGGCTTTGCATATGTAGGGAGCGTTTTCCTTATGCAAAGCCGTCATTTTCAGCCAAAAAGCCGCAGCCGGAAACGACGGGGCATGTACGCGGGGAACGCGCGCATGGAACATGTGCAGAGGGCGCGGGAGCGCAGGGTGGCGCAGAGGCGGCGTGCGTAGGAAACGCGCGAGAGCGCAGGGGTGTACGGACGATGCGCGCGCAGAGCAGCGCAGAGGCGGCAGTGCAGGAGACGCGCGAGGACGCAGGGGCGCACGGACGATGCACGCACAGAGCAGCACGGGGACGCGCGGGGACGAAGGAGGCACGTGCATCGGGAGGCATGCACAAGATGAGACGCGCGCAGGCCATGCACGGGGAGCGCACAAGAAGCGCAGGCAGACACAGAGAGCGCACAGGGGGCACACGGACAGCGCACGCGCGGGGCAGGCGCAGAGCATACGCCATACTGCACATGAGCGTCGCGCGTGCGCAGGGCGGCGCGGGACAGCATAGAGAGCGCGGGGCGCGTACGGAATGCATGCGGGGGGACGTGCGGAAAAAACAGGCGCAGAGGACGGCCCTCTACACCACTTGCACACGACATTTTGCAACGCGCAAAAGCCCGAGATGTTCGGTCGGAAGGGTTCATTCAAAAGAAGGGACCGGCGAGGGTAGAGGGGGAAAGAACCCTCGCCGGTATGCTGTGCGACGGTTGGTAAGACGAGAAGAACCACCGCCGCCGGGTCAGCAAATCGGAATACGTCCGGGACGCGCGTCGCACTTGCGATTCGGCCTTTCGCAGCCAGGGAGAGGAGGCGCCCTGCTGCATCCGAGTACCGATCGTGCCGGCTTGCCTTCGACACTCACTAGCAAGTTTCGGTTTGGCTGCCTGCTCGACTGTCGTCCGCTGACATTTGTTAGATTAAGCTAACTCACCGACTGAGTCAATGCTGTTCTGCGAAGTTAACTTTGATTTACATTTTCTCCACTTCTTGCGCTTCTTCGGTATTTCCTCGCGATTACTCTCGCCCCTTCGCTCCACCTCGCGGTCGCTTGCGCCCCTCCGCACCGTCCCGCGGCCGCTTGCGGCCCTCTGCACCTCTCTTGCATGATAAAGCTATTGAATTTCGGATTATTTGGCGGACGTTTTTGCTCATATGACCAGGTGATTTGCAGAAAATCGCAGGTCAGAAGTCCATTTTTTTGTGACCAGAAAGTCCAAAAATCAATAGCTTCACACCGGGAATGTGCCCACGCGAGAGGCAATGGTCGCCGGGGGCGGCTGCCGGGCGCACCAGGGGGGCGCACGCGGGAGGCGATGGCGGGCGGAGGCGCACGCGAGAGGCGACGGCGGCTGGGGCAAGGGCGGGCGGAGGCAAGAGAGACAACGGCCGCCGGGGGCGGGGCGCACCAGGAGGGCACACGCGGGAGGCGATGGCGGGCGGAGGCGCACGCGAGAGAGGCGACGGTCGTCGGGGACAAGGGCGAGCGGAGGCACGCGGGGAGGCGACGGCGGCTGGGGGCAAGGGCGGGCGGAGGCGAGAGAGGCAACGGCCGCCGGGGGCGGCTGCGGGGCGCACCAGAGAGGGGGGCACACGCGGGGAGGCGACGTCGCTGCAAACGACAGGAAATGGAACGGCGAGACAGCCGCGGTTCGAGCTCGGCAGCCAATGGGTGGGGCGCAGGCGGCAAGGGCGCAGCCGGCAAAAGTGCAGGAAGACGGCGAAAACGGCCAGGAGACGCAGCAGCGCCTTCGATAAAAACTACAGCGCTTTCTCGAACAGGACGAAGCGCGGCTCGTCGGTGTCGATGTAGGTGCCGTAGGTCAGGTGATGGCGGCCCATGTTGGCGTAGCCGAGGCGCTCGTAGGTGCGCTGGGCGCCCAGGTTCGTGACCAGCGTGTCCAGCCGCACGGCCTTGTACCCGCGCTCGCGAGCCGCTCTCTCCACCGCCTGAAGAAACGGCCGGGCAAGCCCCTGGCCTCGGAAATCGGGATGGATGGCGAACAGGTGCACCGTGGCGAACTCGCCCGGCGCCGCCTGCACGTTCCAGGGAACAGCCTCGTAACCGGGGGTAATGGACTCGTCTGCCACCATGGCGCCGGCTATGCGCCCGTCCTTGCGCAGCACGAACAGCGTCTCGCCCGCAGCAGCCGCCTCAAGCTGGGCACGGCACGGGTGCACGCCCACCTTCCACAGCGGATCGTTGTCGGTGCCTGCCACCGCCTGCTGCACCGTCTCGTAAAGCGCCAAAAGTTCGTCTATGTCGTCACGAATACCCAGTTCAACAGTCGTTTCGCTCACTTGTAGCCCCCATCGTCTGCACAGTGCGCCCAGCCCACGCGCATCGTCGAAAGATGAGCGCCATTGTAACAGAAACCCTAATGCGGCCGGCAACGTGGCGGAAAGGGAAAGCCGTGCACCGCAAGCGGCTGCGAGGGGGGCGAAAGTGCGCGCCCGGAAGAACGTGCAGACGTGAAAGGGCGCGAAACGAAGTGCGGCGGGTGAAGGGGCTGCCAGCCCGCAGCGAAGAACATGACGGAGCGAAGAGCAAGCGAAAGGCGGCAAGGATGCAAGGAAAGACGAACGGCGGGCAGCGGCTGCGGCTCACCCTTCACAGGGCGCCTTACTGGGAGCGAACAGTTGGCTTACTCTGTTGTCACATTGCCCTCATCTTCGAAAAACGCCGCTATACTCCCTGGTCAACAGCCATGAGCCACCGACCGCCCCGAAACCACCGAAGGAGACGCACCCATGGGCGCCGTAACCGGATTCCTGTCGAACTACAGCGGCAACGTCAAGGCCGCCTTTGCCCTATGGCCCGCCTTCTCGCTGCTGCTGACGCTGCCCATCCTGGCCTACCTCTACCATCGCGACGGGCGGCTGCGGGCAAGCTCGGTCGTCGGCACCTACCTGGCGGTGCTCTACCTGCTGGGCATCGGTTGCTTCACCCTGTGGCCGCTGCCCGACGGCACCTCCGGCCCGGGCATCACCTACGGCATCGAGCCCAATTTCAACCCGCTCGGGCTCATCGGCAACATCCAGGAGGACGGCCTGCGAGCCGTGTTCGAGCTGCTGTTCAACACGGTGTTCTTCATGCCCCTGGGCTTCATCGCCAAACGGTTGCTGCGCCTGCGGCTGGGCACAACGGTGCTTCTCTCCTTCGCCGTGTCGCTTCTGGTGGAAACAGCCCAGCTCACTGGCATATTCGGCATGTACCCTTACGCTTACCGCTGCTTCGACGTGGACGACCTGATCACCAACACCCTCGGCGGCGGCATCGGGTGGCTGGCGGCAGCGGCCCTGGGGCAGGTGCTGCCCGACGCGCCAAAGCCTGTGGAAACCGACAGGCATCCCGGCTTCGTGCGCCGCTGCGTGGCCCTGTGGATCGACCTTATGCTGACGGGCGCGGGCGCCGTGGTCCTGTGGTCGGTCATCGTGGCCGTGCAGCTGTTCACAGCCGCCACCTCGTTGCCCGAGGCCATCCGCGTTGTCGACTCCAGCGACGCATCCAGCCTCACCGCCTGGGCGCTTCTGCTGACGCCGGCGATACTGTTCCTGGTTCTGGAAACCGTAGTGCCCTGGGTGAACCACGGAAGCACGCCGGGTGGTGCCTTCGTGCATATGACCTGTGAAAGTCACGAGCGCACCACCGGTTGGCGAGCGGCATTCTACGCAGCGCGCACCCTCACGCTGGCGGCCCTGGTGGCGCTCCCGTGGTTGGCGCTCCCCTTCCTGCTCATCTTCTACGCCGTCGCCCGCCGCATGCCCTACGACTACATCCCCTAGGCCAGCCGCAAACCTGCGAACAGCCAGAACGCAACCAGCGCTCGGAACAACCGGGGGGGTGCCGGCTGCAAAGCAAGCGCACGGCCGGGCGCGCTCGGCATCGTTCGCAAATCGCCCGCACTGCCCACCGCCCATCGGCCCGCGCGAGGCGCCCTTCCTACAGGAACTTGTCCAGCTCGGCTTCCACCTGGGGCATCTTCTTCACCACGGGGCGATCGATCATGCGCCCGCGCGCCACCACGGCGTCCAGCTGCCGCAGCCGCGACAGGTCCTCCAGCGGATTTTGCGCCACCACGATCATGTCGGCGCCCTTCCCCGGCTCGATACTGCCGGTCACCTCTCCCAGGCCCGCTATCTGGGCGTTTCGCTTCGTCGCGGTGTACAGGGCAAAGGCCGGCGTCACGTCGCAGTACGTGCGGAAGTAGTTCACCTCGCGCCACATGTCGTAGTGAGTGACGTAGGGACAGCCGGTGTCGGTGCCAAGCCCTACGGGGATGCCGGCGGCAAGGCAGGCCTTCGCGCAGGCCACGATGCCGTCGAACACGATCTGGCCGTTGTAGCGCTCCATCTCGGAGGCATGGCTTACCGCCGGGTCGAACAGCGCGTAGGGCAGCGCCGGCGACAAGGTGGCCACATGGGCCGCGCCACGCTCGCGGAACAGGTTGATGATGCGCTCGTCGGGCAGGGCGCCGTGCTCGATGGTGTCCACGCCGTTTTCCAGGGCCACGCGCACCCCTTCGGGGCTCTCCACGTGCGCTGCCACCGTATACCCCAGACGATGCGCCTCGTCGCAGGCAGCTTTCACCAGATCGGGAGCCATCTTCAGCACGCCCGGCTCGCCCTTCTCGGTGGCGTCCAGCACGCCGCCGGTGATCATGAGCTTTATGAGGTCGGGCTTGTCCTGGGCGATGCGGCCCACGAAAGCCGCGGCCTCTTCGGGCGTGGTTGCCTCGTAAGCCAGCGACCCGGCCATATGCCCGTCCGGCACCGACACCGCCATGTTGCCCGCCAGGATGCGCGGCCCTTCCACCTTGCCCGCCTCGATGAGGTCGCGCACCCAGGTGTCGTAGTTCTCCACGCCGCCCACGGTGCGCATGGTGGTGACGCCGCTATGCAGCTGGGTGCGCACGTAGGTCTTGTACATGTGCTCGACGTACTTTCGCGTGAGCTTGTTGGCCGTGGCCACGCGCACGATCTTCTTCGCGTCCATGGGCTTCTTGCGCGGACGCCCGTTGGCCGGAATATGCACGTGCAGGTTCACCAGGCCAGGCAGCAGGTAGCGCCCTCCCAGGTCGGTCACCTCGCACCCGGTCAGGTCCGCTTCCCCATCGGGCGCCACGGCGGTTATGGTCTGGCCGTCCGTCACCACGGTGAACCCGGGCTGCGGCTCCATGGCCTCGCTTCCGTCCAGAAGCGTCGCATTGGTAAACGCCCTCTTCATCGCTGCACCACCTTCTCTAGAAACGCCTCCACGGCCCGGCCCCACTTCTCGGGCTCCTCCTTGATGGGCGAATGGGCGGAGTCGTCGAACCAGACGATCTCCTTGTAGGGGGCCTCCAGGCTGCTAAACCACGCCTCGGCCAGCTCGAAGGGGGTGTTGTAGTCGTGCCGGCCCACGGTCATGAGCACCGGCACCCCCAGGGCCCTCGCGCTCGCGTCGTAGTTGCATTCCACCACCTGGGGCCACATGACATCGGAAAGGTACAGGGCGCCAGCCACGTACTTCGGGATGTCGGCAAGCTTGTAGCCTTCCATCTTGACCAGCGGAATCAGCAGCGAGGGAATCAGGCCGCTGCGGTCCTGGTAATCCGACCCGCCGTAGCGCACCAGGCAGTCGCGCTGGGCGCGCATGGCCTTCGCGGAGGGATAGACCCCCTCCACCGGGCCGTTGCCCTCCAGGGCCGCAATGGCCTTCTCGTCGCCGGCGGCTTTCGCTTCACGCAGACAGAACTCGTAGGAGATGCGCTCGTTTTCGGGCCCGTTGACCACCTGGCCCTGGGAGATGTAGGCGGCGATGTGCTGGGGGTAGCGCTGCACCAGCGGCACACCGATGACGGTGCCCCAGGAGTGCCCGGCTACCACGATCTTGTCCTGACCGAACTTCTCGCACAAGTACTCCACCAGCACCTTCGCGTCCTGGATGTACTGCTCTACCTGGGGAACGCTTTGCTTGACAGCCTTCGTGTAGCTCTTGCCGGAACCGCGTTGGTCCCAGAACACCAGCGTGTAGTCCTTCGCGAGCCCCGACTGGTAGTGCCGCACCCAATGGCGGTCGCAGATGCCAGGACCGCCGTGGACGAACAGGATGACCGGGTTGGACACGTCCTCGGAGAGTACAGCGATGTTCTGCCGATCGCCGTTGAGCGTCACCCACTCCTCATAATCTGCGCGTCCGGTGCCAGGTGCGCCCTCCCCCGCCGCGCCTGCCGTACCCGACATGCCGTTGCCGTCCGACGCGCCACCTGTGCTGCCCATAGGGCCTCCTTCTCTCGTCTGCGCCGGCGCCCCTCGTGAGCAGCCGCGAACAGAATGCGCGGCCGCCCGCGCCCGCGCAAGCTTGCTGCGGCGCAAGGCGACTGCGGTCGCGGGCCTATTGTAGTCGGCCTGCCCCCAACAGCCCCCGCGAATTTTCAGCAGCCCGCGAGGCGGCGGCCTGGCGGGGCTGACGAGCGGCGCCTCCGACGGCGCATCGCCGGCACCCCACACCTAAAGCGATCGGCCGCACCAGTCCCGCAGCCGCCGCGGCCCCATGCAACCGAAAGGGGCGGCACGCACGCGCCGCCCCTTTCGTATCCGCAACCGCCGAAAAGGAGGATTGCCCTAGGCGAGGGCTTCGGCGACCACTTCACCAACGTTCTTGCCGAACACTTCGATATCGCACACGGCGTTGCCACCGATGCGGTTGTTGCCGTGGATGCCGCCGGTCACCTCGCCGGCTGCGTACAGACCGGGGATGGGATTGCCGTCCGCGTCCAGCGCTTCGTTGCGGGTGTTGATGCGGATGCCGCCCATGGCATGGTGAATGCCCGGCGCCACCTTGATGGCGTACATGGCGCCCGGCTCGAAGACGATGCAGCCTTCGGTACGGCCGAACTCGTCGGTCGCGCCGTCGGCGGTAATGGCGTTGTAGGCGTCGACGGTGGCCTGCAGCGTGGCCGGGTCCATGTCGAGCTTCTGTGCAAGGTCGGCCACATCGGAGCCCGTGGTCACAATGCCGGCGCTGTCGTACTTGGCAATGGCCTTGTTGTTGTCGTACACCTGCTGGTCGAACATGCACCACGCATAGCCGCCCGGCTGCTCCTGCTCGGCCGCAGACACCTTGTCGCGGGTGGACATCTCGTCGAAGAAGCGGTTGCCATCGGCGTTCACCAAGATGGCGCCGCCACCGCGCACGCCCTCGGCAACCAGCGTGGAGGTCTCCTGCTCCACCGTGGGGTGGATCTGGATCTGGTCCATCTGGATGAGCTCGGCGCCTGCGTTCTCGGCCATGACGTAGCCGTCACCGGTTGCGCCGGGCTGGTTGGTGGTAACGTAGCCGGCCAGGTCGGGACGGTACTTCGTCACCATCTCCTGGTTGGCACCCAAGCCGCCGGTCGCCAGGATGACCGCCTGCGCGCCCAGGTTCTTCTCCTTGCCGTTCTCGTTCACCTTGATGCCCACCACGGCGCCGCTGTCGTCCGTCAGAAGCTCGGTGGCCTCGCAGTTCATGCGCACGGGGATGCCGCGCTCGTTCACGGCCGCCATCAGACCCGGCACCAGCGTGAGCCCCACGGCCGATCCGTCGGTAGGACGGTGGCAGCGCTTGACCGACATGCCGCCAGTCAGCGTGATGTTGTCCAGGGGGATGCCCAGGCTGTCAAGCCAATCGATGGCTCCCGCGGAATTGTCGCACATGAACTGCACCAGCTCCTCGTCGCCGGTGTTGTGACCGCCGTCCAGGGTTTCCGTGGCGAACAGCTCGTTGCTGTCCTCGATGTCCTGAGCCTTCTGGAACTTGGTTTCCGAAGCGTTCATGCCGCTCGACGAGAAGTTGGTGTTGCCGCCGGCCACGCCCATCTTCTCCAGCACCACCACGTTGGAAAGTCCCTTGTCATGGGCGGCAATAGCAGCGGAAAGCCCTGCGCCGCCGGTGCCCACGATCACAGCGTCGAACGTTTCGTCCATGGCATCCGAGCCGGCGGCATCGTCGCCGCCCTTCGACGCGCCCGACGGAGCGCAGCCGTTCAGGCCCAGCACCGCCCATGCGCCGAGGGCGCCCACGCCCACGAGGAAGCTACGGCGCGTCAGCCCGCTCGGCACGCACGAATCGGTCTTGGTGAAGTCGGTCTTGGTTTCCATGGTCGGCATCCTCCTTGTAGTCGCCACCGGCGCCCTCCGCGCCGCATTCAGAGCCCTGGCTCGCCGCTTGCCCGATCCGTTTTGGATAACGTTCAAGCTAAGCGCACCATATCGCTGCGTGCGCGTATCACCTACGCCCCCCATGGGTGTTTTCTCCCGCGGCGCCCATTACGCCCAAAAGGGGTGTGACGGGATGGGCGATGGGTTATACTGGGCATTCGTCATGAAACGGCGCGGCTGAAGGGAGGAGACCGTGGCCGATACCGCCTCGAAGCGGACCGCGGCGCCCGTCGGGCCGAGCCCGCTTGTCGCCCCGCCGGCCGTCCTCGCCTCGTCGTGTTGCCTCATCCTCATGTTCACAGGCGCCTGGACGTGCGACTACGCCGTGCTCTGCCTCGCGGCTCCCCCGGGCGACTACCTTTCCATACGCGGAACATCCCTGGCTGCCTACCTGCTGTTCTTCCTGCTGCTTTGCCTGGCGGCACGTCGACGCGAACGGCGGCGGGCAGCCGTATACGGCCTTTCGAGCGCCATCCTGCGCCGGGGAATGGCCTTGGGCTGCATCGGGCTGGTCGCAGGGTCTATCGCCCTGACGACGGCCGCCCCGCGAGACGACGGCGCGCTGCTGGCCCTCATCTTCCTGGTGAAGAGCGTCGGGCCGCCGCTGAGCGCCGCCGTGCTGCTGCTGTTCGCCTCTATGGCGCCCGCACGCGCATCGAAGGCCGCCGGCCTGGCCATGACCCTTGCGTTCCTGGCCGAATGCCTGCTCAGACTTGTTTTCGAGCTGACGCCCCTCGGTGGAGAGGCCGCGCTGATCTTCGGCGCGCTCTGCCAGATAGGCGGCTGCTGCGCCACCTCGGCGCTGGCCTGCCGCCACGGCTCGGCGCCCGACCCGCTGGACGACAGGCACGCGGCGGCGCAGCCCGGCTGGAGCCGCAAATTCCTCGTCAAAGCCTTGGCCTGCATCGCCGCCACGGCCCTGATGCTGGGCTACCTTCGCACGGGAGCCTCGCCGGGCAATTCGGTAGGAGCCATCGCCGCCGTCACGGTGTTCGTCGCCATCGCCGCCGGCGCCTGGTGCCTCCCGAATGCCGACACCCGCTCCCTGTTCGCCGCCGCAATCATCTGCGTTTCCGGCGCCTTCCTGCTGGAGCCTTTGATCGACCTTGCCGCGCCGCGGGCCAGCTCCGTGCTAGCCGACTGCGGTACCATCCTGTTCGAGATTCTCATCTGGGTCATCTCGGTATCTCTCGTACGTACGAGGCTCAGGATGGTTCGCGCTGCCGCCGGGACGCGGCTGGCAACGGTGTTCGGCCACTTCGCGGGTGCCGTAGCGGCCGCCTTGGCTGCCAACGCCGGCGCGCAGCTGCCCGAAGCGTCGCAGGCGACGTCGCTGGCGCTCGTGTTCGTCTACGTCGTGCTGCTGCTGGTCGTCGCCAGGGACTTCCCGCTTTTCTCGCCAGCGGACCCGGCTGCGGAAAGGGCCGCTTCGAGCCCTGGCGACGCAAGCGGCGAAGAAGCCGCCGCAAGGATGCTTTCGGCTGCAGGGGCGCCCGCCCCGGACGGCGCTCGCCGCGACGGCAATGCCGCGAGCGCAGGCGCAACCCCCGTCGACGAGAAGCGCTACTGGGCAGACCCATGCCGCGCCCTAGCCGACCGCTTCGGACTCACCCCGCGAGAGACGGAGGTGCTCGAACAGCTTGCCCAAGGCCGCGACCTGGCCTTCATGGAGGAGAAATTCGTGCTGTCGCGCAACACCGTGAAGATGCACGTGCGAAACGTCTACGCCAAGCTGGGAATTCACGGCAAGCAGGAGGCCATCGACCTCGTAGAAGCGACACGTCGCCGCTAATCGCCCGCATCGCCGGGCAAGATCTGCTGCCGCCGGCTCCCGCGTCGCTGGCCTGCCCCGCCTCCGCTAGCCGCCCGAGCCGCCGGCCAGCCCCGCAGCCGTTAGCCGGCCGCATCACCGGGCAAGACCTGCTGCCGTTAGCCGGCCGCATCACCGGGCAAGACCTGCTGCCGCCGGCTCCCGCGTCGCTGGCCTGCCCCGCCTCCGTTAGCCGCCCGCGCCGCCGACCAACCCCGCAGCCCCTAGCCGCCCGCGCCGACGGCCAGCCCCGCAGCCCCTTTCTGGCTGAAAAATCCGGCTTTGCATAAGGAAAGTGCCGCCCAACCATGCAAATCCGGAAAAACCAGCCATCCAGCCATGTAAAACCGGGTTTTTCAGCCATCGCCGATGTAAAAGCGGAAAAACCAGCCAAAAGTCGAAGCGCGCCGACGCACGACGCGAATTTCGGTCAGCGCTGCGGCGGCTAAGGCAGCTGTCGCAACAACGTCAGAGCTGCGAAGGCGGCAAAGGGTCGCGTCAATCCGCGCTCGCCAATGCG
This sequence comes from Adlercreutzia aquisgranensis, assembly GCF_943193145.1. NCBI lineage: Bacteria > Bacillati > Actinomycetota > Coriobacteriia > Eggerthellales > Eggerthellaceae > Adlercreutzia > Adlercreutzia aquisgranensis. Next base: position 246,849 of record NZ_CALPDA010000001.1, on the reverse strand, counting down.
CACGCCTTTGAAAAACTACCCATATCCGTTCATTTTGTCCAGCGAAATTCAACGCTCTGAACTGGGAGTTTCTGAGTTACCGCAGATCAAAAGCTCGAAAACCGCCGGACAAAATGAACGGATATGGGCACTTCGGCGACGGTGGGCGCCGGGCGGCAAAAGGGGCGAAGGAAGACGAAGGAGCGGGCGACGGCGAAGGAGGCGAGAGGAGCGAAAGGAACGAAGGGGGCAAAGGGGAGCGCCGGATGACGAAAGGGGCGAAGGGGGGTGGGCGACGGCGAAGGAGGCGAGAGGAGCGAAGGGGGCAAAGGGGGCAAAGGGGAGCGCCGGATGACGAAAGGGGCGAAGGGGGGTGGGCGCCGGGCGGCAAAAGGGGCGAAGGGGGGTGGGCAGGGCGTCGCCAGCCCTCTATGCAGTCCCGTGCGCCCTAGGGAAGCTGCCGCAACAGGGCCAAGGCCGCCTGGGCCAAGCCGGCGTAGGGGGAATCGGGCGCCAGCTCGATGGTGCGCTCCATGAAAGCGGGCATCCAGGCACCGGCATGCTCTTGGACGAAGCGCTGGGCCCTCTCGCCCCAAACAGCCGCTTCCCCGTCGTCGCCACAGCGCAGAGCCTCAGCCTGGTGCGCGTACAGGTAGGATAGGAACTCGAACTCCTCGAACACTCTGTCGCAAGGCTCGACGCGGTCGTCCTTCGCCCGCACGCCCGCCTCGCGCATCTGGCGCTCGACGTCCAGCGTCACGCGGGATCGGAACAGCGCCGGGGCCTTGGAAAGCCCGCGCTGCACGTGCAGGAACGCACTCTCGTAGGGGAAGATGGGCGTATGGCCGCCGGGGGCCAGGTACAGCAACGAATAGGTGCGCCGCATGGCAGCCAGAAGCCCGGCAGCGTCGGCGCCCTCCCAAGGCGCAAGGGCTGCAGCCGCAGCCGCTGCATCGCCCTCGGGCACGCCGGCGTCAGCCAGGCAGCTGCGCACGTCGCTTGCCACGGCGCCACTTGCGACCCCTTCCGCGAAGGCCGCATCGGGAAAGGCGAACGCGCAGTCCAGCAACTCGCAGGCATCGGCCACGCCGATGGCCCTGCGTACCGACTCCAACTCCATCCTCATCTCCCCCTCCAACGCAAAGGGGCGGCGCCGGCAACGAGGCGCCACCCCGCACATCACGACCTACTGCAGGTAGTACACGTTCGGCTGCGTGCCGGCGCTCTCCATCAGAAACACCGTGTCGCGGCCCTGGATGGCCTTGGACACATCCGAGCTCGGGTCGTCCAAATCGCCCCAGTAGCGGGCGCGGCCCGGGCACAGCTGCATGCACGCGGGCACCTCGCCGCGGTCGATAAGGTTCTTGCAGAACGTGCACTTCTCCACGGTGCCGGCCACATGGGGCGGCGCGTCGTGCTCGCCCACAACCACGTCAAGATAGTACTCCGGCGACTTCACCAGCGTGCGCACGTTTTCGTAGGGGCACGCCTTGATGCAGGACTCGCAGCCGATGCACAGCTCGCTGTCCACCGACACGATGCCGGTCTCGGGGTCCTTCGAGGTGGCGCCCGTGGGGCAAGCCGCCTCGCAGGCCGGGTTCTCGCAGTGCTGGCACTGCACGGGCAGAAACACCATAGTGCAGTTGGGGAAGGTGCCGCCGGCGTTGTCGTTGGCAAGGGCCCCCTTCACCACCGCGGTGCCGAAGGAGCCCTCCCAATCGCGATCGGGCTTGGTGTACACGATGTTGTAGGCGACGTCCTTGGGATTGTTGTTCGCAACCTTGCAGGCAGCAGCGCAGGCCTGACATCCAATGCAACGGCGCAGATCGATGGCCATTCCGTAACGAGTCATCTATCTCAGCCTCCTTAGAGCTTCTCGATGGCCACAGCGCAGTCGAAGTACGACTGGTTCCTGCATGCCTGGTTGTATTCATTGAACGTGGTGCGGGCAAGGTCGCCGTCGATGTGCTCGCGGGTAAGGAAGCTGCGCGGGCAATGGAGCGCACGGCGCTGCTGGCCAGGATTGATGGTGGCGAGCAACGTAACCGAGCCGCGGTCGTTGTACAGGCGGATGGTGTCGCCTTCCTTGATGCCGTACTCGGCGGCATCCTCCGGGTTGATGCGGCAAACGGGCTGGCGCTCGAACTCCTTCAGATAGTCTACGTCGTACCACTGGGTGTGGGCGCGGGTGCGCATATGCTCGCAGCAAATGGTGAAGGGGAACTGCTCGCGCAAGGGATTCGACAGGTCGGCCTCCTTCGCCGGCTCCCAATAGCAGGCGAACTTCTCCTTCTCGATGTCTACTTCCTGGCCCATGTTGTAGTCCGGCGCTGCCGTTTCGCGATAGAACATGGCGCGTCCGGACGCCGTACCGAAGATGCCGCCCTCGAAGGCAATGGTGGGATCGTTGGAGCACTTCAGGTAGTTCTTCTCGCGAATCTTGTCGATGGTGATGCCGTTCTCCACGCCGTAAGGAGTGGTGAGCAGCACATTGAGATACTCGTCGTCGGTGAAGTCGAAGAAGTCGCCGTAGCCCATGGCGTCGGCGATCATGCGGTAGATCTCGGCGTCGGGCTTGCTCTCGTACAGCGGCTCAACAGCCTTCTCGTTCCACAGCAGGTACGGGTTGGTGTAGTAGCGGACGCGCAGGTCGGCGTTCTCGAACCAATGGCATGCCGGCAGCAGGATGTCGGCGTAAAGGGCCGTGTCGTTCATGGTCATGTCCTGGACCACGAAGAAGTCCAGCGCCTTCAGCATCTCGATGGTACGGTTCTGCTCGGTCTGGTTCGACACGATGTTGGTGCAGGACACGTAGAACGCCTTGATGGGGAAGTCCTCTCCCATCTTCTTGCCCGTAAGTACGATATTGTTGCAGAAATCAGTCCAGTTCAGAATCGCACCGATACCTTGCGGCGCCTCGCCGGAGGAGCTGGGCATGGTGATGGCGGCTTCAACGTTGCCCTCGCCGAAGTTCGGCTCGCCGGTGAACAGGCCCGAACCGCTGCGCCCCATCTGGCCTGCCACCAACAGCAGCGCGTTGACGCACTTGGAGCTGTACATACCGTTGTTGTAGTGGTTCAGCCCGAACTTCATGTCGGTCTGCACGTCGCCTTCCTGAGTGTACAAATGGGCCAGATGCTGGATGTCCTCGGCGCTCACGCCGGTCACCTCGGTGGTGCGCTCCAGGGTCCACGGCTCCACGGCCTCGCGGATCATGTCCATCTCGGTTCGCACCTTGATGCCCTCGATCTCGGGCACGTTGCCAAGCGCCGGCCTTACCGCTTCGGCGGGCAGCGCGGGGGCCTGGGTCTCCTCGTCCCACACCAACTGCGGGTCCACGGTCACTTCCTGGCCCTGCGCATTGGTAGTGGTGGTAGGCTCGACGCCAAGGTCGCTCATGCGCAGGAACATGCCGTCCTCTTTGACCAGGTAAGGAGCTTCGGTATGGTCGCGAAGGAAGTCGGTGGCCTCCCAGCCCTGCTCCAGGATGTAGCGGATGGCCCCCAGCGCCAAGGCGCCATCGGTAGCGGGATGCACGGGAATGAACCAGTCGGCCTTGGAAGGCATGGTGCGGAAGGCGATATCTATGACCACCAGCTCGGTGCCGTTGTCGCGCGCTTCCAGGAAGAAGTGGGCGCGCTGCTTGTCGGACACGGCGATGTCGCCGCCCCAGATCACATGGTGCTTCGCATTGACGGTATCGGAGCAACGGTTCGCATAAGGCCCAGCGCCGAACATGTAAGCCCAGGCCATGGGCGTAGCGATGTCACGATCGGGCAACACGCGACTGCCGCCCATGACGGCGAGCAGGCGCTTCATGAGCGAGCCTTCCGGCGCCGCGCCGCCAAGGGTTGCCGTGTTGCCGCTGCCCAGGAACATGGCGATGGACTTCGGCCCGAACTCCTCGGTGTAGGCCTTGAACTTGTCCGTGACCTCCTTGATGGCCTCGTCCCAGCTGATGCGCTCGAACTTGCCCTCGCCGCGCTCGCCCACGCGGCGCATGGGGTACTGCAGGCGTTCGGAGCTGTAAACGCGCGCCGGCTGCGTGAGGCCCTTGGGGCAGATGCGGTCGAATTCGGGCCCGTCGTCGAAGTGGCCGGCCGTGGTGCGCACTACCTGGCCGTCGCGCACGTGGACGTTCAGGTAGCAGCCCTGGCCGCACTGGGCGCGGCAGGCGCCGGCGAAGATCTTGGTCTCGGGAACCGGAACCGCGTCGGCCTTCACCTGGGTATCGCCCTGCGAGGAATCGGCTACTTGATCGGCGTCGATCTCCTTCAGGTTGTCGGTCTGGGAGCTGCAGCCCACCAGCGCACCGGCAGCGGTGAGCGCAGCCGCACCCTTGATGAAGCTTCTGCGGGTGAACCCCTGCGTCGTTTGTTCAGCCATAGGTCTCCTCCTGTCGAAATGGCCGAGCACTCGTCTTCGCCTGCACCCACGAGGGGTACGAGGGGGACGGCCCCTCGCTTCGGCAAGCTGAAAAGCCCTCTCCCCGGGCTTCTGAGAGCAACTTTACGGCTGGGGTCGAAACGAAGCTATAAATCGGCCGTTAGTTTTGGTCCGTTTCGGGAAACCGCCGGTTAAAAAAATCTTAACGGCAGATAAATTCCCTGGTCAAACCGGTATCAACAGAGCTGCTCCACGGCTTCTGCCATCTTGTAGCCCACCCGCTGAACCGTTAACAAGTACCTCGGCTCGGAAGGGTTCTCCTCGATCTTCTCGCGAATCTTGCGCACGAATACGGTGATGTTGTTAGTGGGCTTGAGCCCCTCGTCGGACTCTCCCCACACGTGCTCCTGAATCTGCTGGCGGGTGAACACCTTGCCGGGATGGGCCGCCAAGCAGGCAAGAATCTCGAACTCTTTGGTGGTGAGCGGCACCACCTGCCCTCGAAGCCGCACCTCGTACTCCCCGAAGCGTACCTCCAGCTCCCCGATACGCGCCGACCCCTTCCGGTTGTGCACGCGCGAGAAATCCAGGTCCTCCTTGTGGCGACGGATGTTCGCCTCGATGCGCAGCAGCAGCTCGGCGGCATCAAAGGGCTTCGTCACATAATCATCCCCGCCCACGCGAAAACCGATGCTCTTGTCCACGATATCGTTCTTCGCCGAGAGGAAGATGACGGGCACGCGCCGGCCCTCTTCGCGAATGCGGGAGCACAGGTCGAAGCCGTTGATGCCCGGCAGCATGACGTCAAGCAGCAGCAGGTCGGGCTTCTCGCGGGCCAGCAACTCCATGCCGCTCACCGCGTCGGCCGCCCCCACGTAGGCGTAGCCGTTGGTCACCAGAAGCTCCTCCAGGGCCTGGCGCAGCTCCTCCTCGTCGTCGATCACCATGATCTTGTGCATTAACGTCTCCTTGCCCTCGCTCGTCTTCCCGCCTCGGCTGAACGCGCCGGCCCGCATCCGGTCGCGCCGCCCGCATCCCGCTCGACCGCGCGACCCGCCTGCTCAGCCGCACACGCCGCCGTCTCCCGTCACATGCGCCGAATCACTCGTCCCCGTCCACAATCAGATTCGCTGGGATGGTTATGGTGAAGGTGGCGCCCTGGCCAAGCCGGCTTTCCACCGACACCGCGAATCCCTGCAGGTCGGCGTACTCGCGCACCAGGGCAAGGCCCAGCCCGCTTCCCGCGTACTTGCGCGTAGAAGTGCTGTCCACCTGCACGAAGCGTTCGAAGATGCGCCCCTGGTCCTCGTCGGCGATACCGATGCCGGTGTCGCTCACGGCGATCACCACCGCCGCCGGCTTCTTCGCAAGCGTCACGCGCACGTCCACACTTCCGCCATCGGGCGTGAACTTGATGGCGTTGCTGGCCAGATTCTCCACCATGCGGGCGGTCTTCTCGTAGTCGCCCATCACCAGCGGCACATCCGAAGCTACCGATGCGGAGAAGGACACCTCGTAGCGGGTCGCCAGCGGCGCCATGGTACCGCGCACCAGCGCCACCACGTCCCCCAGGTCCATGGGCTCGCACGTGGCATGCACGGTGCCGGCGTCGGAGCGGGCGATGTCCAGCATGTCGTTGATCATGGTCAGCAGGATCTGGCTGTTCTTCTCCACGTGATCCCAGGCGCGCCGCTCCTTGTCGCTGTCGGGGCCGCACGCGTCGCGCGATATCTGGGCGAAGGTGATGATGGAGGTCAACGGTGTGCGCAGCTCGTGGTTCACCATGGACAGCATGTCTGACTTGAACTGCGTTTCCTGCGCCAGCTCGCCGTTGAGCTTCTCCAGAGAGTCGCGCTGGCGCTCCAGCAGCTCGTTGGCCTGGCGCAGCTCGCCGGTGCGCACCTGCACCTGCGATTCCAGATGCTCGTACATGCCGCGCAGCTCGCCCGCCATGCCGTTGAACTCGTCGATGAGGCTTCCCACCTCCTTCGCCGCATTGCCCTCGTCGACATAGGTTTCCAGGCGGCCTTCGCCCATCTCCTCGAACGCGCCATGCAAACGCCCCAGCGGCTTCATCACGAACTTGGTGGTGGTCAGATACACCACCCCGCCTATCACCATCATGAGCAGCAGGAAGAACAGCGTGTCGTGGATGACGTTCTCCCGAAGCGCTTGCTGCTGCTGGTCCATGGGAATGACGATGCTGATGGCACCGCCAACGCCACCCCGTTCCCAGCCCTCCTTCGCGTGCCCCGTTATGTCCAGCTCGCCGGCCGGAGAGCCGTGGCACTCCAAGCAGCTCTCGTCCACCTCGAGCGCCTGCATGTAACGAAACCGCTGCTCGCCGTTGTAGTCGGCCACGCCGTAGCGTTCCGTCACCGAAGAATCGACGTAGAACGATGCCAGGGCTTCCGACTCGAACGCGTCGGGGATATCCTGCTCGCTGCGAGGGTCGAAGTTCGTGTAGCGGATGGCGTAGTCGCTGCCCACGGAGAACAGGCGCCCCACGCTTTTGCCCACCACGGCGCAATGGAGGCCTTTGAACTCGTAGGTGCCGTCGGAGGTGTTGTTGATGGTGTGTTGCGAGTTGTCCATGAACTGCCACACCGCGTCCATCTCCCGAGCGAAGGTGCGGGCCTCTTCCAGCAAGGCGGCCTCGGCCTGGCGCTGCTGGGAGCCGATATCGAACATGACGAACGCGAAGAACGACAGGGAAAACGCAGCCGTAAGCACGGCCAAATAGATGGTCTTCAGGCTGAACCTGCGATGTCTCATGGCTCCCTGTCTTCGCCAAAACCCTCCGCCTACGCGCAGTCCCGGGAATCCTACCATACCGACTCACCGAGTTCAAAGGAGCCGCGAGGTCAGCGATTGCTCTACCTCAACGCCCTGAACACCTTCTCCCCTCACAGTGAGCTCATGCGATAATCCCTGATGGCAACCAAGGTCGCGTCGGCAAAGCGGGCAATAGCATCTGCTTGGACCCACCGGCCGTCCTCCCGATAGCGAAGCGAGACGTCGCGTCGGCGGCCCAGTCGCAGACCGCCGATGGACAGCTGTACGCTACCCGGCACTTGACGCTCCTCGGTCCGCACCCGCACATCCGAACCGCCCAGGGCCCAGGCCGCCAATCCCGCATCCCGCCAGCTGCCTGTCTCCTGGTAGACCGCTAAAGCAGCCAATGAACCGAATCCATCGTCGGCTTCCTCGACCACCTGCATGCTCCGCTCGGTCCTGCCGAGAGCGCCCGTGGACACGATATGGGACTGCTTGGTGAAATAATGTTTCTGCCCGCCTACGGAAATGCCCCAGCGGTACAGTTCCCACACCCCCGAGCCATCCGTAGCCCGAAAGCTCGCAATCACTTTATCGGCACCGCTGCTATCCTCCGCCATCCCCATAGCCTCCCGCTATCGAAAGACCCCGCATTTTGTGTAGCCCATTCGATTGTGACAGAAGCTGCGCCGTTTGTCGTGCAATTCGCCCATGAAAAAGGCCCTGCGATTGCGCCACCCCTCTTTCTCTCACCTGAGAAACGAAGGGCAGCCCAACTCGCCGGGCCTTCTTCGCAAGAATCGGAAACCTATAGCAAAAGGACGCAGCTAAACCTCAGCGCCCATAGTCCTTCCGGCAATGAGGCCATAGCCGATGGCCTGCGTCAAGCCGATACGGTACATGGCGCCATCGCGGTTCTCGACGGAGCCGGTAACGTCGCCCGCAGCATACAGGCCCTTGATGGGCGAGCCGTCCTCGCGCTGCACATGGCACGCTGGGTCGATCATAAGACCGCCTTGTGCAATATAGGGCGTCGGCGTGACCTTGATCGCATACATGGGGCCGTCGACCAACATGGTGCGCAGCTTGACGTTGCCGAACTCGTCTTCGGTGCCGTTCGCGACGCACTCGTTGACCGCGTCAAGAGAAGCTACCAACTCCGGAAGGTTGAGCTTCTCGGCGAGATCGCGGTAGTTCTCCCCTTCCGTCGCGTCGCCCGTTTCCAGCAAAAACGTGTAGTCCAGGCGGTACGAATTGCCGGAAGGAACCATTCCCTGACGGGATATCTCGTCGAACACCCAGTAGAAATCCGTGGAGTCCTGCTCCTTGAACTGCCTCAGAGCCTGCTTGTACTCCAAGCTCTCGCTGACGAATCGACTGCCGTTACCGTTCACGACAACGCCCGGGCACACGTAGTGAATGTAGGAGATTTCGGCGTTCGATACGGCTCCGGAGTAATGGCTGGTGACCCCTTGATCCATGGCGACAAGGGCAGCCCCCGCATCTTGCCCCATGAGCATGCCTTCGCCCGTCGCCCACGGCGGAGCCATGATGGTGAACTTCAAGTCGTCGGGCTGGTACTGCTTCATCAGGTCTTTATTGTAGGCATAGCCGCCGCTGGCAAGCAGAACCGCCTTAGACGAGACGTTGTAGGTTGTGCCGTCCGCACCTTCGGCAACAAGCCCTCTCACGGCATCGCCGTCCATGACCAGCTTGGTCACCGGCGCTTCGGTGATGATATTGACCCCAAGCTGATAGGTGAGGTAGTTGGTGATGATATCCAGGCAGAATTTGCCGCCGATAGAGAACGCGCCCGGCGCAAGCTGCGGAGCCGGCCAGTCACTAATCGGACAAAAGCCCACGCCGATATTAATCATCTTGTCCGTCGCGTCGCGAACCGCTTCGAACATGGGCTTGATGAAAGGCATGTCGGGGTTGTAATAGGGGCTATCGGGTTCGATTCTGCCGTTGAGGTACTGATCAAGCTGAGCCTGCATAGTGTTCCAGCCCTCAAAGATCTGCTCCGGCCCCCACGCCTTCTGAATGATCGTCTCCTGAGCGTTCCAGGCCGTGCTCGTAATGGGAAGGCACCCTCCGACATAGGGCATCTTCTCGAAAACGATGACGTTCTTCCCATCCTCTGCCAGCTGCCAAGCCGCCATAAGCCCAGCCATGCCCGCACCCATGATGGCGACGTCGCACTCCTTGGACACATCGCTTTTCTGGAGTTCGGGCGCCACGTAGCCCTCGAAATCGCGCGCATCCCCACCGGCATTGCCTATAGCCTCGCGGACGGCATTCCGAATCGCCATGCTCGTCAGCGTGGCTCCGGTCACGCAATCGACATCGACGAACTGACTTTCGACGATTCGCTGCGGCATGGCCTTCACGGCGGCTTCGCCGATAACATAGCTTTCGCGGTTGTTGAGCACGGCCACTTCGGCAATCTTCCCATCGGCAATCACGGTTTTAACGTTGATGGGGCCATGCATGCTCACCGCCTTCGTCAAATAGATTCCGTCGGTGAACACATCGGGGGCAGCAACCGCATCGGTCTTCTTCGCATCGCCCTCTTCCGCACGACCGTCCCGATCGTTGTCTTCTTTCGCGCCGTTGGCTCCCGATCCGCTGCTGCAGCCAGCCAAAATACCCGCCGCTGCAATGCCTGCCGTTCCCGCAGCCGCGCTCGCGAGAAACGCACGCCGGCTCATGGAGCTGTCGATACCCGTTTTCGTCTCCCTCATATCAACCCTTCCTTTCCTTTCGCTCGCCTGCCCTTCGCAGACTCCCAACAGCTGGCCGAACGACCTTCCTCGCTCATTCGCACACGGCCGCTTCGACCTAGAAGGAGTCTATCGGGAGGCAACCACCGCCCAAGGGCCCATGGTTGCGGAAATAATGGGTAAGCAGCGTCATAGGGTTTGGTATTTCTTAGGTATAGATCATGTGAGCAGGCATGATGACGAAGGCCTTGAAACGGCGCGAAACGAGGGAAGCGCGGTTGTGCCATAATAGCGACAAGGAAGGAATCAACCAACGCATAGGGGGGGGGGTGACGCCAGCATGTCTCTCAAGAGCTCAGCTCGCAGGGGGAGGGAGCCGTGGGCAAGACCCGCCGTGCTCTCGCCTGCAGATGCCCCTCTTGCCGCTCTCGTTATTCTGGGGTTCGGACTACTGCGAACATGGAGCTTGATAGGCGGCTCGCCCACACTGTTCATACCTGCCCAAAGCATGCTGCTGGCAGCGGAGCGGTCCGCAGCGTTTGGGGAAGACGTCGTCTATGCCGCAGTGCTCATCGTCCTCAGCATCGTTGTGTTGAGAACGAACCGCATCAACCGAAAAGCGCTCATGGTTGCCTCAACCGCAATTCTCTGCCTCGGCGTTGGGCTGTTTCTGCTCGCCCCGCTACTCGGGGCGCAGGCGTTTCCTCTCTCGATAGCCGGCCGCGTTATGTTCGCCAGCGCCGCGTGCATCGCCGTGCTTTGGGGAGAGCAGCTATGTTCGGTAGGCATTCGCGCCTCTCTGCTGGTCATCGCCGGATCGTATGCGCTCTCCTACATCGGGACGCTGATCTTCGTCGCCACGCCGCCTTTCGTGGTCGAAGCCGCGCAACTGCTGCTTCCGGCCTTGTCGGCAGGCGTCTGGTTTGCCGTGGTGAAGCGCGCAGGCGCTTGCGACGAAAGCACGGCTGATGGGCCACTGCGAGGACGCAGCCGCACCGTTCCCTACAGAGTGTTTCTGGGCGTAGGAATATTCGGCGCAGCTTTGCTTCTGACCAACGGCCTGTCCGAAGGCAAAACCGGAGCACCCGACGAGTTCCTCACGCTTTATGTGGGTCTAGCGGTCTCGCTGTGCATCGCCGGCATTGCGGCGTTCCTGCCGCGCAACGTGGACCTCACCTTCGTCTTCAGGCTTATGCTTCCCATCATCGTGATATGTACGTTTCTCGTGTTCGCCATCGAGGCCGATCAGCAACCCTACGAGGTGGTGGCGATTGGATTCGGGTGGACCTTCTTCATCATTTTCGCCTGGGAAATATGGTGCATCGCCGCCGCGAAAACGACCGTTCCCCCGCTGGCCGCGTTCTCTCTAGGGTCGGCCATCCTTTCCTTGTGCACGCTTGCTGCGGAGGGGCTGAGAGCCCTTGCCGCACTTTTCAGCGTCGACAGCCTCTTCATCATTGCCTCCATCTGCATTGTTTCCATCCTCACGTCTCTGTTCCTGCTGAACGAGCAGAAGGTTCGCGAGGTGGTTCAAGATCAGAGGACCCTACTCGATAGAGCCGACGAGAGCGCATGCCGCCTGTGCGTGGAGCGAATGGCCGCCGAGATCAAGCTGACCGAGCGCGAAAAGGAGATCGCAATTCGCGTGCTCCAAGGGAAAGACAATGCCGCCATATCCCAAGAGCTTTTCATTTCCAAGGCAACGCTCTACACGCACCTGCGAAACATGTACAAGAAAGCAGGCGTTCACAGCCGCCAGGAATTTTCGAATCTGATGAATCGTTATTGCTAGCATCCGGCACGCTCATCAGCCGTGAGCGGCGTCGAATTGCTGCCTCCCGCCCCCCTTCAACCCGCCCCCCTTTCGCCGGCTACGTCATCGACGCAAGCCATGCATAGCCACCGGATGGCTCCCCTACCTCCTCTTCACCGGCTACGCCATCGACGCCAGCCACGCGTAGCCACCGGATGGCTCCCCTACCGCCTCTTCACCGGCTACGCCATCGACGCCAGCCACGCGTAGCCGCCGGATGGCTCCCCTACCGCCTCTTCCCTGCCGCTCGCCATCCCTCTTGTCGACTTCTATTCGTTTTTTCGCAAAGAGGCGAGTCTTTCTATGAGGGCGGAGAGTCCTATCGGCGACTTTTTGGCTGATATCTCCGGTTTTGCATGAGAGGGGCGGCCCTTTCCTATGCAAAAGCGAAGATATCAGCCAATCGGCCATGCAAAACCGGAGTTTTCAGCCATCGCTGATGCAAAAGCGGAGAAACCAGCCAAAAATCGAGGCTCCCAATACGGCGAGGCAAGGGGCACCGGGGGGTGGATGGCAGAGGGCGACAAGGGGTCGCGCCAACGCACGCTCGCCAATGCGCGACCCCCCCCCCGAAAAACTACCCATATCCGTTCATCTTGTCCAGCAGATTTCAACGCTCTGAACTGGGGATTTCTAAGTTACTGCAGGTCAGAAGCTCGATAATTGCTGAACAAAGTGAACGGATATGGGCATTTCGACGCCGAAGAGCGCCGGATAGTGACGAGAGGGGCAAGAAGGCGAGGGGCGGAAGGGGCACTGGGCGGCGCGGCGTTGCGAAAGGGTGGAAGCCACGGGGTGCACTGGCTCTAGTTTGCTGTTCGTACGAAACCGTGTCGCCAACTGCCACCTTCCTTCGAACCTTTGGCACAATGAGGGCAAACCAAGAGCTTGAGGAGCCGCCATGAACCCCTTCGCCCGCCCCCTCTTCGATGACATGCCTGACCGCGTTGCCTCCAACAACGGAGTCACCATACTGAACGAGCTGCAGCGCCGTCGCGAGGATGTGGCCACCCAGGTGGTGACGCGCCTGGCTGCCAGCGACGAACTCACTGCCGCAATCCAGCGTAATGTCGCCCCCTACCGCCGGCTCATGACTTACTACGAGTGCGCCATGATGGAGGCGGAAACAAAGTTCCGTGTGCTGGATGCGGAATTCGGCCTGCAGCACGACCGCAACCCCATCGAGTCCATCAAAACACGCCTGAAGAGCACCGACAGCCTGGCGAAGAAACTCTCGCGCAAGGGATTCCCCCTGTCTGTGGAGTCCGTCGAGCGCAACATCTTCGACGTGGCCGGCGTGCGCGTGGTCTGCACCTTCCCCGAAGACATCTTCACGCTGGCCGACGCGCTGCTGGCCCAAGACGACGTGCGACTGGTGGAGCGGCGCGACTACGTGAGCAACCCCAAGCCCACCGGGTACCGCAGCCTGCATCTAATCGTAGAGATTCCCATCTTCCTAGAGCGCGAGAAACGCCTGGTGAAGGTGGAGGTACAGCTACGTACCATCTCCATGAACTTCTGGGCGTCGCTGGAACACCAGCTGCGCTACAAGAAGAATCTTCCCGAAGCCGAGGCCCAAGCCGTCGCCGACGAGCTGGCCGACCTGGCGGAAACCGCCGCGAACCTGGACGCGCGCATGCAAGCCCTGCGGACCTTCCTGGACAACGCCAAGGAGACCGACGAGTAGCCGCGCTGCGCGATCGCGCGTTCGACCGGCGGCTCCTGCAACCTGCTATGATGACCGCAACAAGGGGGCGATTATGACGCGGTACTTCGAATACGGCGAAGTCGAGCTGGCCCATCTGCGGGCGGCCGACCCGAAGCTGGCGGCGGCTGTCGACGCCATCGAAGCGCGCGGGCACATCTGCCGCGCCATGGACGAGGACCTGTTCCAGTCCGTCGTGCGCTCCATCGTGGGGCAGCAGATCTCCACCGCAGCTCAAGAGACTGTTTGGCGGCGCATGGTGGAGCGGTTCGGCGCTGTCACGCCCGAAACCCTCTGTGCTGCAAGCGAGGAAGACGTCCAGGGCTGCGGCCTTACCTTCCGCAAGACGTTCTACATCAAGGACTTCGCCGCCTCTGTGCGCGACGGGTGCTTCGACCTGGACGAGGTGGCCGCCATGGACGACGAGGCGGCTATCAACGCGCTCTGCTCCATCAAGGGCATCGGCCGCTGGACGGCGGAGATGATTCTGCTGTTCTGCCTGGGGCGGCCGGACATCCTGAGCTTCGGCGATCTGGCCATCCAACGGGGCATGCGCATGGTCTACCGCCACCGCGCCATCACGCCGCAGCTCTTCGCGAAGTACCGCCGACGCCTGCGCCCCTACGGCTCCACCGCCTCGCTGTTTTTCTGGGAGGTCTCCCACGGCGCCGTCCAGGGCCTCACCGACCCGGCGCCGAAGAAACGTCGCCCCTAGAGAGTGACGAAGCGGCGCGCTAACAGGGAGAACACGGGTAACGAGGATACGCGCTAGCGGGGCGAACACGGGTGAAGCGTCGGCACCGCCGTCCGATGCCAAAGGGTCACACCACGTGGCAAAAAACTATGGCATTTGGTGTGACCCTTTGTCACCCTTTATCGCTTGCCGCATCTGTTGTGGAACAATAGGCGAACTAACGCACTGGTACGACAACGAGAGGAAGATGGGCGTATGGACATCGTTTTGCTGGAGAGCCTGGGCGTTTCTGACGCCGTGATCGAAGGCCATGCGCAGAAGCTGGCCGCGATGGGCCACAGCCTGGCCGTTTGCGAGCGCAGCGCCGACCCCACCGTCCAAGCCCGGCAGATCGGTAGCGCCGAAGCCGTCATCCTGGCGAACATGCCCCTGGCTGCCGAAGCGGTTGCCGCCGCGCCCAACCTGCGCTTCATCGACGTGGCGTTCACCGGCGTCGACCACATCCCGCTTGACGTCTGCCGCGAGCGGTCCATCGCCGTCAGCAACGCGTCGGGCTACGCCACCCAGGCCGTGGCCGAGCTGACCATCGGCTTCATGATCGACCTGCTGCGCAGCGTGGACGCCGCCCAGGTGCGCTGCCGCGAGGGCGCCACGAAGGCGGGGCTGCCTGCGAACCTGCTGGCGGGAAAGACCGTGGGCATCGTTGGCGCCGGCGTCATCGGCAAGCGCGTGGCGCAGCTTGCCAAGGCCTTCGGCTGCCGCACCCTAGCCCACAACCGCCGCCCCGTAAGCGACCCGGCTATCGACGAGTCCGTGTCGCTAGACGAGCTGCTGCGGCGTTCGGACATCGTCACGCTGCACTGCCCGCTTACCGCCGACACGAAGGGGCTTATAGGAGCCGAGCAGCTGGCGCTCATGAAGCCGACGACGCTGCTGATCAACACCGCACGAGGCCCCGTGGTGGACGCCGATGCCCTGGCCGAGGCCCTGCGCGAAGGACGCATCGCCGGCGCTGCCTGCGACGTGTTCGACCAAGAGCCGCCGCTACCCGCCGACTGCCCGCTGCTGCACTGCCCGAACATCCTGGTCACGCCGCATATCGGTTTCTACACCGCCGAATCCATGGAAGAGCGCACCGAAATAGTCTTCGACAACCTCTATGCGTGGCTGGGCGGCCACCAGCAGAATGCGGTTCTCTAACGTCTGCAGCATCGCGCAGGCTGCAGGCGGTTAGCGAGGGCGACGGCGAAGGACGCGCAGAACGAGCCACGCCAGAAGCACGCCGACCAGGGCACCCGCGGAATCCACCAGCACGTCGGTAACCATGCCGGCACGGGCGGGGACGAACAGCTGGTGGAACTCGTCAGTGGCCGCGTACAGGGTAGCGAAAGCCCAGGCCAGAGCTGCAGGTTTACCAAGCGCGGCAACTTCCATCCGCGCCCATGGCCGATAGGTAAGCAGATGCGCGAAGGCCAGCACGGCCAGCAGCGCGTACTCGGCCATATGGGCGCCCTTGCGAATGGGCAGCTGCAGCGCCTCTATGGCCGCGTCCCGGGCAGCGCCCTCGAAGGACGCGCCGGTCAGGGCGCTCCACAGCGACAGCAGTCCGTCGGCCACGGTGCGGCTCATGCCACCGGAGTCGGAGCCGGTCTGGGCCGAAGCGGAGAAGATCACCATCATCCACGCGATTGCGGCTGCGCCGGTAACCCAACGCAGCGCCCGCCGTCGAGAAAGCGCCATGCTACAGATCCTCCCCGTCGGCCGCGTCGGCGCTCGCATCGACCGTGCCGTCGGCTGCATTCGCAGTGCCGGCCAGCCCATCCGCGCCGCCCCGGGCCTCGGCTCCCCTCGCGCCCGCCGCCTCCCGCCGACGCTGACGTTCGGCCTCAAGCTTGCGCTGCGCTCGTTCCTCCTGCTCGGCGGTCACCTGGTCGATCGCAGCCTCCACGCTACTCTTGATGCCGAAGAGCGTTCGCTGGGAACACAGTCGCGGCTGCGCTTCGCCCCGGGCCTCGGCTCCCAGCTGGTCGCGCAACCGCGCCCATCTTTTCTCGAAATCATCCATGGGCCGATTATATCCCAGCTCGCCCTATCGCCGGCCGGTCCCGCAAAGCCCACACCGCACGGCTGCAAGAGCTGGCGCCTTATACGCAGCCCGGCCTCCCTCACTCTCCCCCGAAACTGGTGCTAGCGCATGTGCGACCAGTGTGCCAGCCGATTCGCCCGCCACCACCACCGCAACCTTACGAAAACGTTCGCAGCCGGTAAGCGCAATCGATGGCACGCTCCGCCCGAGCGCCGTACAGTGCGAAGCATCCGCAAAACCCAGGGAGGCACTATGTTCGTAAAAATCGCATTCGGCAACATCAGACGCTCGCTTTCGGACTACTCCGTCTACTTCTTCGCGTTGGCCCTTGCCGCATGTCTGCTGTACAGCTTCACCGGCTCGGGCGACTACCTGCTCTCCCTGGACCTTACCGACGACCAGCGCGGGTTCTACGAAACCTGCTCGTCGATCACCCAGGCGTTCTCGGTGTTCTCCGTAGTGGTGTTCGCTTTCCTCATCGTGTACGCCAACCGGTTCATCCTGCGCCGCCGCTCCCGCGAATTCGGGCTCTACCAGCTGCTGGGCATGGAGCCGGGGCTGGTCGCACGCATCCTCTGCTACGAGAACGTGCTGGTGGGGCTCCTGTCGCTGGCTGCCGGCATCGGAGCGGGCGTGCTGCTGTCGCCCCTCATGGGGTCCGTGACGGCCTTCGTGTTCAACGCACCCTGGGCCTTCCGCATCGCCCTTTCCCAGAACGCCGCCCTGTGGACCGCCGAGTGCTTCGCGGCCATCATGGCTGCCGCAACGCTGCTTTCCATACGCGAACTGGGAAAGCGCACGCTCATCTCGCTGATGGACGCCGCCAGCGCCCCCGAGAAGGTTCGGCGTATCCGGCTGTTCCCGCCCGTGGTGCAAGGCATCGTGGCCGCGGCGCTGCTGGCGATGGTGTGGGGCATGTGCATCCTGCAACCGGTACAGTTCATCATGCTCATGATTCCGCTGGGATTCGCCGCTGTGTTCGCCACGGGCATCGTCTTTCGCCTGCAGGCGCAGCGTCGGCCGCGTCGCGCGCGCAAGCATCCCGACCGCTACTGGCAGGGGCTTCGCTGCTTCACCCTGCGCCAGATCGAGGAACGCGTGTCCTCTGGATCGAACGCTCTGGCATGCACCTGCGTACTTTCGGCCGTGGGCATTTGCATGATGGTGGCGGGATTCGCCTTCAGCGTGGGCATGCGCGGGCCGGGCAGCAGCGCGGGCCTGGCCGACACCATGGCGCCCGTCGGCTTCATCGGCATCTTCTACGGAGCAACGTTTCTGGTGTCGGCCATGGCGGTACTCGCCTTGCAGCTGATGACGGCCGCCTCGGACAGTCAGCAGCGGTTCCGCCTGCTTGAGCAGCTCGGGTGCGAACGCCGGCTCATGGAGCGGTCGCTGCGCAGCTTCGTGGGCTACTGCTTCGTCACGCCCACAGCGTTTGCGCTGGTCCACTGCGTATTCGGTCTTTTGCTCATTGGGTTTCTGGCCCTGGTGATTGGCTCGCAGTCCTACGGACTGGTGTGCGCCGGCTGCATCGGGTTCGCGCTCGCGCTGTTCGGCGTATACTTCCTGCTCACCTATGCCGTCAGCAAGCGCATGCTGCTTCGCCCGCTTGCGGAAGGCGAAGGCGCCGCAACCTCATAGGGCTGTCACCCTGGCCCTCTGCCGCACCACCGCCCTGGGCCCCGCTGCCGCCCCTGGGGCCCCTGTCGCACTACCGCCCTGGCCCGCCAGCCTGCCCCATTTCTCTGCAGCTCCGAAAAAAACTGTTGACAGCCTTTGGGCTACTGTTTATAGTGTGCATATCGGGTATATACACACTGTACAGTTTGCATGCTGGCTGCGAAGGGACGCCAACGCAGCCGCCCGTCAGCAAGGCCGCATCGGCCCGCCGGGACCGAACCGCCGTCGCAAGGATGTCCGCATCCGACCCGACCGACGGCAGTCCGAATCCCGACCGAGCCGGCGCGACAACCAGAATGGAGCGCTGTTGGACATCATCGTATCGAACGCCAGCGACAAGCCCATCTACGAGCAGATCGCCAGCCAGATGAAAAGCCTCATCATGACCGGCGAGCTCGCCGAGGGCCAGCAGCTTCCCTCCATCCGCGCCTTGGCAAACGACCTGCGCATCAGCGTGATCACCACCAAGCGCGCCTACGCCGACCTTGAAGCCCAGGGCTTCATCGAAACGGTGCAGGGCAAGGGCAGCTTCGTCGCCGGCGGCAACGCCGAACTGCTGCGCGAGGAGCACCTTCGATCCGTCGAGGAGCTGCTGAGCAAGGCCGTTGACCAAGCGCGGGAGGCCGGGCTTACCGCCCAGGACCTGCACGCCATGATCGACCTGTTGACCGAGGAGCAATAAGGAACAGCCATGAGCAACCTGCTAAACGTTGAGAACCTGTCGAAGCACTACGAGGGCTTCGATCTGCAAGACATAAGCTTCGCCGTGCCCGCTGGCAACGTGGTTGGCCTGGTGGGAAGCAACGGCGCCGGCAAGTCCACCACCATCAAGTCAATCCTGGGGCTCGTGCGGCCCAGCGGCGGCAGCATCCAGCTGTTCGGCGAAGAGACCGTGGGCATGCCCGACGGCCGCTTCGCCCAGCTGCGCCAACGCGTGGGCGTGGTCTTCGACACCTGCGCCTTCCCCGCCGAAAGCACCGTCGACGAAGTGGGCCGCTTCATGGCCGCGTGCTACCGTAACTGGAGCACTGCGAAGTTCAACCAGCTTGTCGAGCGGTCCGCGCTGCCCCGGCGCAAGTGCGTGCGAGAGCTTTCCCGCGGCATGGGCATGAAGCTGTCCCTGGCCTGCGCCCTGGCCGCCCAACCCGACCTGCTCATCCTGGACGAAGCCACCGCCGGACTCGACCCCATTGCCCGCGACGAGGCGCTGAATATCCTGCGGGAGTTCGTCGCCGACGAGAGCCACGCCATCCTTATGTCCAGCCATATCACCAGCGACCTGGACAAGCTGGCCGACTACATCCTGTGCATCGACGGAGGCCGCATGGTGTTCTCCGTGGAAACCGACTCCATCACCGGCCTTGCCGGCGTAGCCCAATGCCGCCAGGCCGATCTTTTGGCCGTCGCCGAGAGCGGCTTGTACGCACCGGGCACCCTGCGCACCCTGAAGCAGCCGCTGAGCACGCTGGTGCTGGTACCCGACCGCTTCGCATTCGCCCAGGCCTTCCCCAACATTCCCGTGGAGCACGCCGATATTGACAGCTTCATGAACCTGACCCTGAAGGGAGAACTGCTGTGAAAGCCATGTTCCTGTCCGATGTAATCGCCGTGCGCAAGTACCTGAAGCAGCAGACTCTCATCGCCATCGTCGTGGGCATCTTCGTCGCTACGATGTCCGGCAGCCTCTACGCTATCCCGGCGTTCATCGGTTTCATGATTTCCTTCTCCATTGCCTTTACCGTGGTGGCCCTGGACGAGGCCTCCAACTGGCAGGGATTCCGTCTGGCGCTGCCGCTTTCCCGCGCCGACGTGGTGCGGGGCCGCTACGCCAGCCTGCTAGCGCTCATCTGCTACAGCACGCTGCTGGGCGTTCTCGCCGCCCTGATCGCCTACGGGCTTGCCCTGCTCTTCCCCGGCGTTGCGCAGCTTGCCGAACTGGCCAGCGCCGGCTTCGACGGGTTCGCCATGGCGTTCGTCGCCGTGCTCTCGGTGTTTCTGTGCAGCACGCTTCTGGCCATCATGCTGCCCCTGTGCTTCTGCTTCGGCATGACCAAGGCCATACGCTGGGTTCCCCTGGTGGCGGTGCTCGCGTTCGTGCTCTTCTTCGCCGGCGTCGGAGGGGACGTGACCTCCGTGGCGTGGATCGTGGACGCCTTCGACGCGCTGCTCACGCCGGTAGGGTTGGCGGCGATGGTGGCGCTGACCGTAGTCGTCTACGGCGGGTCGTGCCTGCTGGCCGGCAAGCTGTACCTCAAGCGCGAGTTCTAGCCGAACGGCAGCGGCGGCCACCCTGCGCCCCGTCGCAACTCCGCCGCGCCGCAACCCTCAGCCGAACGCCTGCTCGAAAGCGCGCGCCACGACCGGCACCTGCTCCGCCGCCAAGTCCGAGAAGTTTATCACCAGCGTCCCGGCTGTCGAATCGGCCGGGACGCTCGCTTTGCCGAAGCCGCCCGCCGAACCGTCAAACGAGCCGTCGTACGCGCGACAAAGCGCATCCAGGCAAAACGCCTCCAGCGGCTCCACCGCCACGCCATGCTCGCCCAGGGCACAAGCGGCTTGCAGCGCGCTCGCACCTTCCACCTCCAACAGGAAATGCAGGCCCGACCCCACGTGGTGAAGCCGCAGACGATCGGCCACGGCGCTGCCCTCAAGCGCCTCCACCAGCGCGGAGAGAACCTTGCGGTAGCGGGTGCGCAGACGGTTCACATGGCGCTCGAAGTCACCCGACGCGATGAAGCGCGCCAAGGTCAGCTGATCGGTGGCGCTGGCCGTGCACGAGTAGAACCCCATGCGCTCGCGGAACTCGTCGGCCAGATGGGGCGGCAGCACCAGGTAGGCCATGCGCAGCGCCGGGCCGAGGGTCTTCGTGAACGTGTTCGCGTAGATGACGCATTCCGCCTGGTCAATGGCTTGAAGCGGTGGAATGGGTCGCCCTGCCATGCGGAACTCGCAGTCGTAGTCGTCCTCCACGATGTAGCGCCTGAAGGCCGCCGACGGCAGTCCGGCGGCCCCCGCCGTTGCGGCGGCGCCCTCTTCCGCGCCCTGCGCCCATTGCAGCAGCTCGCGGCGGCGGGCGATCGGCAGCACCATGCCGCCCGGCAGCTGATGGGAGGGCATGCAGTGCACCACGCTGGCCCGGGTCTTCGCCAGCGCCTCCACCGAAATGCCGTCGGCGTCTAGCGGCACGGCGGCCAAGGCCACGTCGTTGCTCGCATACACCTGAGCCAGCCTTCGGTAACCTGGCGTCTCCAGGGCGAACACGCGGTCACGCCCCAGCAGCTGCACGATAAAGGGATACAGCACCTGCGCGCCGGCTCCCACCACCACCTGGTCGGCAGACACCTCCATGCCCCGGAACCCTCGAAGATGGCCCGCGATCGCCTGCCTCAGCTCCAGCGAGCCTTGAGCCTGCCCGGCCCGAAGCAGCGTCGGCTCGTCGCATTCGGAGAGCACCTTGCGCTGGGTGCGCGCCCACGCCTCGTAGGGAAACACGCGCGCCCCTCCCTGTCGGCCCGTCAAATCGACAACGTCCCCGGAAACGGTAAGGGCCGAGTCCCCGTGCCCGCAGGCCAGCTGCGTCCAACGGTCCTCGGCACCTTCCCCTTCGCAATGCTGCAGCCTACCCGCGAAGGACGCGCCCCCGAAGGGCTGCGCCCCTGCCGGGTTGTCCACGCCGCCACGGTACCGCACATCCCCCGCAGGAGCCACCCAGGTCGAACACGGTTTTCCAGCAGCATCCACTTCGACCGCGGCACCCTCCTCCCCGCTACGCACGCGGTACCGCTCCTCGCCGCCCAGCGCGGACCCGAGACGCAACGCCGGCCCCATGTCGTTGACGAACACGCCGCTGCGCTCCCGCGCGCTCACATAGCCCTCGGCCGCTAGCTGCTTGTAAGCCGCTTCCACGGTGATGACACTCACGGCCAGATGCTGCGCGAACGTCCGCTTGCTCGGCAGTTTCTGGCCAGGCGCAATGGCCCCGCGCTCTATGTCGTCTCTCAAAAAACCATACAACTGGTCGTAAAGGCCGCGCACGCAACGGCGGTCAAGCGGGTAGGTGAGCACCGGTTCCCCTTTGAGCTTTCCCGAATTCCTTCGTAAACATCGGCGCGCGACAGCATACCGCCGCGTACCGCATCGCCACCGATCCCTTCGCGCCCCTCGCTTCTTGCCCCCGTCCAAAACGAGGCGCGTTACGTATCTGGTCATATCAATTTATCATATTCTGAATATTGTTTATATTCAAATCTAACCTAAACTCATCGCCTTGAAACAGATGCACTCGCTTGGGAAGCGCCCGAAGCCCACCTCGCGACGACCTCAAGCGCCCCTCGAAAGGAGCTCCGCCATGAGCGCTGTACGCAGCTCGAACGAAGAAAGTACGCCTGATCAGCGTATATCCCTGAACCGGCAGCTGGCCCAGATGCTCAAGGGCGGCGTCATCATGGACGTCACTACGCCCGAGCAGGCCCACATCGCCGAGGAAGCGGGAGCCTGCGCCGTCATGGCCCTAGAGCGCATCCCCGCCGACATCCGCGCGGCCGGCGGCGTGTCCCGCATGAGCGACCCGGCCATGATCCGCGGCATCCAGGCGGCGGTGTCCATCCCGGTCATGGCCAAATGCCGCATCGGGCACTTCGCCGAGGCACAGATCCTGCAGGCCATCGAAATCGACTACATCGACGAGTCCGAGGTGCTCAGCCCCGCTGACGACGTGTACCACATCGACAAGACCCGCTTCGCAGTCCCCTTCGTCTGCGGGGCGCGCAACCTGGGCGAGGCGCTGCGCCGCGTTGCCGAAGGCGCCACCATGATCCGCACCAAGGGCGAACCGGGCACCGGCGACGTGGTGCAGGCCGTGCGGCATATGCGCCAGATGAACTCCCAGATCGCCCGTGTGCGCGGCCTGCGCGACGACGAGCTGTTCGAGGTGGCGAAAGAGCTGCAGGTGCCCTACGAGCTGCTGCGCCAGGTGCACGAAACCGGCAAGCTTCCCGTGGTGAACTTCGCCGCCGGCGGCATCGCCACACCGGCCGATGCGGCGCTCATGATGCAGCTAGGTGCCGAGGGCGTGTTCGTGGGCAGCGGCATCTTCAAGTCGGGCGACCCGGCCAAGCGAGCTGCGGCTATCGTGAAGGCCGTGGCCAACTACCAGGACGCCGAACTGCTGGCCAGCCTTTCTGAAAACCTGGGCGAGGCCATGGTAGGCATCAACCCCTCCGAAATTGCCGTCATCATGGAAGAACGCGGAATCTAGCATGGTCTCCACCGTGACCAAAGCCGCAACTGCAATCACGGCAGAAACCGTCCCGTCGACCGCTGGTTCAGGCCGGCGCCCCGTCATCGCCGTGTTGGCGGTGCAAGGGGCATTCATCGAGCACGAGAGGCGTCTGCGCGAACTCGGCTGCGACGTGGTGGAACTGCGCCAGCTCCGCGACCTGGACCAGCCCTTCGACGGCCTGGTGCTGCCTGGCGGCGAGAGCACGGCCCAGGGAAAGCTGCTTACCGACCTGGGGATGCTCGAACCGCTGCGGCAGCGAATCTTGGACGGACTGCCCGTGCTCGGCACCTGCGCCGGCATGGTGCTGCTGGCCCAGGCCGCGGAAGGCGCCGGAGATGCCGAGGGCCTGGACCCGTCGCTTGTGGCCGGGCGCACTACGGTGCAGCGGCTCGCAACGCTTCCCTGCACCGTAGTGCGCAACGGCTACGGCCGCCAACTGGGCAGCTTTGTCGCCCGCGCCCCCTTCGGCGCCGAAGAGCCAGCCGCGGTGGCTTCCGGCCCCGAAGCGACGCCTAGCACCCGTCCTGCCATACCTCTAGTGTTCATCCGCGCGCCCTACATCTCCCAAACAGGAGAGGGCTGCCGAGTACTCGCCCGTGTCGACGGCCGCATAGTGGCCGTTCGCTACAAAAACCAGCTAGCCTGCGCCTTCCATCCCGAGCTGACGCAAGACGACACCGTCTACCAGGAGTTTCTGTCGTTGCTGTAGCGCAGGACGAAAAACTTGCGCCATCTTAACCCCTCGCGCTATAGTAGGCTCGCATCTTTTCTTTGTGCAGGATGCGGGCCTCATCTCGAGAAGGAGAAGCATGTCAATAATACCCCCCCCGCATAGACGTTAAGCCCAAACTATTCGCAATTATCATCAGCCTGCTTGCAGGCATAATTCTCGGGTGCTGCGCAACCCTCTTCCTGCAGACCTACAACCCCAAAGACGCCAACGACTCCCCCGGTCCGAGCATCGTCTTCAGCCGCATTCAATCCCAAAACGAGCTCGTCGCCGCCTCCCAAGACTACTGTATCGTCGACAAGGCCACCGATACGGCCCGTCTCTTCGACTTGTTCGACCTCCCTTGGACCGAGAACAGTTTCTGGTACCGCTACGAGGGGACCATCAAGGTGGGGGTCAATCTGGCGACGGCCGATTTCTCCGAAAGCAACGAGGTCATCACCGTTACGCTCGATCAGCCCTACATCATCTCCAACACCCCCAACATGGAAGCCTCCGGTGTCCTTGAGGAGAACAACAACCTGTTCAACGCCATAGACGTGAGCGACGTTGACCAGTTCCAGCGCCAGTGCATCGAAGCAAGCGAACAAGCGGCCTTCAACGACGACCTTCTGGAAACGGCCCGGAGCAATGCCGAAACGAATCTCGAAGGCATGTTCCGTTGTGCCCTAGGTGACGGATACACCGTCAATTTCTCCTGGCGATAAAACTGCGAGGCGCCGTCCGCAGCGACAAAATCCCGCACAATCGATACTTTGCTGCAAAAAAATGAGTAAAGGTAACGATTGTGCGGGATTGCGTTTTGCAAGAGGCAGTGCGATGAGGGGATGCAGAATCGCGGCGGACCGGCGGACCGGCAGCCTGGCGGGCGCAACGGGCTGACGACAGGGCGGCCTAGCGGGGCGCACTAGCGAGGCGGCGATGGGCGCCGAAAGGCGCAGCGAGCTGGCGGCCACGACAGGTAGGCGCGGCTACAGGCCTACGGTCATGTAGGTTAGGTAGAAGGGCACGCGCATGGCCACTACGGCTCCTGCGGCCAGCAGGACCGAAAGCGCTGCGCGGGGCACCGACGGGCAATCCGCGACCTGCGGCGGCGTGCAATCGTTGCCAGTCTCTCGACAGCCATCGGGTCCCTTATCGCCCACGCGGAACAGCCCGCGTGCTTCGCAAGCAACAGACACCGCCCCCATCAGCAAGAACGCCGCCACATACAGCCCGTAGCCCGGCACCAGCGTCATCGCGTCGCCCAACGCGCTCGAAACCCCTTCGAGTCCGCCGCGAAACAGAGCCATGGACGCAACGCCGCCCACGAGCGCCGCCGCCTGAACGCCCAAAAGCACCCGGCGACTCCATGCGGGCACCTCGACCCGCGCAATGCGCAGGGTACAGAACGCCACGGCGCACCCCAGCACCAGCGCGCCCATCCAGAACATCCACGGCGCCACCGGCAAGCTCCATGCGGGAATGGTCTCGATGGAGTAAGCCAACGCCGTCTCGCATACCATGGCCAGAGCCGCCACGCTAGCCGCCGCCACCCACGCCTTCGTCACCGGCACCGGCAGACGCCGCGTTGCCAGCATCAGCCAGAACAGCCACGACAGGGCCAGAAACGAGATGGTGGCCACCATCTCGTTGGAAAGCGGCGAGCGACCCGTGCCCAGCAGCACGTACAAGGCGTTGCGCGGCGTGCCCAAGTGCGTGGCGGCGATCACCAGCCCCAGCATGCACAGCGCGATGGGCAGCAGCAGGCATCGCTGCAGGCGGAACAGCCACGGCGCATCCTTCGGAGCGGTCACCACGAACGCCGATGCCGCGACGAACCCCAGCGCACCGCCCGGCCCCAGCACCGTGAACAGCAGCAACTGCAGATGGAAGGCGGAGGTCATTGCACCTCCTTGGGATTGGCCACGAACCCCTCCCGATCGTCCACGGGCCGCGCGCACAGCGGAGGGCGCACCACCAGGCACGGGTGCGTGTAATCAGGTTCGGGAAGCGGGGCTATGGCGTCCACTGCGCCGTCGCGGGCCCGAAGCTCGTCCATGGGCCCGAAATCCAGCGCATGCAGCGGGCAAGCCTCCACGCACAGGGGCTTTTCACCGCGGCCTACCCGGTCGAAGCAGCCGTCGCACTTCTGGCTCTGCAGCGTGTCGGCTCCCACATGAGGCGCCCGATAGGGGCAGGCCAGCTCGCAGTAGCCGCAGCCCACGCACACATGGCGGTCTACGCGCACAAGCCCGTTGGCCTCCTTGTGCATGGCGCCGGTGGGACACACCTGCACGCACACCGGTTCTTCGCAGTGGTTGCAGGCCAGAGACAGGCTGTAGCAGAACACGTGCTGGGTCCACGCCCCGGCTTCGTCCCGCTCCCAGGTACCCCCTTCGTAGTCCCAAACGCGGCGATAGGCGCAGCTCGCGTCCAGGTCGTTGTAATCCTTGCAGGCCATAACGCAGGTCTTGCACCCGGTGCACCGGGACGCGTCAACCAGAAAGCCGTATGTCGAAGCCATGGCACCCCCTCTTGCTGCGATCAGGCCATGATAGCGCCTCGCGCCGAAAACGGGCAGTGCCGGCCGCCCGAAAGCAGCCGGCACCCTCCTTTGCGCCTAGCGTCCGCCAAGCGCCGAATCACGCCAAAGCCTTACGCGATCTCCAGCGGGTTGGCGACAAACCCGCCCTTCGATCCGGCACCCTCGGCTGCCTTCGTCAGCTTCACCACCAGGTTCGGCCCGGTCAGCGACGAATCGGGCAGCGGATCGATGTCGGAGACGGAACCGTAGCGGCTGCGCAAATCCTCGATCTTGCCGAAATCAAGCGCATGCAGCGGGCAGGCGTCCACGCACATGGGCTTGCCGCCGGCCAGCACGCGGTCCTTGCAGCCGTCGCACTTCACGCACTGCGACTTCGCCGTGTCCAGCTTCGGCACCTCGTAGGGGCACGACTGCACGCAGGTACCGCAGCCGATGCACACCTCGGGGTTGCTGGACACCAGCCCGGTGTCGGCGTCCTTCACCATGGCGCCCGTGGGGCAGTTCATCGCGCAAGCCGGGTTGTCGCAGTGATTGCATCCGGCGGACACGGAGTAGCCGAAGGCCTCGGTGGTCCAGGTGCCGTCGGCGCCCTTGTTCCACGCGCCGCCTTCGAAGTCGATGATCTTGCGCATCAGGATATCGGCGCCAAGGTCGTTGTAGTCCTTGCAGGCCAGCTCGCAGGTCTTGCATCCGGTGCAGCGCGAGCTGTCGAAATAGAATCCGTACTGGGTCATGATCGTCTCTCCTTCCCGCGCTCTAGAGCTTCGTTACCTGGCAGATGCAGGAGTTGTTGCCGTTGTGCTTGGCCAAAGGCGACGGATGGCTGTTGCACAGCACATTGATGTTGCCGCCGCGGTCGATGCCGTCGCCGTCGAAGTCGATCTGCGCCCAAGCACCCTCGGGCATACCAACCTGACCAGGGATGATACGTGGCGTCACGCGAGCTTCCACATGCACTTCGCCGCGGGAGTTCTTCACCGACACCATGTCGCCGTTCTTGATGCCGCGCGAATCGGCATCCACGGGGTTGATGAACAGCTGCTGGCGCGTGGCCTGGCGCAGATTCTCCAGGTTGTCGAAGGTGGAGTGGAAGCGCCCGCGCGGATGCCAGCCGGACAGGTACAGCGGGTACTCGTCGGTCAGCTCCTCGTAGCTCTCCACGCCCGGGGTGTACACGGGGATGGGGCTGATGAAGTCGGCTTCGTTGTCGAACTCCCAGGTGTCGTTGAGCTCGGCCAAGCGCTCGCTGTACACCTCGATCTTGCCCGACGGCGTATCGAGCGGCGCGGCCTCCGGGTCGGCGAAGTAGTCGGTCATCTTGGCCACCAGCGGCACCTCGGCCTTCCACAGGTGATCCTTCTCGATCTGCTCCCAAGTGGGCATGTCCTTGATGTCGGGCAGGAAGTCCTTGTAGGGCAGGATGGACTCCCACTGGAACTGCTGCCATTCCTTCCAGGTACGGCCTTCGGTGTAGGCCTCCTTCACGCCCAGGATGTCGGCAATCTCGGTGCACCAATCGTAGTTGTT
Organism: Adlercreutzia aquisgranensis; assembly: GCF_943193145.1. Taxonomy (NCBI): domain Bacteria; kingdom Bacillati; phylum Actinomycetota; class Coriobacteriia; order Eggerthellales; family Eggerthellaceae; genus Adlercreutzia; species Adlercreutzia aquisgranensis. The sequence continues at coordinate 218,943 of NZ_CALPDA010000001.1, read as the reverse complement.
GCGGGCCTCGAAGGGCGGCTTCAGGAAGCCGTCGATGTAGAGCTGGCCGATGGACTCGCCGGACGTGGCAAGGGCGATGACCGAATCGCATTCGTTGCGGGTGATGCCCGGCAGCAGGATGTCGGCGTAGTTGGTGGTGAAGGTCATGAACATGTCCTGGGCCACGATGAACTCGCACTTCGACTCGTCCTTCAGAATCTCGTGGGTCCGGCGCAAATCACCGCGCTGGTTGGCCAGGTTCGTGCCGTCCAGGAACAGGAACTTGATGTCGGTGCCCAGCGCGTCGGCGCCCTCCACGCCATCGTGGGTGGCGGTGAAGTCGCGGCCGTGGTCGATGGCGTCCATGAGGCTGATGCAGGAGATGCCTATGCCGACGTTGTTCACGCCGCCGGGGATGGTGGTGAAGGGGTTGGCCATGCCCACGGTCACGCCGTCGCGCATGCCGGTGTTGGTGCCCAAACGACCGATGTTGCCGGTGATCAGCGGCAGCATGGCGATGGCGCGGCAGGTGGACTCGCCGTTGGTGTGGCGCTGCGGGCCCCAACCCTGGCTCACGAAGGCGCACTTGGCGTTGCCCAGCTTATGGGCCAGCTCAACGATGCGCTCGGCCGGGATGAGCGTGATCGGCGCGGCCCATTCGGGGGTCTTCGGCACCATGTCGTAGCCGGTGCCCAGGATGTAGTCCTTGTAGGACTTGTTCTGGCCTTGGGCCGATTCGGGCATGGTGGACTCGTCGTAGCCCACCACGTAGGTGTTCACCCACTCCTCGTCGACGAAGCCCTCGGTGATCAGCACGTAGGCCATGGCGGAGGCCAGGGCGGCGTCGGTGCCGGAGCGGATGGGCTGCCACTGCTCGGGATGGCCCACGCAGGAGTCGTTCATCCAGTAGTCCACGATAACGACCTCGGCACCGTGCTCGCGGGCCAGCGCCAAGTCGTGGTTGGCCGACGCGCCGCCCATGCGGGTGGTCTGCGGGTTGTTGCCGAACATCATCACCAGGTCGCAGTCGGTGCCCTTCCAGGTGTTGGTGAACGACGATCCGTTCGGGCCGGGGTTGCTGCCGTACATGTAGGGCATGACCCGGGCCATCTGGCCGTGGGAGTCGTCGCCGTAGCCGTAGGTGAAGCCGCCCAGGCAGTTCAGCAGTCGCTCGACGGCCTGGTCGTTGCGGATGGCGGTGACGCCGGAATGGATGGCGGCGTTGCCGTAGGTGTCGATGGTGTACTTCAGCTTCTCGGCGATGGTCTGCACCGCCTCTTCCCAGCTGATCTGCTCGAACTGGCCCGAACCGCGCGGCCCCACGCGCTTCATGGGGTACTTCAGGCGGTCGGGGTGGTTGTGCCACTGGCGCATGGAGCGCCCGCGCAAACAGCCGCGGGCCTGATAGCCCTCGAAGCTGTCGTCGCCGGTGTTGTCCGGCTCCACCAGCGTGATGGCGCCGTCCTTCACGTGGTAGCGCAGCGGGCAGATGGTCTGGCCGCAGCCGTCGGACTTGCAGGTTCCCCAATGCCACTCGTCCTGATCGGCCGAATGCGAGATGGCATAGGAATCCCCCAGCTCAAGCGCCCCGTCCGCCGGATCAGCCTGGGCCTCTACCGGCTCGGGAGCCTCGGGCGTGGGCGCGTCCTGCTTGGAGCAACCGTACAGGGCGCTCGTCCCCGCCGCCGCGGCAAGCGCCGCCAGCGACGACCCCTTCACGAACGCACGCCGGGTGAATCCCCTCTTCTCGTCGGTCATAGCTTCCCCCTTCTTCTGGAATCCGGAAAACCGATGGCCCCACTATGGCACGCGAAGCGGTTGCCCCCTTACCGCGAAACGGGTGAATTATGGCGAAAAGCGAGCACGAAGCCCACGGCCGCACGAACGGCACCCCCTCAATTCACGCTAATCGGGTGAACGGGCGCACAGGGGCTTTGCTATACTCGTCGGCGAATAACATCGCTGGCGGCACTGCTTGCCGCCAGCATCGGTCGCCGTGCGGCCGACGAGGACCGAGGAGGGAAGAGCTTGGGCCGGAAGGCGTTCATGCCAAGCGTCGCATCCTTGGGCTTCGGGCTGTTCTTCGCCACTTACGCCACGTCGGCCTGGGGCGGCGCCTTCCCCATGCTTCCCACCGACTTCCAAACCTACGACGTACTGACGGCCTACTTCCTCATGGAGTCCGTGGCCTTCTGCAGCATGTTCTTCCTGGGGATGCTGCTGTCGTTCACCAATCCGCTGCTGCTGCGGCACAGCTCGTCGGTGCTGGGCAGCCCGTTTATGGTCGCCGGGTCGCTGTGCCTGATTGCCCCGCTGTACTTCGCAGCCGCCACCATGGCCTTCGTCGTGGTGGGCGGGGCGCTGTTCGGGCTGGGGGCGGCACTGTTCTTCCTGTCATGGCAGCGGCTGTTCGCCTCGCGCAGCAACCACCAGGGCACCATCGACTTGGTGGTGGGCATGGGACTTTCGGCGCCCATCTATGCGCTCATGCACCTGATCCCCAGCGCGGTGGCGGCCTTTTCCATACCCCTTGTGTTCGTACCGCTGTCCGAGGTGTGCCTGATCGAATCGTCGCGCACCATGGACTTCGACCAGCCCATGTTCTCCGACGAACCGCGGCAGCACCGCCCCGTCTACCGCAACGTAATCGCCCACAGCGCGAAGAGCGCCCTGTGCGTGGGAGCGTTCGGCTTCGCCAGCGGCATCACCCGGGCCATCGCCTTGGAGGATCCGGCCATGGGATCGGTGGTGAACGCCTTCGCTATGGCGGGGCTGCTGCTAGCCGCTGTGCTGCTGCTGTGGCTGTGGCAGCGCCATTCGTTCTCCTTCGACACACGGCGGCTGTTCCGCATCGTGGCTCCGGTGGTGGCCACGGCGTTTCTGCTCATGCCCTACCTGAACCAAGCCTACCTCTACGCGTTCTCGGGCATCATGTACCTGATCTTCAGCTTCGCCATCATGGTAATGATGGTGCAGTGCATGCAGACCTCCCGCAACGACGGCATCAGCCCCACCTTCGTCTACGGGTTCTTCGGCGGCATCGTCTACGCGCTGCAAGCCTGCGGCTTTCTGTTCGGCTACTCCACCGAGGCTCTGGTGCTGCACGCATCGCCCCAGCTGGCCACCTTCGCGCTCATCTCCACGTGGCTGTTCCTGATGACCGCCCACGTGGCCACACGGCGGCTGGACGGCAGCCGCTCGGTGCCCGACATCGAGTTTCTAGCCCTGGCCACACCCGCTCCCGTCCTCGACGCACCCGGCGAAGCAGCTGCAACCAAGCCGGCCGCCAAGCGCATGGAAGCCGCCGCATCGAAGCGGGCCGCCGCGCTGCAGGCGCTGGGAGCCGCCAAGGCCGAGGGCGATTCCGACGATGCACAGGGGGGAATCCGCGACCGCGTGTCGAAGCAGTGCCGCGTGCTGACCAAGCGCTATCTGCTGACCACCCGCGAGGCCGAGGTGATGGAGCTGCTGGTGCGGGGCAACACCGCCGCCGACATCGCAAGCAAGCTCACCATTTCGGAGAACACGGCGAAAACCCATGTCAAGCGCCTGTATACGAAGCTCGACGTCCACAAGCGGCGCGAGCTTCTGCAGCTGTTCGAAGAGCTCGAGCAGCGCGAAGACCCAAGACCGGCCAGCCCGGCAGGAAGGAAGCCCCTATGACAAACATGGCCGATTCCGAAAACGCAGCGAAGGCGGTCACCTCCCAACCATGGGGAAAGGCCGCCTGCGAAAGCATCGCCTTCGTGGGTAACACGCTCTCGCCGTTGTTCCTGGAGGACCCGCTGCGGGGCAATGCCGGCCCCGTGCTCGCAGCGCTGCACGCCCTCGACGTGCCAGAGGCTGCTGCCAACTGGCCCTTCGTCGACGATACCGCCGCAGCCGCCGACGCACTTGCAGCCATGGCGGGAAGCTTCGACCCGGACGACGCCGCTTCCATGGAGCAGCTTGCCCGCGAGTACCGGCGCCTGTTCGTAGGGCCGGGAAAGCTGCCGGCGCCGCCCTGGGGGTCGGTCTACACCGACAAGGAAGGCGTCATCTTCGGCGAAGGGAACCTGCAGCTGCGGGCTTGGCTGCGCGCCCATGGCATCGAGCGCTCCACCGCCCAGAACGCCCCCGACGACCACATGGGCAACTTGCTGGCCCTGACGGCGACCGTAGCCGCCCAGCAGCCTGGCGCCCTGGACGAGCTCTTGGCGCTGCACCTGCTGCCCTGGTCGTCCCACTACTTGGAACAGCTGCGCGCCGCCGCCGAGCATCCCTTCTACCAGGGCTTGGCCGACCTTGCGCGGCTCACGCTAGAAGCCATGGGCGGCTGGCGGGGCCTTGAGGTGCAGCAGCCGGAGTTCTTCCGGTAGGGCTTAGGCCACTGCCGCCGCTTCCTCGAAGCCGGCGGCTTTCTGCGCTGCCGGTGCGTCGGCCTTCCCGGCGCCGAACTGGGAGGGGGTGGCCACGCAGGGGATGAACGTGGGCACGTTGTCGCCGTCGGCCAGGGCCGAGACGGCGGAGGAGACCATGCCTGCGGACAGGCCCATGTTCTCCAGATGCTTCGAAAGCTTCAGACAGTAGGCCTTGTCCGCTTCGTCCAGATTGCCCAGGCTCGACAGGGCCTTTTGGTTCAGAATGCTCATAATGGTCTCCTTCTCGGCTTCGCGCCCGTCTTGTGTGCGTGGTTCGAGTATAGAGACGCAGAATGTCGAGCAGATTGTTCGATTATACATATATACCTGCTGTATACTGGACAATAATCCAATCATATAGGAGCAAGTGCAACACCCCAGCCGTCGCCGAAGAGGAGTCGCCATGATCACCGTCCGCAACGTCCTAGAGCTGCCGGTCTTCGACAACGTGCGCCTAGCCGCCCCGTGCGAGCGCTACCTCGACCGCCCCGTCATCAACTGCGGTACCCTGGAAGGCGAGCCGTTCTTCCACGACTACGACATGTTCGTCCCCGGCGAGTTCATCTTCACCTCGCTTGGGTTCGCCCAAATCCATCCGGAGCTGGCCGAAGAGGCCATGCTGGCGCTCATCGAGCGGGATGTGGCGGCCCTTGCCATCAAGCCCTACGCCATCAAGGACCTGCCCGATACGGTGCGACAAGCCAGCACGCGGCGCGGCGTGCCTGTCTTCTTCTACGACGGACGCTACATGGAACGCATCCTGGCCTCGGCCATGGCGCTCATCGACTCGGACGCCGCCGATTCGGGCCGCAGCCAGCTCATCGACCAGCTGCTCGCCCCTTCCGACGAGCGCCAGGTGGGTTCGCTCATCTACCAGATCTCCGGTCTCAACGGCGCCACGCTGCAATGCCTTGCCATTCGTCCGCCTATGCGCGACCTGGCGCTGCTGCGGGCCCTCTGGGGCAGCGTCCGCCAAACCCTCGACGACTACGCAGCCCGCTTCGAAGAGGTGGGCGGTGCGTTCGTCTGCATCTACGACGATATGATCTTGGGGTTCGTCGCCTTCAAGCGCCCGCCGCAATCGGTCATCACCATCTCCGAAGCGAACTTGGCGAAGTACGTGGTGCAGGCCGGCCCCATGTGTTGTGGCCTATCCCAGGAGCTGCCTCTCGGCGAGGGCGACCTAGCCATCCGCCAGGCCCTTGCCGCGCTGCAAACCGCCTGTGCCCGTCAGGAATCTACGGTTCGCTTCACGTCGCTGCGTTATGACGCCTTCCGTGCCGCCGCCCGCACCGACCGCATGTTCTCGCGCACCGCGTCGCTGGTGGCCGCCCTGCTGCAGGAGTACGACGAGTCCCACAGCACGCTGCTGTTGCCCACCGCCAAGGCCTTCGCCCGCGCTCATGGCGACGTGCGCGCCACGGCCGAGGTGCTGTTCCAACACCCCAACACCGTGCGCTACCGACTGGGGCGGATCAAAGACGTGCTGGGGATGCCCGAGGCCACCGACCGGCAGGTGGCGGAACTGCTGTCTTTCATGGTGCTCGCACAGGACTGACGCGACGACCGCAGGCGCAGCGCCCGCTTGCCGCCAACATGCTCGCCGCCGCTGCTACGCCTGCGCAGGGCTGCAGTCCGCACGCCCTACGCCGCCAACGTATCGACGACGGAGTACAGCTGTGTGACCGGGCCGTACGTGTAGCCGGCTTCCACCTGCTCCGCCGTGCGCTTGGCAACCACCGGGTTGTCCGCCGCCGCCTCCAAAGGCTCGCCGGCAAGCGAGGTCAGGTTCACCGCGAAGGCGAACACCACCGCAGCCAGCACCACCATCATGATGCGCAGCGGCATAGGCATCGTGAACTCGCGGTCGGATTCGGAAAGATCCACCGGCGCCATCGACACGTAGCCGGGAACGCGCACCGGCACCAACCGATTGGGCGCAGACATTACGGGAAGCACCGGCGAAGGCTCCAGGCTCTCGGTGCGATATACATGGTAGGTTCGCTTGTGGGGCTGCCTCGACGGGTTCGTACGCTTCGTAACCATAGCCTGCCTCCATTCGCTCTATGCCGCTTCGCCCCTTGCTTGCACGGCTTTACCTCTCCTTTTTTCCACTGGTTCCCAGTGTAAGGCGCCAAGATTACGGGGTGCTAACCCGTACCTACCGATGCCGTAACCTTTACCTTTCGGCTTTGAAACCTTGCAAGGCGAAGCGGCGGCGACCCAACCGAACGGCTGCAGTTTGGCTGAAAGAACAGGGGCGATGCTTTGTTGCGCAAGCAGGCGAGCTACAATGCGGGCATGACGTTGCAGAAAGACAGATCGCAGAAGCCCACGCCAGGCCCCGCACCGGATGGAGCGCGCCGCACGAACCCGAAGCCCGAAGGGGCCAGCCGCTCGGGTTGGCGTGCGCTGCTCACCTGGCGCTGGCTTTTGCTGGGCTTTGCGGTGGCGGGATTCGCCCTGACGGAGTTCGCCCGGCACAACCCCGATTGGACCGAAACGGTGTTCAGCCGCGGCGTCTACCCGGCCCTCTCCAGCGCCGTGGCGTTCCTTCCCTCGCTGCTTCCCTTCTCCGTGGCCGAGTGGTTCGTGGTGGCAGTAATGCTGGGAGTAACGGTTTACCTGGCGCTTTCCGTCCGCTCGATTCTGCGCGCCCGCCCGAGGGCGAAAGGCCATGCCCTGGTGAAAGCGGTAGCCGGGCTGCTGGGCATCGCAAGCGTCCTGTACTTCGCCTTCGTGATGCTATGCGGCGCGAACTACTACCGCCACACCTTCGCCGAGCAGTCGGGCCTGGAAATCCGCGAGTCGTCCACCGAGGAGCTGACGCAGCTGTGCGAGGGCTTGGCCGCGGACATGACGCAGGCCCGATCCCAGCTGGAAGAAGCCATGGCCGCGGAAGGCGTTGCCACCTTGGACGAGTACGCGGCCGCCCACGGCGGGTTCGCGGCCTATGCCGATGGCGCGGTTGGGGCCGTAAGCGCCCTGGCCAGCCGCTACCCCGCCTTCGACCGCCCGCTCTTCTCGCCGCCGAAGCCCGTGCTTGCCAGCACCCTCATGAGCTACGCGGACATCGCCGGCATCTACTTCCCCTTCACCGTGGAATCCAACATCAACACCAGCGGCCCCTTCTTCCCGCTGCCGGCCACCATGGCCCACGAGCTGGCCCACCAGGCCGGTTTCATGCGCGAGGACGAGGCCAACTTCATCGCCTATCTGGCCTGCACAAACGCCGACGATGCCCTCATGCGCTACAGCGGCTACTCCCTGGCCTACGACTACGCCATAAGCGCCCTGCGCAAGGTCGATCCCGAGAAGGCCGCGGCCATCAGCGCCACCTTGAGCGACGCCGTGAAGGCCGACCGCCAGGAGAGATCGCGCTTCCTGGCCCAGTTCGAAGGCCCCGTGGCGCAGATGTCCAACGCCGCCAACAACGCCTACCTGCAAGCCAACAACCAAACCGACGGCACCCGCAGCTACGGCCGCATGGTCGACCTGCTGCTAGCCGAGGCGCGAGGCGAATCGCTTTCGGACGAGCTGCTTCAGGAATGATTGGGTAAAGCTACGCCGGTTGCCAAAGAACCGCTCTTGCGTCCCTGACTGACTGCCAGCATCGTACGCAATCGAAGCACGCTCGACCGTGCAGATGTAGTCCGCAACCTGCAAGAGCCTGCGCACATCGTGATCAGCAGTCCGATAGTCAGTAACGTTCCTGGCGAGCACGAAGTCAAGCGCTCCGCGCAAAGCGACGCTCACCGCCCCTTGCCCGTTGTCGTAATAAACGGAAATGATGTCATATCGCTGAAAGAAGGCTAGATGGTCGTACGCGAGAGATACCAGGTCACGCCTTATTCTCGCCTCGAGCTCTTCTCTGTTGTGAGTATCAGCAACACTATAGCGCAGCACGAAATACTCGACCGGCAAGGTGCGCACGAAACGAGAAAACTGGGCCAGCAGACGCTTCCTATCGCCAACTGACATGGCGCGATACCCCTCATTCCCGTGAAGAAGATCCTTCCCATGAAAGGGGACATCCTCTAGATTTGCGCTCGCCAGACGTCTCTCGTATTCCTTAATAGGAATGACAACATCATCAGCGTGGTCATGGAGCAGAACCGTAATCAGATACAGCCCTTCTGACAGATCCTGGCTCCCCGTCTCGTCAATATGGAGGTTCAAGCGTTTTGCCACGGCTACCTCCAGATAAAAGAAGTGGCGAGGTACGTACCTCGCCGTTCTGACACCTACAAGGCTACACCGCCTCTTCGGTACATAAGATTATTGCATACCGAAAGCAACGTTTTCAAGGGACAGCCGCAGAAAGCGAAAACGATTTGGACCGGCTTCGCCACCCGCCTCCAACAAATGCCGATTTGTCGGGGAGCGAGTGAAGCTGGGGGCTAATATCGAAGGTCAGAATCCATCGCCGAGCGCGAACGGGACCCAAGCGTTCGGCTGCAACTTGTAAGCATTCCTTACAAGTTCGGTCTGAAGACCTTCCGAATGGCGCAGCAACTTGTTGCACCATTCGAAACCATGGCACGGTAACGCAATCATCCCATCCCCGCTTGTGGGATAATGCCCAGTATGCACCGCCGCGAGAACGGGCGGGGCCAAAACGTTTCGCGGCAGTTGGAAGATGCGAAAGAAGCAGCGCACGCCGTCGTCGCGGAAGCAGACGGGGGCCGAGCGATTCCGCAGCGGCCGGAAGATGCGGGAATGCCCAGTGCACGCCGTCGTCGCGGAGGCGGGCGGGGCCTGAGCGATTCCGCAGCAGCGAAGGAGTACAAGCCGCCAGAAACAGGCGAGCGAGGACAAGCGAAGCCCCCGCCCGCCTCCGCGACGACGGCCTAGCAGAACCTCATGCCGTCAGCCGCCATGCCGACCAAGCACCACCAGCAAAGGAGCATCATGCCCAGGGAGAGCAAAGCCGCCAAAATCCAGCGCGCCGCCGAGATCGAGCAGGTGATGTACGAGCTTTACGGCGAGGGCGCCTGCTCGCTGGACTACCGCGACCCCTTCACGCTCACCTGCGCCGTGGTCCTTTCGGCCCAGTGCACCGACGCGGCCGTGAACAAGGTCACCCCCACGCTCTTCGACGCCTACCCCACCCCGCAGGCCTTAGCCGGCGCCAAGCTGGAGGACGTGGAGGCCGTCATCCGCACGCTCGGCTTCTTCCGCGCGAAGGCGAAGAACCTGATCGCGCTGGCCCAGAAGCTCTGCCTGGACTTCGGCGGCGTGGTGCCGCAGGACGTGGATGCGCTGCAGACGCTGCCGGGGGTGGGCCGCAAGACGGCGAACTGCGTGATGTGCGAGGCCTTCCGCGACCCCCAGGGCATCGCCGTGGACACCCACGTGTACCGCATCGCCCATCGGCTGAAGTTGGCCGGCCCCTCGGCCGACACCCCTGCGAAGACCGAAGCAGCGCTGCTGGCCGTGTACCCTCGGGACCAATGGCTGTTCATCAACCACCAATGGGTGCATTTCGGACGCGAGTACTGCCAGGCCAGAAACCCGAAATGCGCCGAATGCCCCGTAGGCCAGAAGGGCCTGTGCCCCAGCTTCTCGCCCGCCTAGACTCCCAGCTGCAGCCCACGGCGAAACAATCGCTCCTAGGGGCGGAACAGCAGCGCTAGCTGGGTTCGGTTCCCGGCGCAGGTTTTCTGCAGGATGCTGCTTACGTGGTTGCGCACGGTGCCTTCAGAAAGAAACAGGCGCCCGGCGATCTGGCGGTTCGTGCACCCTTCGGCGACCAGCCGGGCGATGGAGAGCTCCCGCTCGGTCAGGCGGGAAATCCCCTGGCGAAACACCTGATCATCCGCAAGTTGCGGCGCATCAAAGGCGGCTGCGGCACTTGGCCGGAAGACAGCGCCTCCGAGGCGACCGGCGCAACCGTCAGCAGCGAAACCTTGCAGACCAGCAGATGAGGCATCAGCGCCGCCATGCAGCTCGCCTCCCCCAGCCGGTGCCGCAGCCCGCTCGGCTCGCAGCTCGAGCAGCCGCTCGCTCACGTCGTCCCGAGCGCTCTGCAAGCCGCTCAGCAGCGCCTCGGTGCGAACCGTGCGCACGGCGAAGGCGGAAACGAGCGCGCCGAAGGCCAGCGACCCCGCGACCACCAGCGGCGGCGCCCCATGCGCAACAATCCACAGCCACGCCAGCACCCACAGCACGCGCACCGGCCACACCATCTGCATCATGCCCAGATATGCCGCCACCGGAAGAAAGCAAGCCGACCCGGGGGCAAATGCCGCAAGCGCAACTGACAGCAGCGCAATCGCCGTTGCCGCACGCGGTCCTTTCGCAAGAAACGCCGCGCAGAGCAGCACCGTGGCCACCAGCAGCCCCGCCACCAGCAGCGCCAGGGCGTCCTGCTTCTCTGAGTACGCTTGGCCCGCGCTCCCCAACGCAAGGAACGCGCTCGCAAGCAACGCCGCTATGCCGTCTATCACCCTGTTCATACCGTGCAGTATACCCGAGAGCGACCCTGCGAGCGCCAAGCAAGCCGGCCTTGCAGCCTCAGTCCCTGGTCCTCGCCTTGCCCACCACAAGGGCAACCAGGAAAAACGCCAGCGCGAACAACAGCAGCACGCCCAAGCTCCAGGCCACCGGCCCCAGCTGGACAAGCAGCTCCTGCGCAGACAGCCCCGCCGGAATCGCCGCCGCCTTCTCGCATGCAACCGTGTACCAGTAGCCCGGCAGGAAGTGGGCGATGGCCACCATCTCGGCGCTCATCACCGACAAGGGCACCCACACGCCGCCCATGAACGACAGCACCAGGCCGCCGATGTTGCCCGCCGCATTGGCCGCAGCGATGCCGCAGCGCACCTTGCTAAGCAGAAACCCCACAGAAAGCGCCAGCAGCATGAAGGCGAACAGCGCGTTCGCTAGGCCCATAAGCGCGGGGGCAGAGAGGGCCGACGCCGATTCGCGGAAGACCACACAGCCCACCCCGAAGTCCCACGCCCACGCCACCAGGCCTATGACCAGGCACGCCAGAGCCACCTGCACGTTGTAGGAGGTCTGAGTAAGAGGCGCCACGGCGTTTCGGCGCCGTAGGTCGGTTTGCGAAAGGGAGCCGTTCAGACCACACACCGACGCCACCACACCAGCGAACAGACCGTACATGCTCCACTCAAGGTAGAAGAGAAACTGCGCCCCGTCGCTGTGCGCAGCGGCATCCATGTAGCTGGCCTGCACCTTCGCGTCCGCCATCTCCAGAGCCTCACTTGCCAGAAGCTCCCACAAGCCCGCGCTTTCTACGCTGGCATCATCCGCTCCCGCACGCAAACGTTCGCTTTCGCCTGCACTCTCACCAACATCCAAGCCGGCAGCAGTGCCTCCGCCAGCAACAGCGCCCGCATGACTGCCAATCGCCTCGGCCTCCCCCGCCGAACCTGCCGCGCTCTCCGCGGTCGCCAGGTCGAAAACAATATTTATGTAGTTATTAACTCGCTGGTCAACAAGCACGCCTGTTGCCGCGTCGAAGCTGTACACCGACTCCAAAGGCTCCGGCGCCACCCCTGCCTCCACCGCTTCGGCGAATGCCCGGCCATAGCCTTCCGGGATGATAAGGATGTACTCGACACCACCCTTGGCTACCGCATCTTGCAGCCCGGTCCCCGAATCCTCCACCGGCTGTCGCTGGCCCTGGGTTTCCAGATACGCCACCACGCCTCGGGACAGCTCGCTGTCGTCCCGGTCGATCACCGCGAACTGGGTCGACTGCCGTTCGAAATCCTCCATCGACTGCGACAAGGTGAGGCCCGCCGCCATGGCTAGCCCCATGAAGCTGAGCCCCACCACGTAGACGATAAAGAACAAGGGGTTGCGCGCAATCTTGCACAGGCACAGCTTAAAGACTTGCATAGCGCTGCCTCCTCAGGGCGCGGGCGGAAAGGGCGAACAGGACGGCGCACATGGCAAGCAGGATTGCCAAATGCCCGAGGGTGGGCGCAAAGCTATCGTAGTACAGCAGCCCATAGAACGCCTCCGCTATCTGGGCTGCGGGATTGACCAGCGTGCTTGCGGGAACCGCCCGGGCTATGCGGTCGGCAAGCTCCATGGTGGGCTGCCCGTACAGCCCGGTAAACAGCGCCGCCATGCAGGTGACGGCGGTGATGATCCCCGCCCGCGTACTGTCGGGCAGCTTGGGGATAACCGCCACCGCGCACCCCAGCGACACCGCCGTAAGCGACGCCACCAGAAGCACCGCCAAGCACCCCAGCACCCGGTCGCCGAAGTCCACGGTCAGGCTCATGAACAGAAACACCGCCAGCAGGCACAAAAACGATGCCGCCCAGCTGGCCAGCAGCGTTCCCAGCAGCGCGCGGCTATGGGACACGCCGCCCACCGCCCGCCGCGCACCCAGCGGCCCGCTGCATCCCCGCAGTCCCAAGACGGCCGTCAACCCCATGGTCGCGCAGCTGAGAGCCGCAAACCCTAAAAGCGCGAAATAGTAGCGCACCTTCTCGCTCAGGGGGTTCTGCGTAACACTGATGCGCTCCGTGGCCTCGAAGGGGTCGGTCATCGCCGCGATCAGCCGTCCGTCGGCAAGCAGCATCGGATCGGACTGCACGATGCCCCGGACCAGGCTCGCACGGCTGACATACTGGTCCAGCAGCAGCACCACGATTGATTGCTTCGCCAGGTCGGCCACCGTTTCCGTCGTCGGGTACAAATACGCCCTCGGCTGTCCGCCCTCGAAGGCAATATACCCCACGAACGCATCGTCGCCTCCCTGGGAATCGGCCACCAGCCGCTGCGCTTCCTCGGCGCTGCTTGCATAGGTCACCGAGAGAAGGCCGTCGCCGTCAGGATCGCCGTCCGCGCTCACCGCTTCGACGAACCGCAGAAAAGCCCCCTCGTCGTCGACGGAGCCCGCAAAACTACCAGCGTCGCTCCAGCCGGCGGCAAGTCCGCCGAATCCGTCTTCCGCCGTACCCCCCGCGCCCTCGCCGAGCGCCACTACCACGGGCAGCTCGCCCATAGCATCATTGCGCTCCAGGGAGTCGAACATGAAGATAAACATAGTGGAAAGGGCCAACGGCAGGCCCACAGCCCACACCAAAAGCCCCGGGTTGCGCATCAGCGATACGAACACCGCGCGAAACGTCACCAGCATGCCATGCACCCCGTTTCGTTAATCGCGCAGCTCGCGGCCGGTTATTTCCAGGAACACGTCGTTTAAGGTGGGCGGTTCGGCCCATATGCGGCCTGGCACCGCCCGATGGCGCCGCAGCACCCCCAGCACGTCGGCTACGTTGTGCGACCCGTTCTCGCACACCACCACCAGCGCGCCCTCGTCGACCTGGGCGCTTCGCACCGAGGCCAGCGTTCGCACGTCCGCAAGCAGACCACCGGACACGGCGCCCAGGTCGATGCGGATTCGCTCACCCACTTTCACCTGGGCCTTCAGCTCATCGTTCGTGCCGATGGCCAAAGTCTTGCCGTGGTCCATGATCATGATGCGCGAGCAGATCTCCTCGACTTCCTCCATGTAGTGGCTGGTATAGACCACGGTCATGCCTGCGCGGTTCATGCGCTTGATGCCTTCCAGGATGGAAGCGCGGCTTTGCGGGTCCACCGCCACCGTGGGCTCGTCGAAGAACGCCAGCTGCGGCTTGTGGGCGATGCCGCAGGCAATGTTGAGGCGCCGCTGCAGGCCGCCCGAAAGCTTCTTCGGCAGAGCCCGCTCGTAGTCCTCCAGCCCCACGAACTCCAGCGCCTCGGCCACCAGCTCCTTGCGACGGGCGCGCTCGGGCACGTACAGCCCGCAGAAGTAGTCCACGTTCTGGCGCACGGTCAGCTCGTCGAACACAGCCACGTTCTGGGGAACCACGCCGATGCGCCGCTTCAGGTCGTAGCGAGTAGGCGTCATAGGTTCGCCGAATAGCTCTATGGTGCCCTTGTCGTAGGTAAGCAGCTGCAGGATGCAGTTGATGGCGGTGGTCTTGCCGCTGCCGTTAGGGCCCAAAAGCCCGAAGATCTCGCCGCCGCGCACGGTCATACCCAGATGGTCGGGCGCCAGCATGCTGCCGTAGCGCTTCACTAAGTTGTCGACGAATACGATGTCGCTCACGATGCACTCCTGCCTCTATCCAACGCCCTTTGCTTGGACCGCCGTCAGCAGAAGTGTGTCCCAACCAGCCAAAAGAAGGAAGTGACAATTGTCACGTTCTAGGATTCCGCCTCTTCAATCCCTCTTTGAATCCCTCTTTGAATCCCTCTTCGATTCGCTCTTCGATTCGCTCTTCAGCCCCTCTTCCGTCCCTCTTCGATTCGCCGCTTCGCCGCCCCCACACCCGCGCCGAGAGCGCACAAGGGGCAGGTTCCGCACGAAATCCTGCAGAACCCCCTCCTCGTGCACTGCGCCCGTCGGCCGCTCTCCCAGCCGCAGCCGCGGTCTCAGCTGCAACCGCAGCCTACGCGCGCCTGCGACCTCTCGTACAAATCGATAGCCTGACCCAGCACCGCTTCGGCGGTTTCGTGCACGTTGCGACCTTCGGAAAGCGCCGCCACGGCCGCACCGTCCACCAGCATGCTCACCAGCGACGGCGGAAAGCCCGCAAGGCCCGCCCGCTTCAGGATGGCTGCCACGGCATCGTGGAGCTCGCCATGGCCGGTCTGGTAGGCGTCGGTCACCGCAGGCGCGTCCGACGCGGCAATGAGCTGGGCGTAGTGGGCGGGCAGCATGGCCTCGTCGTCCGGCAGGCATGCGGCAATCAGCAGCATGGTCGCCCGCTCGCGGCATTCGCCTTCGTCCAGCTCCTGGGCCTGGGCAGCCACCAGCTCGGCACGCTCGCTCCACAGCTGGATGTTGAAACGGCCCGCCTCCCCCAACAGCTGGTTCACCGAATCGAAGTAGTAGCCAACCGAGGAAGAAGCGGCTCCGGCGCGCTTGGAAACGCCGCGGTACGTCACGGCCGCAGGACCCTCCTCACGCAAGAGCTCGGCAGCTGCCATCACCAGCGACGCGCGCGTGGCCTGGGCTTTCGGCGTCTTCGGATTCAATGCCGCCTCTGTCATACCCAACTCCCCCTTCGAAAAAGAACCCCGCAGACCCGAAGGCCTGCGGGGCTATTCTACCATCAGGCGCCGTCCGCTACTTCACGTCGGCCAGGTCCTTGTTGGAATGCTCGTGCGAGGCGATCATGGCCACCAGCGCGACCGCCGCGATGACCACCATGTAGAAGGCCGGCGCGATGTCGTTGCCGGTGATGTCGATCAGCCACAGCGAGATGAACGACGCCGAGCCGCCGAAGATGGCGTTGGCCAGGTTGAACGACAGCGCGAAGCCGGAGTAGCGCACGTCGGTGGGGAACGTCTCGGTCAGATAGCTTGCCAGCGTGCCGTCGTTGATGGTGAGGATCAGGCACATGACCAGCTCCACCAGCAGGATAACCCAGAAGTTCATAGTGCCCAGCAGCACAAACGCCGGGATGGTGAACACGATGAAGCCCACGCAGGCGCCGATGAGCATCTTCTTGCGCCCGAAGCGGTCGGAGATACGGCCCGACAGGAAGATGAAGGCGATGTAGACCACCAGCACGATGGTGGTGATGGTGGAGGCGTCGCCGGCCGGGTAGTTCAGCGTGGTCTCAAGGTAGTTCGGCAGGAAGGTGAGCACCGCGTAGAAGCCCACGGCGTTCAGCACGCAGGCGCCAAACGATATGATGAGCACGCGGAAATGCTTCTTGAACAGGGTGCGAATGGGATGCTCCACCTCGCGGCCGGCGGCCTTCAGGCGATTCTGCATCTGCTCGTAGACCGGCGAATCCTCCAGGTGCGTGCGGATGTAGTGGGTGATGTAGCCCAGCGGCAGCGCCAACAGGAAGGGAATGCGCCAGCCCCAATCGACCACGAAGGCCGAATCGGCGCCCCACACGTTGAACATGAACGTGGCCAGAAGCGAACCCACCAGCAGGCCGGCGGCCGTGGAAGCCGGCACCATGGAACAGTAGAAGCCGCGGTGGTTCTTCGGCGCGTACTCGGCGATGAAGGTGGCAGCGCCGGCGTACTCGCCCGCCGCCGAGAAGCTCTGCACCATGCGCAGCAACAGCAGCAGAAGCGGCGCGCCAATGCCCAGCACAGCGTAGCCCGGCAGGCAGCCGATAAGGAACGTCGCACCGCTCATGAGCAGGATAGAAATGGACAGCGCCCACTTGCGGCCCTTCTTATCGCCCATGTTGCCCCAGAAGATGGCGCCGATAGGACGCACCAGAAACGACAGCGCGAACACCGCGAAGGTGGACATCACGGCCACGGTGCGATCGGTGTCCGGAAAGAACACCAGCGCGATGACGGTGGCCAGATACGAATAGCTGGCGTAATCGAACCATTCGATGAAGTTCCCCAGAAACGACGAGAACGTCACCTTCTTCAGAATACGGTGCTTCTCCTCCTCGCTGCACAGATCGAAGGTCGAGGTGGTGGATGCGCATGACTTGCTCGTACTCATACAACTCCCCTACATGGGTCGCGGCTGCCCCGAAATGCCGAATCGGCCGTCACCTTGGCTCCAATGCGCATCGTGCGCTGCGGTCCGGGTTTCCCGTCAAGGAATTGCGCTACGCCCGAAGGCCGCAATTCCTGCGCACGATGCCGCTCCCCTCGGCGTCGGAAGCGTGCGGAGCTTCTTCACTATAGCGTAACTTCACCACGAAACAGCAACGAACAGTGAACAAAATTTGCAACTCATCAAAACTTAAGCAAGCCTGTGAACTGGTGCAACTGCACAAAAATAGCTTTCGCCGCCATCAAAAAAAGGGAGCCGCCCGCAGGCAGCTCCCTTGCGTCCGTCAGCTCCAAACGAAGCCCTGTGCGAACTAGTCCTCCCACATCTCGGGACGCACCAGGGTGCAGTCCGGAACGCGGTTGGGGAAGTAGTCCAGGCAGTCGCCTTCGCGGTACACGTCGGCGGTGGAGCAGTGCAGGCCGCCGCCGAAGGGATAGGCGTCGCGCAGGTCGACCGGGATGACGTTCATGCCCAGCTCGTCCATCTGCTGCTGCTGGTACACCTCGGAGGCCTCGACGATGACGGTCTTCGGATCCAGGACCAGGCAGTTCATGGACAGCCACACGCTGGAGTAGCACAGCGCCGGCGGCTCGTCATGGGCGGGCTGAGCGGCGTCGACTACCTGCCAGTCGTTAGCGGTGAAGATGTCCAGCTGACCCTCGGCCGGATGACGATGCGGGTTGTTGATGATCAGACCCGGACGCAGCGGCACGAAGGTGGCATCGATGTGGATGGGGTACGGGTCGCCCGGGAAGTTCATCGCATGGATGCGAATGTCGGGATAGTAGCGCTGGAACCAGTCCATGGCCGTGCGGTTAGTGGTAAGACCGTGCTGGATGAAGAAGTCCTTGCCCATACGCATGACGTCGGCGGCGTCCCACATGGGCTCCACCTCGGTGGTCACGAAGTCCTTGTTGGCCGTACGCACCAGGCGCTCTTCCAGGGTAATCTTCTCGTCGTAGTAGTTGTGCTTGTAGGACTTGTCCGTCAGACGGGGACGAGGCGCCTGGGTCCACAGGAACTCCGGGTCCTCCTCGAAGTACTCCATCATGAGCGGCCAGTAGGCCAGGTACTCGAAGTAGCGGCAGCGGAAGGAGTTGGCGGCGGCCATGATCTCGGGGCCCACGGTCAGCAGGATGTCGCGCGGAGGCATGCAGGTCATCATGGAGTCGTTGCGGAAGTCCGGCGTGCCGATGGCCTGGTTCCACTGCAGCGGCGTGGGACGGTCGACGATGATGTCGCGGTCCTCCAGCTCGCGCACCAGGTTCTCCAGGCATTCGTTGCCGCGCTCCACGGTGTTGAGGGGACGCAGGCCCCACATGCCGCGCATCTCGGAGTCGATCGGCACCTTCTCGGAGGTCGCGGGCTCCTCGGGAGGAATCACCGAGTTGTCGCAACGGCCGACGATAACGCGCTTCAGCGGATCCCAGTCGTTCCATGAGTTAACGATCTTCGCCATGCTATCTCCTTTCCACCGGCAGCCCGACGCTGCCTATCGAAACGCCCGCGCCCGCAGATAGCCCACCGGCACGGGTTATGGCGCTTGCACAATAATACAGCAACCCCGCGCAGCCGAAACCCCCCTGCGCCGAATCAGCGTGAAGAAACAGCTCGCGCCCGCCGAAGAGCCGCGCCAGCCCGCGCTGCCGCACCAGACTGCGCCACTCCAGCGCACCGAGCAGCGGCGGCGCACTACACTGCACTGCGCCACCGAAAAGCAAATCGTGCATACCGGGCAGGGTCAAGCGAAAAAGTGCGTGAACCTGCCCGGTATGCACGATTCCGAGCGGCCGCATAGAGCCACAGACCGCAGCAAGCTGCAGCCAGCCTGCGCCAGGGCGCCCTCACAACTCGACGAACCACTCGATATGACCGCAAGCTTTACAGATGTAGGTGTCAGCGGAGGCGTTGGCCCAGTCCAGATCGAAGAAGGTAAGGCCGCGGCTGTTGAGCAGCGCCGACCCTTTGTCGAAGCTGGTGCCTCCGCAATGGGAGCATATGACCGGTCGCCCCGCGCGCTCGTGCACGCCGGTTTCATCGCCCGAGGCACCTCGTTTGAACGCGTCCATCGTATCGCCGAGCAAACCCATAGCAAATCCCCTTTCCCCAAGCTGCCTACATCCCTCTGCTGGCGAACCCCCTGCCCTAGTAATACCTATAGTATGCCGCGCAGCTGCCTTCGCTGGAAACCATGCAGGGGCCCACGGGGTTCTCGGGCGTGCACACGCGGCGGAACAGCGGACAGTCGCTCGGCGCCATAATACCACGCAGCACGTCTCCGCAGCGGCAGCCCTTCGGCTCTATGGTGGGCTCCACCTGCGGCTGGAAACGCGCCACAGCGTCGAACTGGGCGAACTCGGGACGGATGCGGTAGCCCGAACCGGGAATGGGGCCCAGCCCGCGCCAGGTGGCGGTGCAGGTCTCGAACACCTCGTCGATGGCGGCCAGGGCCACGGGATTGCCCTGGGGCATCACGCCGCGGGCATAGGCGATCTCGATGTCGGCGCGACCCTCATGCAGCTGACGCATGATCATGGCCACGCCCTGCAGGATGTCCACCGGCTCGAACCCAGTGATAACCCCGGGAATGCCGTACTTCTGCGCCAGGAACCGGTAGGGCTCGGCGCCGATGATGGTGCTCACATGCCCGGGAAGAATGAGCGCATCCACCTTCAACGACGGGTCAGACACGATCACGTCAAGGGCGCCGGGCATGTTCTTGTGCGCGGCGAACACGCTGAAGTTCTCAAGGCCCATGGCCTTCGCGCGCTTGATGGCCATGGCCACCAGCGGCGTGGTGGTTTCGAAGCCCACGCCCACGAACACCACCTGGGAGGCGGGGTTAGCCTGGGCAAGGGCCAGGGCGTCCAGCGGCGAGTACACGATCTGCACGTTGCGTCCCGCCGCCTGCTCGGCCAGCAAGCTGGAAGTGGAGCCAGGCACGCGGGTCATGTCGCCGAACGTAGCGATAATCACGCCCGGCACCCGCGACAGCGCGATCACCGTGTCGATATCGGCGTTGGAGGTCACGCACACCGGACACCCAGGACCGCTGGCCAGCCGCGTGCCCTCGGGCATGAGATCGCGGATGCCGCCGCGAGCAATGGACACCGTGTGGGTGCCGCACACCTCCATGAGCGTCGCCCCGCCCGCCGGCGCAAGCTTGCGGATAGACTCGATAAGCCCCCGCGCCAGCTCCGGGTCGCGGAAGGCGTTCAGGTCGTCTTGCATGGAATTCGTCATTGCGGAAGCACCTTCTTCTGTGTAGAATGCAGGCAGGCGGTTAGCCCGTTGCCGCGGGCCGGCTGCTTCACAATATGGCTAGGGATATTGTGGTGAAGAGCCGTTCCTATGCTAGGGGCGGCTTTTTCATTGCCGTCGCACGCCCACCTACTTGCGAACCCGCGCCGTCAACTCAATCACCGCTACGATCACCAAACAAAACGTCAGGAGTTCCATCCAGCTTACGTACATAGCTGCTCCTTCCTTCGAAGGAAGCAGTCCCGCCTGCCTATCCGGCCAGTGTAACGTAATACGTATTACCTATCAAGCGTCCGCCTTCGCTGCTCCGTCGGCCTCCAGCGCCGCCGCCAGCTGCACCATGGTTGAAGCCATGGGGGCAGTGGCGGTGCCCACCTCGTCGGCGGCCAGTTCGGGGAACTCGCGGATAAGGTCCAGCGTCTCCTCGGCGAACTGCTGGTCCACCACCTCGATGGCGAACCCGGCGTGCACCAGCACGTAGTCGCCCACTTTCGCCTGAGGAGTCAAATCCACGGAGATGCTGCGGGTCACACCCAGGATATCGACGGTGGCAAGCCCTCCGTCCTCGATGGCCTGGATGCTCGCAGGAATGGCTAAGCACATAGCTGCTCCTTACATGCGCACCTAGTCGGTCGCGTCTTCGGTTTCCGCCGCCCATGCTACCACAGCTTGGCCGAAGGACACGCATCCATCGTTGGGCGGCAGGTCCTGGTTGATGGCCACCGTGAAGCCCAGCAGCTGCAGCTGCTCCACGCAGCGCTCCACCAGGAAGCGATTCATGAACACGCCGCCTGAAAGCGCCACGGTGCTGATGCCGTAGAGCCCCTGCACCAGCTGGGCGGCAGTGGACACAGCCTGCACGAACGCCCACTGGAAGCGAAGGGCCACAGCTTGCACGGGCTCGCCGGCCGCCGCATCGTCCAGCAGCGCCCGAAACGCCGGCGCCGCGTCCAGCAGCAGCACCGAAGTGTCGTGAGCGGTGCTCTCGGCGGTGGCGGTGTTCTTCACCACGTCGATGGCGTAGGCCCGCTCGCGCTCGTCGGTGGCGCAGGCCGCAGCCGCAGCGTCAAGCAAGATGGCGGGTTCGCCCTCGTAAGCGGGCTGCGCGCACAGGCCCAAAAGCGCGCTGGCCGCATCGAACAGCCGCCCTACCGAAGAGGTCATGGGGGTGTTCAGCCCGTTCTCGATCATCTTGTCGCACAGGGCGGCCTGCTCGCCCAGCGCCTCCAGCGCCGCCGCAGCCCCCGGGTGTTCCAGCAAATCGAAGGCCCACAGCGCTCCGTAGGCCATGCGCAGCGGATGCTTCACGCACGCCGCGCCGCCGGGCATGGGCACGTAGGCGAAGTTGGCGAACCGCTCGAAGTCGCGCCGATTGGCCAGCAGCACCTCGCCGCCCCAGATGGCCCCGTCGACCCCGAAGCCCGTCCCGTCGAAGGCGAAGCCGCATACCGCCTCGTCGATGCCGTGCTCCCCCAGCACCGAAGCCACGTGGGCATGGTGGTGCTGCACCTGGGTAAGCGGCAGCCCCTGCTCCTTGGCCCATTTCGTA
Organism: Adlercreutzia aquisgranensis; assembly: GCF_943193145.1. Taxonomy (NCBI): domain Bacteria; kingdom Bacillati; phylum Actinomycetota; class Coriobacteriia; order Eggerthellales; family Eggerthellaceae; genus Adlercreutzia; species Adlercreutzia aquisgranensis. The sequence continues at coordinate 197,240 of NZ_CALPDA010000001.1, read as the reverse complement.
GCCAGGTACTCGGGATGGCTGTCGCAGGCCAGTCGCTTGGGCGCAATGTCGAACAGGCGCTCGTAGCGATTCTTCGCCTCAAGCCATGCGTCGAACGTGTCGGCGTTCTCCAAGTCGCCTATATGCTGACTGACGAAGGCCTGGCCGGGGCGCACCAGAGCGAAGGTATTCTTCTGCTGCGAGCCAACAGCCAGAAGCGGATCGCAGGCCGCAGAACGCGAAGAACCGTCGCCCGCGCGCTCCTCCCCCAGCGCCAACGGCAGCGGCGCATAGCCTCGCGCCCGGCGGATGAACTGCAGGGCCTCCACCGCGTCATCGCCCTCGCCGAAACGCAGCACGCGCACCACCGAGTCGTCGAAACGCGTGAGCACCTCGCGGTTGTTCCCTAGGAAGCCGTCGGCCACGCACGCCAGCTGGGTCCAGGCATCGCCATCGTTCTTGCAGATAGGCTCGTCGTGGATGTTTCCCGAGGTCATCACCAGCATGGGCGGAAGCGCACCTGCTATGCCGCCTGCATCCTCGCATGCCCCGGCGCCCGTCCCCATCCCCGCGCTCGCCTTCGCCCGCGCCGCCGCGAAGTCGCAGATCAACAGATGCTGCACCGGCGTGGCGGGCAGCATAACCCCCAGCTCGGGCAGATGGTCGGCAAGCCCCGGCACCAGATTCGCATCGGGCCGTTTGCGCAACAGCACGATGGGCCGGGCCGGCGAGCGCAGCACCTCGGCCTCCGCATCGCTGACGAAGCACACCTTCCGCACGTCGTCCACCGATGCCATCATGACGGCGAAGGCCTTCCCCTCGCGCCGTTTGCGACCTCGCAGCAGCGCCACAGCCTGGCTGTTGCAGGCGTCGCATGCCAGATGGAAGCCGCCCAGCCCCTTCACGGCCACCACCGCGCCGTCGGCCAGCAGTTCGACGGCGCGGGCAAGTATTTCATCGCTTATCTGGCGGTTCTCGCCGCGGACCACCGGCGTCAGCGGCGCCTCCACCGGCCCCCACGCACCCGCCGGCACGACAAGCTCTCCCGCCAACAGCCCCTCGCCGTCCGCAAGCGCGGGCTCCCCGGCCAGCGGCCCGTCGCCGCCCCTGGGCACCGAACCCTCGGCCGACAGACCCCCATCAGCCCGATGCTCGCGCCAATCCAACGCCGGACCGCACGCGAAACAGGCGTCGGGCTGCGCATGGAAGCGTCGGTCGGACGGGTCGGCGTACTCCGCCGCGCAGGCTGGGCACATGGGGAAATCCTTCATGGACGTGGCGGCGCGATCGTAGGGCAACCCGTCGATGATGGTGAAGCGCGGACCGCAGTTCGTGCAGTTGATGAAAGGATAGCGAAAGCGCCGGTCGGCCGGGTCGAACAGCTCGCGTACGCAGTCGTCGCAGGTGGCAAGCTCAGGCGACACCAGCGTGGTCTCCTGCACCTGCTCGTCTTCCGAGAAGCGGATCTCGAAGGAGCCGAAGTCCTGCAGCGGCACCTCCTTCAGGTCGATCTCGCGCACCTGCGAGGCCGCCGGCGGATTCTGCGACAGCTCCATCACGAACTCGTCCAGCAGCCCGCTCTCCGCTTCCGCATGGATGTGAACCCCGTCGACAGCGTTCAGCACCCAACCGTTGACCAGGTACTTCTTCGCCAACCGATAAACGAAGGGACGAAACCCCACCCCTTGCACGATGCCTTTGACGTGAATATCCAGCGCCTCAATCATGGTGCGCTCCTTTTCTCAGCCGATGCCGCATGTCAGAAAAGCGTAGCACACACTCAAGCGAAGGTCACCGCCCAAAGAGAAAGGGCCCGCCAACCCATAGCGGACCCGCAAAGCTCTCATTCGGAACAGCGCGACGTTGCCCGGTCCCGGTATCAGGCCGAAACCAAGCAAAGCCAGCAACAGCCGGGCCTAGGCCGACGCGACCCCGGTTGTCCCCGCCGCTACAGCTGTCACCGTCTCCGCAACGCCGGTCGCCGCCTGCGCTGCCAGCTCCTCTTCCACCACCAGCTCCTCCATGAGCTCGCCGATGGTCTCGGCCAGCAGACGCAGCGTCACGCTGGAGTTGTCGGGCAGGTGCAGGTGCACCACGCGCCGGTCGCGCTCGGTAAGGGCAACGGTGTCGCCCACCGCCTGGGCCTTCGCCAGGCTTCCCAAGCTCTCCGCCTCCTCGCGCAAGGGAATGTCCTTCAGCTCGTCGGCCGACAGCACCAGGAACACGCCGCAGTTCGGACCACCCTTCTGCAGCTGGCCCGTGGAATGCAGGTAGCGCGGGCCCACCTCCAGGCACGACACGACGCCGCGCTTGGCAGCCACGCCGTGGCGGATGGATTCCAGCGCCTCGCGACGCCCCTCGCCCGTGAACGGCAGAAACGCATTGAGCGCGAAGTAGTCGCCCGGCTTGATGCTGGCCAGCAGCGCCCGCAAGGCATCGCGCACCGTGCGCTGGTCCTTGAAGCACGGGGCCAGCCGCACCTCGGCCTCGCCCATCTGGATGTCACCCAGGAAGTCTTCCACGAAATCGGGCTCGGGCATGCCGGCCTGCAGAATCTCCAGCACGTTGGACTTGGTGGCGGCCACATCGGGCTGATCGAAGGGGCACACCTTCATGAGGTAGCCGCACATGGCGATGGCGTACTCCCACATGACGAAGTGCTCCGCCAGCTCGGCCGCCGATTCAATGCGGAAGTTCAGCCGCGGAATGGCCTGGTCGATGTAGGACAGGCTCATCTCGAAGTTGCGGATCTCGTCCCACAGGTCGGTCTTGGTCTGGTACATGATCACGCTGCGATCGCCCGGATCTTTAGCCAGCACCAGCGAGTCGATCTCGATGTTGGGCAGGATGCCCTGGCCGTTCTTACCCAGGCTCTCGGCCACCAGCTGCTCGATCCACAGGCCCAGCACGCGCCCGCGCTTCGGCGTGAGGAACGAGAACTTGTTGCGTCCCCGCAGGTAGTTGTCGTACAGAAACGCCGCCAGCCCGATGGCCGGGTTGTCGATGGCGTCTTCGCTGCACTGCTGCTCGGCCTGCACCGCATGGGCCATGAACTCGTCCAGCGAAAGCCCCGCCAGCGCCGCGGGAAGCAGCCCGAACACGGAAAGCGCCGAGAAGCGGCCGCCCACGGAAGGCTCGCCGTTGAACACCGCCGCCCAGCCCTCGCGACGGGCCAGCGCCTCCAAGTCGGAGCCGGGGTCGGTGATGGCCACCAGATGCTTCACCAGCTCTTCGTCGGAAATGCGATCGGCCACCGACTCGCGCACGGCCCGCAAGGCCAGCCGCGGCTCGATGGTGCCGCCGCTCTTCGACGAGATGACGAACAGCGTGGTGCGCGGGTCGAGCTCGGATAGAAGCGCCCGAACGCGCACCGGGGAATCGGAATCCAACGTCTTGAAGGACACGCGCGACTGGTCGGGCTTGTGGTACTTGGTGATGGTCATGGGAGCCTGGGTGGAACCGCCCTGGCCGATAAGCATGACCGTCTTGAGCCCCTGGCTAAGCACCGAATCGGCGAACGCCTGAATCTGGGCCAGCGGGAAGGGAGGGTTGCTGGCCAAGTCGGTCCAGCCCATGAACTGCTCGGCGCAGTGCATCGCCTCGTCGGAGAACTCGAACAGCGTAGCGTCCTTGGCATGCAAGCGACTGGCCACGCATTCCTTCACCAGCGTTTTCGCCGACGGGTACAGCTTTTCCATATCGCCTGAAAGCATGAGGCCTCCTTACAGTCCCAGTGCCTTCTTCAGCGCGGAGACGCGGCGACGGGAAACGGGCACCTTCTCGTCCACGCCGTTCAGGGTGAGCAGCAGCGTACCGCCGGAGACCGATTCCACCTCTTCCACCATGGAAAGGTTCACCAGATACCCGCGATGCACGCGGAAGAACCCGTGGCCGTCCAGGCGCTTCTCAAGCTGCGCCAAGCTGACCGTGGAGAAGTAGCGGTCGGTGTCGGTGCGCAGGTAGGCGTAGTCGTCGCGAGCCATGACGAAGCGCACGGTGTCGATGCCGATGAGGATCTTCTTGCCGCCCTTGTCCACGGGGATACGCTCGGATTTCTGGGCCTGGGCATGCAGCGACACGTGCTCGCGCACGCGGGCGATGGCCTGGGCCAAACGCTCGGTCTCCACCGGTTTCACCAGGTAATCGATAGCGTTCACCTTGAAGGCGTCCAGGGCATGCTCGCTGTAGGCGGTCACGAACACCACAGCCGGCGGGAACTTCAAATGCTGCAAGGCGTCGGCCAGCTGCAGCCCCGTGGCTTCCGGCATGTTCACGTCAAGGAACATGACGTCGCACGGGTACTCCTTCAGCTTCTCGATGGCCTCGCGCACGCTGGCGGCCTCGGCCACCACCTCGGTCTGGCCCAGCTCTTCCAGCAGGTACTTCAGTTCAGAGCGTGCAGGTGCTTCGTCGTCGACGACCATGGCCTTCAGCATCCGAACCTCCCGTCTTCGCAAATCCTATGGCTATCGCCGGGCGCCGCGTCCGCGAAACCGTCCGACCCGAGCCCCTTCCGGACCCGCAACCTCGGACGACACGCGCTGCGAAACCCAGCGGACATCTCCCCTACGCAGACCTTCCGCGTAACGAATGCGCACGAAAGCGGAGGCCCCGTGCGCCGTTCATGGCATTATAGGATACTCAAACCGAAATAATACGGAAAGTGACCTTGCGCCCCCGCGCCCATAAAAGATGCGAAAATGACCTGGGATAACGTTGCCGCGACCATTTCTTGCGCACAATTCGTACGCCCTCGGGGCATGCTGTGGAAAGCGGTCGGCGCTTCACAGCTCGGCAAAATACCATGGCTGGTGTATAGAATCGGGGGCGCTGTTGCCCTACCATTGAGCCATGGAGCAACGAAGCGAACATACCCTCGGGCAGCCGAACGATTCCGACGGCAACCCGCCTGCAGCCGGCATCAACGCCGCTGGCGGCAGGGCCGACGCAAGCGCACTCGCCGATAGCGCGCTTGCAGCCGACACCCCGACCGGCAGCGATGCGGCCGATGGCCCCCAGCCCACCCCGGCCGACTTCACCCACGCGATGCGCCGGTGGCTGGCCGACGTCGCCATCGCCGCGGGCGCCTTCCTCTTCGGCTGGGGCCAGCTCATGCTCACGGCGTCAAGCATCATCATCCAGGACGTCGCCCTGCGCCAGTACCTGGGAACCTTAAGCATCACGCCGTCGCCGCAGGTGGTTGTGGCGTTGGCGCTCACCGTGCTGCCCGTTGTGTTTCGCCGCATAGCCCCGTGGACCGTCTTCGCCACGAGCACGCTGGCATTCCTGGTTGCCCAGTCCTACTTCGCGGGCATTTCGTTCATGGCAGTGGGGCCCATGGTGGCCCTGTACACCATCGCCTTCCAGAAGGGGCTGCCGAAGGCCGTGGTCGCCGGCGTGACGGCGGGAGCGGCCATCTTCGTGCTGCAAGACCCCGACCAGGCGCTCACCTTGGCGTTCTTCACACGCTTCCAGAACATCGCGCTGCTGGCGGCATCGCTTCTGGCGGGCTGGGCCATGCGCACTCGCAATGCCTACGTGCGCGCCGTGGAGGAACGCGCCGAGGCTGCCGAGCGCACCCGCGAGGAGGAGGCGGCTAAGCGCGTGGAGGCCGAGCGGGTGCTCATCGCCCGTGAGGTGCACGACATCACCGCTCATTCGCTGTCCGCCGTGAGCATCCAGGCGGCCGCGGCCGAGCGGCTCATCGACACGAACCCGGCTGCGGCCAAGGAGGCCATCGCAACGGTACGGGCAACGTCGCGCCAGGCCCTGGGCGACATTCGGTCGATGATTGGCGTGCTGCGCCATGGCGACGAGCCGGCCGAGCGCACGCCCGCCCAAGGCACCGACCAGCTGGAAGACATCGCGAACTACCTGCGCGGCGCCGGCCTTACAGTAACCTTCGACGAGAGCGGCTACCACCGCGACCAGGTGCCCGCCCACGTGGACATGGCGCTGTTCGGCATCGCGCGGGAAGCGTCCACCAACATCGTGAAGCACGGGGGCGCCACTGCCGTGAGCCTGGTTCTGGAATCGAGCGACGACAACGCCACCCTGGTCATCCACGACAACGGCCGCGGCGCCGGTGTTGCGCTGGAGAGCTCGCGCTTGCCCGAAGCCCGCGACGGCCAGGGCCACGGCATCCAGGGCATGGCCGAGCGCGTGCACGTGCTAGGTGGCATATTCCACGCCGGCGACGATGCCGACGGCTTCACCGTGGAGGCCACCGTCCCCTTCGAACGCGAGTAGCCCCGCACCAAACGCGGAGCAGCCACCCCCTCCCCCTCGCAGCGAACGATGCGGCCACAGCCGGCAAGCCATGGAGCTCAGCTTTTTTTGGCTGATTTCTCCGCTTTTGCATGGGCGCTGGCTGAAATCTCCGGTTTTACATCGCCAAATGGCTGATTTCTCCGGCTTTACACACCTAAGGAGCCCTCTCCTTATGCAAAACCGGAGATTTCAGCCAAAAAAGAAGGGGCGAAAGGTGGTGAGAGGAAAAAGGGAGGGGCAAAGGGCGGCAAGAAGGGGAAAGGAGGAGGCAGCAGGCCGAAGAGCGGCGGCGCGTGAATCGATTTGCAAACGGATGAGCTTTCGTCGTTGCAATCGCGTCCGGGTTCGGGCAAGCTTTGCTGCGAGAGAACGCGAACGCGAAAGGTACGTCCATGGCCGCCCAAGTCGACAACCCCATGCTCATCCCCGACCTGCCTCCTGCGCCGACACCAGCACAACCCGCCATCAACCGCGAGAACGACATCACCGTACTGGTAGCCGACGACCAGGACATCGTGCGCAGCGGATTCAGGCTGGTGCTCATGAGCTATCCGGGCATCGACGCCGTGGGAGAGGCGCGCGACGGGAACGAGGCTATCGCGAAGGCGCGCGAGCTGCACCCCGACGTGGTGCTCATGGACATCCGCATGCCCCACTTAAACGGCATCGAAGCCACCCGCGTCATCCGCGAGGACCCCGCGCTGGCCAGCACCCATGTACTCATCCTCACCACGTTCGACCAGGATGAATACGTCTACGACGCCCTGGCCGCCGGAGCCAGCGGCTTTCTGCTGAAGGATTCCGACCCCGACGAGATCGCTGCCGCCGTACGCGTGGTGGCCGCCGGGGACGCGCTCATCCAGCCCTCCATCACCCGCCGCCTGGTGGAAACCTTCGTCCAGAGCCGCCCCCACCGTTCCTTCGGCATCAGCTCGGGCCTGGTGCTCAGCGCGCTCACCGACCGCGAGCGCGAGATCCTGCGCCTGGTGGCCCGCGGCCTTTCCAACGAGGAAATCGGCGCCGAGCTGTTCATCAGCCCCGCCACCGTGAAGACGCATCTGGCCCGCATCATGAGCAAGTTGGACGCCCACGACCGCGCGCAGCTAGTGGTCATAGCCTACGAAAGCGGCTTGGTGAAACCAGCAGGGAAGTAGACGTCAGGAGAGGGTGGGCGGCAGAGGGTGACAGGGGGGCGGGGGTGGCAGAGGGGTGACCCCCGCCGCCCCCTACCCCACCAGCTCGTCGGCTATGGCTTGGCCCACCAGCATGCCGAAGGCACCGTTGGAGGCCAAATCGCCCCCGCCTTGGGCGGCGCTTCCGCACACGTAGAGGTTGCCCAGGGCAGCGCCCACGCTCCCCACGGCGCGGCCCTGATCGTCGGTCTTCACACCGCCGCGGGTGCGGGCCCGCAAGGGCAGCTGCTTGAAGGCGTAGAAGGGGCCGGCGAGCTCCTGCAGGTACAGCTTGCGCCCGAACGCCGCATCCTTACCGGCGCTCGCAGCGGTCTTCATCTGCTGAAACGCGTCGTCGAGATCGCTTTCCGCAAGCCCCATGGCCTGAGCCAGGTCGGCCACCGTGTCGCATGGCCCCACCAACCGCTGCTTGTTCTTCGCCGTGGTCTCGGCCACGCTGCGCCCTTGACTTCCCTGCATGAGCGCGCCGTCGTAAACGGTCCACCAGTAGCCCAGACCGCCGGTAAAGCACGCCTCGGCCGCCGCCGCTGGGACGTCCTCGGCAGCCATGCGCCGCCCGAGCGCGTCCACCACGAGCACCGGACCGAACGCGCCCCAGGCATTCACCACGGGCACGTCGCCCAGAAGCCCCACCGCATCCTGCATGCCGGCAAGGGCTGCCCCGTAAGCCGCGCACAGCTGCTGGCCCTGGCCCATGGAAGCCGTACTGTAGCTTCCCAGCCGCTCGTAGGACGACGCATGCTGGTGAATCAAGGGCTGGCTGCTGCTAAAGCCGCCGGTTGCCACCACCACGCGCTTGGCGCCGATATCCTCCACGTCGCCGCTCTTCACATACAGGAAACGCACCCCGCACACGGACCCCGAGCCGTCCACGATAAGCGCCTCGGCCCGGCAGCTGGCAAGCGTCTGCACCTTCAAAGCCGTCAGGCGGTCGCGGATGGGCGACATCACGTCGGCCATATCCCCCAGCCCCAACTTCGGCAGCAGAAGCCGGCGGCCCATCCCCTGCTCGTCGTAGGAGGAGGGGTCGGCGAACTGCGAGCCGCACTCGTCGGCCACCAGGTTCACCCAATCGGTCGCCGCCTCGTAGAGCTTCCTGGCGAAATCCAAATCGGCCACGCCGGCGGCCTTAAGCTGCTCCTCGCGGGACTTCCAAGCCTCGGCGCGGGCCGCGTCGTCCACGGCAATGCCGGCCGCCTTCTGCACCGACGTTCCCGCCACGTGCATGAGGCCCATGGCGTTCACGCTGTCGCCGCCCAGCATGTCCTGCTTTTCCGCCAGGATAACGGACAGCCCCGCCTTCGCCGCCACAAGCGCCGCCGACAAGCCGGCAATGCCGCTGCCCACCACCAGCACATCTGCCGTGGTACGGAAGCTCACCTGTGCCGGCTGCCCGACCACATGATCGGGCAGCGAGGGGTCGTCGGCAACAAGATCGGCATCGGGGTCGCCGTTGGCGGAAGGGCTCGGCGTCGTCCCGTCGGCCCCGCAGCCCGCAAGGCTCAGCGCGCCCATGCCCGCAGAAGCCCCCAGGACCGCAGCCGCGGACCCGCCCACCAACCTGAAGAATTCGCGCCGCTGCACGGACGTGCTCCTTTACCCCGACGTTGTACGTTTCGCCGCGAAATGGTACCACGCCCGAAACCGCTTCACCACAGCCGTCACAAGAGCGTCTCGCAAGAAGGTCCGTGCGGCGACTCTCCGCAGCGCGCCGCAGCTGCAGCTGCAGTACCTACCGCCCGGGCATCCGAGGCGAAGGGGGCTCCAGGTCTCGCTTGAACGCCGTTGCCGCAACGGTGGCGACAACACGGTCCACCAGCGATTCCGGGAAGCCTTCCGCTATCAGCTCGGGCCTTTCCAGCCCATCGTCGACGAAGAGCCTGAGCAGCCGGTCGAGCGTAGGATAGTCCACCCCCAGCGACGCCTCGTCGGTCTGGTCGGCCGACAGCTCGGCACTGGGAGCCTTCTCCAGCACGTTTTGAGGGATAGGCGGCACCAAACCCTGGCGAGCGGCCTGGTCGTTGCGCCAATGAGCCAGCGCGTACACCTCGCCTTTGTACAGGCTGCCCAACGGCGCGAAGGCCCCCACCATGTCGCCGTAGAGCGTGGAGTACCCCATCAGCGATTCCGACCGGTTGCCTGTGTTCAGGACCATCCAGCCGTGGGTGTTCGACAGCGCCATCAGGCACACCATGCGGCAGCGCGCCTGGGCGTTCTCCGCGGCCAGACCCCGCAGCTTTCCGCCGCACGCCTTGGCCAGCACCCGCTCGAACGACTCGAACGGCTCGCAGATGGATACGACACTCGTCTCCATGGCCAGGTTGTCGGCCAGCTCCTGCGCGTCAGTCACCGAATGGCTGCTGGAATAGGGCCCGGGAAGCAGCACGCCGTGCACACGCTCGGCGCCAAGGGCGTCCACCGCCATGACCGCCGCCAGAGCGGAATCGATGCCACCGGAAAGCCCCACCACCACGTCGTCGAACCCGGCATGCTCCACGAAGGCCGCCAGGGCATCGACGCACACCCGATACTGTTCGCCAACCTGCATGGGGGCTCCTCTCCCGAAAGACGCGCGCGTCCCGCTCATCGCAGCGCGCACGCCGAGGCCTCTGCGCCGCCTTCTTTGGCGGAAGCGCCGCACCCCAGTATGACGCGCCTTTGTTTCGTGCCTATGACGAATCCGGCCTGCGCCGAGCAAGCACCAAGGGCGCTGCCGCAGATAGAGCCGACGGCGCATGCAGCCGCCGCAGCCGCCGCAAACCAGCCGCCAGGGCAAGCCACGCCAGCAAGCGCGCCTAGATGCCCTTCTGCACGGAGCGCACCTGGTCGGCAAGCCAATCGGTCCACGCAGGCACCCACTGGCCGGTGGTGGCCGACAGCGGGAAGATGGGGGCAGTGGGGTTCAGCGCGCGCACCGATTCCACGAAGGCCTCGTTGTCGAAGTTGAACACCGGCATGGTGTCGATCTTGTTCAGCACCACGGCCTGGGCGCACTGGAAGATGCCCGGGTACTTCAGCGGCTTGTCGTCGCCCTCGGGCACCGACAGGATGGTCACCTTGGCGTTCTCCCCCAGGTCGAAATCGGTGGGGCACACCAGGTTGCCCACGTTCTCGATGATGATGAGGTCCAGCCGCTCCAGGTCCAACACGTCCACGGCCCGCTTGATCATGGCGCTTTCCAGATGGCAGGCGCCTCCGGTGTTGATCTGCACTGCCGGCGTGCCCTGGGCCTTGATGCGCTCGGCATCCACGGAGCTGGCGATGTCGCCCTCGATGACCGCGATGTTGAACTCGTCACGCAACGCGTCGATGGTGGCCAGGATAGTGGAGGTCTTGCCGGAACCGGGGCTGGCCAGAAGGTCAAGCACGAACACCCCGTTGTCAGCGAAACGCTGGCGCAGCTCGGCCGCCAGCTGGTCGTTCTTCTGCAGAATAGGCTGCTTGATGTCGATATGCACGGTTACTCCTTCGCGTCGTTCTCGTCGGGGATGTCCACCTCTATGGAGTCGATCTGCAGCTCGCGGCCGCACAGAAGCTCGGTGGCGAAGCTGTCGCACTCGGGACAGAAGCGGTGGAAGCGGTCATGTTCGAACTCGGCACCGCACTCCAGGCAACGGCTGCGCGGCTTCACCATGTTCACCTGCAGCTCGGCGCCGGCGCACAGCTCGTTTTGCTCGCGCAGCACCTCGAAAGCGAACTGGAGCGCGTCTTCGATGGCCTCGGTCATCTCCCCCACTGAAAGGGTCACACGGGTGACGCCGGTAGCGCCCGCCTGGCGTGCCGACGTTTCCACCGCCTCCATGACGCCCGTCATAATGCCCAGCTCATGCATGGCTCACTCCTGAAAACGAAACGGCCGCGGTCTTGCCGAGCTGCACCCGAAACTCTTCGGACGACGCCCCGCGAAACCGCGGCCGAACCAACTGCACTTCTGCCTACTTCGCGACTTTCTTCAAGCCCTTGGAACCGGCCCGCTTGGCGGCCTTCGCAGCCTCCTCGGCCTCGACACGCTCCTCCTCGGCCAGCTCGGCATTCTGCTTCTTGATGCGCTTGGCCAGCACCACGCGCGAGATGAGCAGGCTGCCCTCGTAAAGCGCCACCATGGCGGCGAACATGAGCAGCATGGTGATAGGCGACGCGTCCGGGGTGACCACAGCGGAAATGACCATGAGCACCACGTAGACCGTACGCCAGCTGCCACGCAGCTTCTTGTAGGGCACCACGTCGAAGATGACCAGGTAGAAGATGATGAGCGGCAGCTCGAAGGCGAAGCCGAAGCCCAGCTCGAACTTGATGATGATGTCGATGTAGGAGCTCATGTTCGGCACGATGGAGCCGAACCCGCCCGCCTGGTCGAGCAGCCACTGGAACGCCGGCGGCAAGATGATGAAGTAGCAGAACACTGTTCCCAGCAGGAACAACGCCACAGCCGCGGAGAACGTGGGAATGAACCAGCGGCGCTCGCTGGGCTTCAGCGCCGGCAGGAAGAACGCCAGGATCTGCCAGATGATGATGGGCGAGCAAGCCAAGAGCGACACCCAGAACGCCAGCTTGAAGCGCACGGCGAAGGGCTCGAAGGGCGTGAAGGCCATCAGCTCACTGGGCATGAACTCGCGCACCGGGGCAATGAGGATGTTAGCCACCGTGGGGGATGCGAAGTAGAACACGCACACCGCGATGCCCAGGCAGGCGACGATGCGCACCAGACGAACGCGCAGCTCGCCCAGGTGGTCGAAAAGCGGCATACGTGCCGGTCCGATAGGCATGATTACTCACCGTCCTTCGCAGCAGCGGCCTTCTTGTTGGCAGCGCGGGTAGCGGCGGCCTTCTTCGCAGCCGCAGAACGGGCAGCGGCCTTTTCGGCATCGGTCTTGGCAGCCGGCTTGGCCTTGGCGGCTGCGGGCTTGGCAGCTGCAGGCTTCTTCGCGGCGGCAGACTTGGCAGCGCTGGCCGCGGGCTTCTTGTCCTCAGCCTTTGAAGCGGCCTTGGAAGCGGCCTTGGAGGCTGCAGGCTTCTTCGCAGCAGCAGGCTTCTTGTCGTCGGCCGCGGCAGCAGCCGGCTTAGATGCAGCAGGCTTTTTTGCGGCAGCAGGCTCGGCCTTGGCCGTTGCGGCCTTCGCAGCAACCGGCTTCGCAGGCGCCTTGGCAGCGGGCTTGGCGGCGGCCGGCTTCTCGTCCTTGGCCTCGCTCACCTTGGGCTGAGAGGCCGCGGGCTTGGCAGCCGTTGCAGCGGCGGCAGCAGGAGCGGCGGCGCTGGCCGTTGCAGTGGCCTTGCTCTCGGCAGCGGCCTTGCGCTCGGCCGCGCGCTCGGCAGCCTTCTTCGCAGCCTCCTCCTTCGCAGCCTCCTTGGCGGCCTTCTCCGCTTCGGCCTTGGCCTCGGCTTCGGCAGCCTTCTTCTCGGCGCGCTCGCGCTCGTAGCGGGCCTTGCGCTCCGAGAAGCTCTCGGCGCTTGTCTCCGCCTTCGGGCGGGCGGCGCTGGGCTTGTCCTTGTCCGCTTCCTCTTCCTTGGAGGCCTCGGTCAGCTTCTCCACGGCCTTGGTACCGCCGTCGCCGATCTTCTCCAGAGCGCTCAGGGGGTCTTTGAACGGCTCGTCGGAGTTGGGATCGTACACCTCGGTTTTGATGACCTTGTTCATCTCTTCCTGGGCGCTACGGAACTTGTTGATGCCCTTCCCGACGGTTTTCGCCATCTCGGGCAGCTTGTCGGGCCCGAAGATGAGGAAGCCGAAGATGAGGATGAGGAAGAGCTCGAATCCACCTATGCCGAACAACGCAACTCTCCTTTGCGTAGCATGAATACGTCACTGCCGCCTCGTTCACGGTAGCGATTCATAATAACACATGGGAATTAAGGGGTTGCCCTTGGGCCGCGTCCACAGAAAACGCACGTACCGAACGCCAACTGAGCAGGTCAGAGAGCGCAAAGCGAAAGAGGCTCGGCGAAGCGGGCGGATGTCGCCGAGCCGTCGGCGGCAGCCCCGCACGCGCCGGCCGCAGCAAAACGAATTCGTGCGGCCGCAAGCTTCCACCTGGGCGATTCTGCACGCTCGCCGTGCGATGGCCGACGGGCCGCTCCGCTCCCTAGGCGCCGGTACCCAGAAACGCCAGAGCCACCGTGGGGATGCCCAGAGCGAGCACCAGGATAACGCAGACGACCACCGTGAAGATCTTCTTCGTGCGTTCGGCGGCTTCGCGACGCTCCTTCTCGCGGCGCTCGCGCTCCTCGGCCGCACGGACGCGGTCGGCCTTCTGCTTCTTCGTCAGCTTCTGGTTCGTTGCCATGAATCCTACCCCTCGACTACCGCCAAGCAAGGCCATCCCAGCCCCGCCGTAGATTTACATGCGCAGTTTACTGCGAATCTCGATGACGCGCGCGATGCTTCGCGCCACTTCCACACCCACGTTCCAGCGATCCTTCTCGTAGAGAATCCTGCCTCCCACCATGGTCATCAGCACGTCGGTGCCGCTGCAAGTGTTCACCAGCACCGACACCGGATCGGTCGTGGGCGTCTGATGCGAGCCGGACAGGTCCACCGCAATGATGTCGGCGAACTTGCCGATCTCCAGCGAGCCCACCTTGTCGTCGATCTTGAGCGCCCGGGCGCTGCCAAGCGTGGCCAGCTCCAACGCCGTGGCCGAGTCCAGGAAGCTGTTCGCATTGAGCGCCCGCTGCAGCAGCATGCCCAAGCGCATTTCCTCGAACATGTCGGTTGAATCCGTGGCCGCCGGCGAATCGGTGCCCAAGCCCACGCGCAGGCCGGCCCGCAGAAACGCCCCCATGGGAGCCACGCCCATGCCCAGCTGCGCGTTGCAGCGCGGGCACACGGCCACTGCCACGTCGTAGCGCTTGAGCCGCTTGACGTCTTCGTCGTCCACATGCACGCAATGGATGGCCAGCACGTTGTCGGCCTCGAAGGCGCCCCAGTTCAGCGCGTAGCTCACCGGCGTCGTGCCCGTGGGAAGCCACGGCGGCACCTCCACGAACCCGCGCTTCTGGTCCATGGAGTGAACCGCGAACGGCGAACTCCCGTACTTGATGAACTTGTACTCCTCGCGGTTGCCTGCCATGTGCATGGCAACGGGCAGATGCTCGCGCTGGGCCAGCTCGCCCACGCTTCCGTAGACCGAAGGATGGCACATGTACATGGCCGCCGGGGCGATGCCGATGGTGATGCGCTCGGGGTCCACCTCCTCGCGCCAGTGGTAGATGTCGTTTTCCGCCTGGCGCATGGCGAAGGAGACGCGGCGCTTGTCCATGGCGCCCACCTCGCGGTAGATGATGCTACGCATGCCCAGCTTCTGCGTGGCGGTGCAGGCAGCGCCGGTAGAGGTGATGTCGGCCACGCAGGTGATGCCGCTGGAAAGCGCTTCCAAACCTCCCAGGATGGCCGAATCGTACCAGTCGGCGACCTCCATCTTGCTGGAGTATTCCAGAAGCGAGGAAATCCAGGTCACATAGGGGACGTCGTGCACGATGCCGCGCATGACCGCGTTCTCCAAGTGGGTGTGCAAATCCACCAGGCCCGGCATGAGAGCCGCCTGGCCGAAGTCGCGCACCTCCTCTTCGGGATAGCGGAGGCGCAGCATGTCGGCAGTGCCCACGTCGCGCACGAAGCCGTCGCGGACCAGCACCGCGCCCTTGTGGATGGGCTCGGACGATATGGGGAGAACGTACTGTGCGGTCAGCAGCATGGCGGCAGTCCTCTCTTTCCGATTCTAAATGCCGGCAGAAAGCCTCGCGAATCGCCCGCCGTCGCGGCTGGCCAGCGCTCGTCCCTCCTCGGCATAGCGGTAAATCATAGCACGCGCCCAACCCAAAGCCGCCGCCAAGACCCACACCTTCGGTAAACAAGCAGACCGCCCTCCCGCGCGCCCTTCATCCCTTTGCCCGCCCCACGCCCCCCCCTCAGCCAGTTAGCGGCCGGATTGCACGGTTTTGGGACTTTGCACCCAACCAGAAGGGCAGTTTCGGGCCGGATTGCACGGTTTTGGCACCTCGCGCCCGGGCGAAAAGGCAATTTCGGGCCGGATTGCACGGTTTTGGTACTGTTAGCCAGCATCAACAGTACCAAAACCGTTCATTTCGGCCGCAAACTGCCGATTTGCCTCATAAGGAAGTCCCAGAACCGTGCAATTCGGCCGCAAACTTCGAAGCGGGGACGACGGAGGGAGAAGGGTGCGCGAGGAAGGAAGGGGACGGAGGGGTGGGAGAAGAGAACACCGAAGAGAGCGAATACGCGAGAGGGGGAAGAACACAGTGAACGATGAAGGGAGGGACAGAGAAGACGAAGAGGCGGGAGAAGAGGATGCCGAAAGGAGAGGATACGTGAGGGAAGGAAGAAGGAGGAGCGATGAGGGGGGGGATGCACGAGATAAGGAGGAAGAGGGGGCGACGAAGGATGGGAGCACGTAAGAGAGGGAGAAAGAAGAGAACACCGAAGGGAGAGGGTGCGTGAAGAGCGGGAAGAGGAGGACGGAGGGGTGGGAGAAGAGGGCGACGAAGGGAGAGGCTGCACGAGAGAGGCGGGAAGAAGAGGGCGACGAAGGATGGGAGCGCGTAAGGGAAGGAGGATGAGGACGGAGGGGCAGAACGGACTGGCCGCCAAGCAGTCGGAAAGCGGCGAGAGGGAAAAGGCCGAACAGAACGATGGGAGAAAGGAGGGAACCAAACAGCAGAGAATACCGGGGAGGCGCGAGGAGGGGCCCCGCGCAAACAAGAAACGGCTTTCAGAAGTGCCCGGCTAGCCACTGAGGGTTGTACAGCCCGTCGAAGGACTTCCGCGTCGCCTGCAGCAATCGATGGTTCCTGTCGAACTCGGCGCTCTTCACGCGAAAGGGCAGCCCCATGTGCTTACGAACCTCTCGGGCGACGTCGCGCATACGCTCGCTCGAAGCAAGCTGCCTGGTGGTCACGGTTACCACCTTGAACCCCATGGACTCGAGCACCATTCTCTTCGTAGCATCGTGCATCCTCCTTTGCCCGGAGGCGTGCGTGATGTCAGCATCGTATTCGATGGCTATCCGATGCTCCACATTAAGCAGATCGGGGATCACCTTCGATCGAGCAGCCGCTTTTGCCGCGCGCTTGCCCAGCTCGACGGGACAGTTCGACCGAAATCCCGGCAACGCGAAACCGCCTTTTGCATAGGGAAGCGTCAACACCATTGCCAGATAGATCTCGGCCGGCGATGCACAGCCCTCCACCACATACCTCAGTGCCTTGCGAGCAGCCTTCGCCCCAGATATGCCCCCGTTTTCGTCCAGGTACTTCTCCAAAGCCGCCTTGGTGGCAAGAGGCTGGCGAGCCACCAGACCGAAATCGGCCTTCGGACTGATAGCGAACGATCCGCATAGAGCGCACCCGGCCTTGACTGCCTGATGAAACGGAAACTGCTTGGCAACTTGCACGAAGCACAGCTCCGAGGAACACACGCCCAGCACCTCGTCGGCAAGATGGAAAGACCCGCCCGCGAACGCGGCATTAGACCGATGACACGCAAATCCTTTGGCGCGCACCCGCGTCGCGTCGGGCACGAGCACATGCAATGGCCTGCCCAAATGGGGAAACAGGACGCGCGCTCCCTCCGCGATCCCGGGCGCCGCGTTCTGGCCGGATGCGGCGGCATCTCCCGCGCGCACGACAGGCGCATCGAGCCGGCCGGTGTATGCCAGCCAATACGCCAATGCCGATATGCCGTACAGAAACCCCCTCATGGGGTCATTCTACTCGTCGCAACCCATGCCTCGCGGTACGTTTTTCGCTGTTGCAAGGCTTGCCGAAATGCACCGTTTACCCACAACCGCGTAGGCCCGCACCCCCGCATCGCCGCAAATCGGTTCTGCGATGCCGCCACGGCCGCGCCGCACCGTTCGCACTTGCGTGCCCCCAACCCCAGCGCGGCGCTAACAGTTGGCGATGGCACCAATGCGAAGCGGGCCCGCCAACCTGCGCTGGCGGGCCCGCTTCCTAGCCGCTGAAGCTGCCGGGGATGCTGTATCTGCTGCGGCTGCTGGAGATGCGGGAGCTGCTGCGGCTGCCGAGACTGTCGGAGCCGCCGAATCTCAGCGGCGCCGGGCTACGCCTCCAAGAACGCCTTCACCGAGCGACCGCACTCGCGTCCGAGGGTGATGGCCATGCCCAGGCTCACACCAGGAGTAGGCGTGAAGTACTCGTTGCCGAAGCGGCGCCCGCAGTCGTTGCCCGACACGTACAGGCCGGGGATCGGGCGGAAGTTGGCATCCAGGGCGTTCTGCTCGCCGTCGGTGATGATGCCGCCCACGGTGCACATGATCTTGCCCATGTTCGACGTGCCCGTAGCGGCGTAGAACGGCGGGTTCACCACGGGGAACAGCGTCTCCTTGTAGCGCCCGAACTCGGTGTCGACGCCGGTCTTGCAGAACTCGTTGTAGCGCTCCACGGAAGCGACGAAGTTCTTGGCCGCCTCGCCCGTGAGCCCGATCTGCTCGGCCAGGCCCTCAAGGGTGTCGGCGCAGGCGGTCACGTTCACCTGGGCGCGGAACTCCTCGGCCTTGCTCTCGTCGTAGGTGCCCTCGAACTTGGCGCGGGCCACCTCCATGGACTTCGCCACGCCCTCCAGCGCGCTTTCCGTGGGGTTGAACGTGCCATGCTGGGGCACGCAGTACTCCAGGTAGGTGAGGATGTCGCTGTCGAAGACGCAGTGGATGTCCTGGCGCTCGCGATAAATCGTGGGCACGCCGCGGTGCTCGACGGCCGGGAAGAACTCGTTGCAGAAGCGCTTGCCGTTGCTGTCCAGCCACACCGCCTGAGGCACGTTGGTGCGATTGGTGGGCGGGTCGAGGTGCTTGCCGTTCATGGTGGGGATGGAGATCTGCTCCAGGCGAGCACCGGCCCAGTAGGCCATCTGGATGCCGCGGCCGAAGGAGATGCCGTTGCCGCCCTCGGGGGCCACTTCCTCGCCCTCCACGAAGTTGCCGATCATGTCGGGGATCAGGTCGGCCAGCATCTCATTGTTGTTGCAGAAGCCACCGGTGGCCACCACAACGGCCTTGCAGTTGAACTTGACGTTGCCCTCGGGCGTGGAGGCCACCAGGCCCGCTACGGCGCCGTTGTCCATGACCAGGTACTGAGCCTCGGTCTCAAAGTAGAAGTCGGCGCCCAGGGCCTTGGCAGCTTCGCGGTTGTGGGTAAGAATCTGGGTCTGTTTCACGCCCTCGGCCTCGAAGGTGGCGGTGCCCGGATAGAACTTGAAGGGGCCGACCGCGGTCAGACGATGCTCAGTGCTCGGCCAGCCGTGGGAGGTCATGGTGGCCAGCTCATCCTCGGAGAGCACCGAGTAGTACCAGTCGTTCGCCTCGCCCATGTTCTGGCAGAACTTCATGACCAGCTCGCCGTTGGGGTAGTTCTGGGTCATGGCCATCCAGTTCTGGTAGTACTCCACCGGGTCCACATGGGGGATGTCGAAGCGGTCGAGCAGCTTGGAGTTGAGCGCGGCGCTCTCGTTGCCGGTGGCGGTGTAGGTGTCCTCGGCCTGCACCTCGATGAGGGCCACCTTCTTGCCGGACTCGGCCAGCTCGCGGCAGGCGCACATGCCGGCGTAGCCGTGGCCCACACACACCACCTCGTAGTCGTACTCGTTCACGAAGTCGGTCACCTCGGCCGGCGGTGTGCGCCAGCTGGAGGTAGCGGCGTTGCCGGCCGCCGGAGTGCCGGTAGTGGCCTGGGCGGTAGTGGCGTCGGTTGCGGCGCCCTTGTCGTCGGAGCCGCCCGCAGGCGAGCACGCGCCCAGCGTGGCCCCCGCCGCGATGCCGGCAGCCGCAAGGCCGCCCATCTTGAACAGGCTGCGGCGGCTGATAGAAGATTCGGTCATAAGAGGTCCCTTTCTCCTCAATCGTTCCCGAAACGTACCTGCGGCCGTCCGTCGGCGCCCCGCGAGGCTTCGCCGCCCCGCCTTCCCTCTGCGCCCCTACACGGTGAACCGCACCCGGCTATGATGTCCGCCGATGGCGACGCGAGGAATCACCGGAATGCGCGAACTTCGCCGCAGCCCTATCACCGCGATTGGTGATTTTGATGTTTTACTTTGCCAACGGCATAGGACTCGGAAGTATCGCCGACGCTGCCCGCAGCGGCCAATGCTATGCTTACGGAAGCTCGCGGCAGCGTATCGGAGGGAACCGCGGGAGAACAAGGAGCGTTCCGCCCATGGCGCACAAGGAAAACGAGGCTTCGAAGAAGAGGCTCTGGAAGGGCGCATGGCCGTTCGGGCTTGCCGCACTGCTGGCAACGTCGCTGCTCTACGTCCCCTGTTTCGCCTTCGTCGCCACCCTGGGTCAGACCGCGCATTTCGCCGTGGCCTTGAGCTTCATCGGCTGCGCCGCCATGGTTGTCGCGGGCATAGCGGCGGTTGCGATTCACGGGCGCAAACGGCAGCTCGGCGGCACCCGCACGCGAATGGCGGGGAGCATCTCCTACGTGGCCGGAAGCCTCTGCTTCGCTGCCGCCGCGGTTTCGGAAGCGCCCCACATCGCCCTGGTGGCGGCTGCCGGCGTGCTCCAGGGAGTCGGCGGCTTCTCGCTGTATCTGGGCTGGGGCCTGGCCTATCGGCAGCTGGGGCTGCGCTCTACCTTCTTCTACATCGCCGTCTCCTTGGGGATGGCCGTTCTTGCGGGCTTCGCCTTCGCCCAGCTTGCTGCGCCCGTGGGTCTGGGCCTTTTCGTCGTCTTGAGCTTTGCGGCCTCCATCGTGCCGCTTGTCCGCCGCACCGAATTCGGCGCACCGCCAAAACTGACCGAGGACCAGGACGGCACACCCGCCCTCAAGATTGACGACGTCCGCAGAATCGCACGGGCCATCCATGCCCCCACCTACGGCCTGGTCATCCTTGCGTTCACCGACGCCATCATGGGAATCGACTCGCTCACGCTGCTCAATCTCCCCGTCGAGGCAGCCGGGTTCTGCGTTGCGGTGGCAATCTTCCTGTTCCTGATCACCCAGCGCTTCGACAGGCCCGTCCTCCCGTTCGTCTACCGGGTCATGCTGCCCGCTATGGTGCTGCTCATGTTCGGCGCCCGCATGCTCTCGGATGAGGGCGCCCTTGCCCCGGAAGCTTTCGACGTGCTGTTCTTCGCCCTGTACGGGTCGGTGACGATCCTTGCCCTCAGCCACCTGGTGGCCATCCTGCGAGCCGGGGAGCTTCCGGCGGTTCTCACGGTCGCCTTCGTCTACGCCAGCTACGGCTTGGCGGCCCTGGCGGGAATGGCGCTTTGGGAACTAGTGAAGGCGTGGGACGGCGACGCGCGCGTGTTCATGCTTGTCACCTGGATCGCCTATTTCGCCTATTTGGCGCTCTCGCCTGCGGTGCAGCATTGGCGACGGCTGGTGAAAGACCAGCAAAGCGACCAGGCGCCCCTCCCCCGCAACCTCCCGGTCGACTGGCGGCTTTTCGCCGAGACCCACGGGCTGTCCCAACGCGAGCAGGAGATCATGGAATACCTGGGACGCGGACACAGCTCCACGTTCATCTCGCAGACCCTGGTGATTTCCGACAACACCGTGCGCACCCACACACGCCATATCTACCGGAAAGTGGGCGTGACCTCCCGCGACGAGCTGCTTAAGGCGGTCAGCGATTTCCAGAACGGCCGCGGCAACGACGCCGAATAGCTCGCGCAGGCGGCGAAGGGCCCTAGCCGATCTTGTAGAGGCGCATGTCGCCCTGGGAGAGCACCGGGGTGAAGCCGGGGGTATCGTCGGTGATGTCGGTCAGGCCGCTCCAGTCGAAGCCGTCGTCCACGGCGTGCAGGAACGCGGCGTCCTGGGGTCCGGGAACAGGCGCGCCCTGGTCGAGCTGCAGCACGTAGCGAATGCCCAGCTTGTCCGCAGCCGCGCGCACGTCGGCGTTGGAGGCGTACTCGTCCAGATGCTGGCGCACCAGGCGGCTTTCCGGCGTCTCGCCCTCCACCCCGTAGGTGCCGATGTAGCGGTAGTAGTCGTTCAGCCCCATGGCTCCGAAGGCCCAGGCGCTCCCGTCGAAGGGCAGGTTGGCAATGGGCTCTCCAGCGGGCACGATCTGCTGGACCTGGCGGATGAACTCGCGCTCGTCGTCCGTCAGCTTCGGGCTTACGGCGCCGTCGGTCATGGACGCGAGCGAGCCCACCACCGCCCCCATGCCCGTGCTGGGCTGTATCCACTCGTCATCGGGCCCCAGGTGGCCGAGCGGCCCCAGACTGACAGGGACCGACGGGCCGAAGCTCACAACCAGGAAGAGCGCCGCCAACACAGCGCCGACGGAAGCGCGGAGCCCGCAAAATCGGCAGGTTCGTGCATTTTTTTGCGTGAAACTGCCGATTTTGCGGGCTTCCCCATGGGCTTGGTCCGGCGATTCCATGCGGAAAAGACGGGCTAGCAGGCCTGCGAGCAAGCGAGCGAGGGCGGCGAAGCCCATGGCCACAAGGGGCATGGCGAAGATGACCGCCGCCGCGGCCAACCGCAGCGAATCGGTGTACCAAAAGCCTGTGAGCAGCGCCTTCACCGGGCCGTCGACCGTTTGGGCCACCACGTAGAGCGCCGAAAGCACCACGAACGAGCAGCTCACCCACAGCCAGCGGCGATGCTTGAGCGTCCACGCGATGCCCAGCCACAAACACGCGGTAAGGGCTACGTTCAGCGACGCAAAGCGGAACATGAACAGGCCCGACTCACGCAGTGCCTGGAGAAGCGTCTTGGTAGCGGCCCAGGTGAAACCGGCGACCGCCTGCACCAGAGGGACACTGAAGACCGCAATCCATGCGAGCGCTATCAGCACGCACGCTGCCAGCGCCCACCGAAGCCCTGCCGCGCGGGCTGCCGCGCGCTGTCGCCCGTGGCCATAGGCTTTCGCCACAATGTAGGGCGCCAGGAACACGCCTAGGGAGAACACGGCGTTTGGCTGAGCGAACACGCAGGTCACCATGCCTACGAGCACAAGGGCGAACCATCGACCGTGAGCGGCGGGGCGGGCAAGCGGATAGCAAGCGGCCGCGGATTCGGCGGCGCCGCCTTTCCGTCCGAAGGTCCGCACGGGGCCCAGCCAGCAAATGAAGCAAGCCGCCACCGCAGGCATAAGGGCGTAGGCCAGCATGTTGGGGTACAGCGGCCCGAAAATCATGAGCGCCCAGGGAAACTGCGTGGAGGCCAGCATCACCACCGAACCAGCAACAACCACGTCGCGGCGAGCCGGAAACAGCACCCGCATCAGGAAGAAGAGGCTTACCGGGTACAGGACGCCCGCGACGGCGCAGTTCAGCGCATTCGCCGCCACGGGAACGCTGCACCCCGTCAGGCTGGCCGCAAGGGCCGCGAGCATCGACCACGCCGTGGGATAGAAACCGCCCAGCGGCAGCGGGTTGAACGCAACCGCATCGGGTGCGCTGTACAGGTTCGCCGCGAAGGGCGACCACAAGCCCGACTGCAGAAACGCCCGCACGACGCCCAGATGATGAACGTTGTCGTACTCTTGAACGATGGACTCGGGGGACGTCAGGCACGACGCGGTCATGAACGCGGTAACCGCGATGCCGAGCACCAGGTACAACGCCAGAAGCAGCCAATCGGTCGCCCGCCGAAGCACGCTGGGAGCACACGCCTGCGCAGCCACCTGCGACGGCGTCTGTTCGCAGGGCAGTGCCACCGATCGAAACGACTTGCGCGAGCTGCGACGACGCACCAGGTGGGCCAAGCCGCGAGCCGCTACCGCCAGCGCCAAAGCGCAGCCGACCAGCACCGGCCCGGTCGTAAACACCCCGGCGGAGCCCAGGGCCATGCCAAGCACCACGTAGAGCCCCACCATAACCACAGGCGCGCATGAAAGCGCCGCCAACCGCGACGCGCCAAAGGAGCGAATCAGCAGATACCCCGGAACGATCAGAGCTGCCACCAGCGCAAACCCTGCCACCCACAGCATGATGCCCCCGTCGTCCACGATGCTTCCTACCCCGAACCTTCCCCGTTGTAGCCCATACAAGCAATGACCATCGATGGTACCACGAGCAAAACAGCAGCAACAAGGTAAGCGAAAGTCCCCAGCGAAAACCCAGGGCCCAGCGCCGCGGAAATCGGCTGCCACCCGAGATATTCGGGAAGAAACTCGCGCAGACAAGGAAGCGCACAGCAGAGATTGCCGTGGAATCTCAAGCCACGAGAGGCGGTTAGTTTCTTTAGTCTGGCTTAGTTTCTTTTACCCAAGAAAGGCACCTTGCGCAGAAGAAGATGCGAAAGGCCCTGCGCAGCACATTGGGCGAGGCTAATTGCGCCTTGCGGCGGGGCATCCGACCGAATTCGACGCCAAGCTGCTTGCACTTCGCGCCAACCAGGCGCCGCTGGGACGCGACTCCGACCGAGTGTGGCGGCGGGGCCGCTTCGCATCCCATCAGCTGCAATGCGCTCTTGAATCCTGCCGGCGACAGAGCAACCGTTCACCCGAGCTCGACGAAATGGCCAGAACCGTTCGCTCGCGCCCCCTACTCCCCCACGCCGTACTTCTCACGGAGGCGTTGCAGCTTTCCCATCAGGGGATTCGCTATCAGGAACAACGTTGCGGCGGTGGCAGCGCCGTGGATGGCGTTCACGGGGGCGCCGGCCAGGTATACGGCGGCCACGCCCCCGGGCGTGATGCGGGAGAGCAAAAAGAAGAGCGAGCTGGTGTCGAGCACCGGCCCGCACAGGGCGAACACCGTGAGGAACCCCAGGACGCACGCCAGGGCCTTCGTCTTCGCCGACCAGCGGCCCTGCGGCAGAACGCCCGCATGCCCCAGCAGGCCGAACACGAAGCCGCACAAACCGTAGCCCAGCATCTGCCACGGGGTCCACGGCCCCTGCCCGAACAGGAAATTGCTGGCCAACGCCGATACCGCCCCCACGAAGAAGCCCGACGACGGCCCCAGCGCCACCCCGGCCACCATGATGACGGCGAAGATGGGCTTGAAGCCGGGAGCCCAGGCGAACGCCGCCCGCGACGCCACGGCAAGCGCGGCCATAACCGCCACGGTGACCAGCTCGCGGGCTTGTAACCTGCGGCTTTCGAAGCGCACCAAAAACGGCACCAGGGAGCAGAGCACCACCGCGATGCTGCCCGCCACGTAGCTGCGCCCGCCCACCAGAGCGCACGCCACCACCGCAACCACCGCGCCCAGGATGGAGACCGCGGTGGCCAGAAGCGTTGCGCGGGCCGGCGAACGGCCAGGGCGACCGATGGGCGTGGGCGACTCGGACGGCAACGTCGGCCGCGGCGGCAAGGACTGCAGCACTTCGGGCTGAACCGCCTGCGTTGTTGGCGCTCCCTGCTCTACAGGTTTCGACATGCGCTCACCACGTCCTCCACGGTCACGGCGCCCGGAACCGCGTCGCGGGCGATGCGGCTGGCGGCGGTGGTGTAGAACGCCGAGGCGGCGAACAGCTGCGAGGGCGCGCCCGAGGCCACGAT
The DNA here is from genome assembly GCF_943193145.1 of Adlercreutzia aquisgranensis. NCBI lineage: Bacteria > Bacillati > Actinomycetota > Coriobacteriia > Eggerthellales > Eggerthellaceae > Adlercreutzia > Adlercreutzia aquisgranensis. Next base: position 172,358 of record NZ_CALPDA010000001.1, on the reverse strand, counting down.
GGCGCCGTCGAAGAGCAGCGCCGCCCGGTCGGCCCATTCGGCGCAGAACTCCACGTCGTGAGAGACCGCCACCACGGTAAGGCCCCGCTGGGCCAACCGTTGCAGCAAGGCGCCCAGCTCCGCCTTGAACAGGGCGTCAAGACCCTTGGTGGGCTCGTCCAGCAGCAGCACCGACGGGTTTACCAGCAGCGCCTTGGCCAGGGCGACCCGCTGCTGCTCGCCGCTGGACAGATCAAGCGGATGCCGGTCGAACAGGCCCTCCAGGTGGCAGAGGGCCGCCACCTCTTCGGTCGTAACGGCCGCATTGCCTCCATAGGCGGAATCGCCCGCACCACCCGCGCTCGCCGCGCCCGCAACGTCAGCCCCAACCATGTCGTCAAGCTCCTGAGCCACACTGTCCCAACTGAACAGCGCCTGCGGGTCCTGGGGCAGAAGCGCGCAGCGGTTCCCGAACGTCTCCACGCGCCCGCGATAAGGTGTGCGCAGACCGCAAGCCAGGGAAAGCAGCGTGGACTTCCCCGCCCCATTGCCGCCCACCAGTGCGAACAGCTGTCCCGCTTCCACGGTCAGCGACAAGTCGCGTAGCACGTCCGGCAAATCGCGCCCGTAGCGAAACCACACATCGCGCAGCCGCAAGGCGGGACGGCAAACAGGCCGCTCTCCTGCACCCGACCTCGCCGAACCCGCGCTCTCTGCCGTGCCAGCCGCAGGGTCGGCCGCCGAGCACGCCCACACCTGACAACCGCCCAGATGCCCTTCGAGCCAGCGCCGTCCCTCGCGCACAGTCAGCGGGCACGGCTGCAACGTCCCGCCCGAAAGCGCAAGGGCGATGCGCGCAGCCGAGGGAAGGCAGCGGCACAGTTCGTGATTGCATTTCCCCAGGCTAGCGGCGACTTCCTCCGGGCTGCCCTGAAACGCCACGCGCCCGTTCGCCATCACAACCACCTGGTCGGCCATGGCGAAAGCCGCCTCCAAACGCTGCTCCACCAGAATAACCGTCAGCCCCAAATCGTCGTTTACAGCCCGAACGGTGGCCAGGAACTCCCCAGCGGCCACCGGGTCCAGCTGGCTCGTGGGCTCGTCGAGCACCAGCACCTGCGGCCGCAGCGCCAGCACCGCAGCCAGGTTCACCAGCTGCTTCTGACCGCCCGAAAGCTCGGCCACCGGACAGTCCATCAGCTCCTGCAGCCCGAAGTAGCTGGCCGTTTCCGCCACGGCCACGGCGGCCTCTTCGCGCGGAGCGCCCACGTTCTCCAAACCGAAGGCCAGCTCTCGGCCGACGGTATCGCACACCAGCTGCGAATCGGGGGCCTGCCCCACGTAGCCCACAAGCCGCGCCTGGTCGCGCAGGCCTACGGCATCCACGTCGGCGCCGTTAAGCAGCACGCGCCCGCTGCGCGCGCCCTTGGGCACCAGCGCCGTTTTCAGCTGCCTGACCAGGGTGGTCTTTCCGCAGCCGCTTCGGCCCATAAGGCACAGCAGGCTTCCCCGCCCCACCTCCAGGCACACGTCGTCCAGGGCCGGTTCGCCCGCACCGGGGTAGCGAAACGTCAGATTCTGGAAAGCGATAAGCGCCATCGGAGCCTTTCTGCGGCGTTGACCAGGGAAGGCATTGCTAGGAACAGCGTAAACGAAACCAAGCTCGCGCAAAAGAGCCCGTCGGGCGGCGGGAAGGAAACCACAGGAACGAACTGCGCCGTCGCGCATCCGCCCGCGATGCCCACCACCGCAACCGCCAGCAGCAGCCCCATGGCCGCCCAAGTCGCCGCCTGCGCCGCACCCACCCGGTACACCGTCAAGCGCATGGGACGTCCGCTGCCGAAACCCCGCGCGCGCATGGAATCGGCCGTCACGATGGATCCTTCGAGCGCCCAGCCGGTGAGCGCCGAAAGCTCCCGGGCGCCCTGGCGAACGCGCTGCGCCGCACTGCCGCGACCGTGCCCCATGCCAAGCCCGTCGAAGGCGGCGAACACCGTCTGCGCCCGCCGCTGAAACCGCGGTACCAGCTGCAGCACCATCGTGAACACCAGCGCAGCGCCCGGAGCCGATCCGCCGATCAGATACGACAGCTTCTCGCCGGCCACAAGCGCGTTGAAGCTCGCGAACCACAACAGCATGGTGGCCAGCATGGTGCCTGTCTGCACGCCGAACAGCAACGCCTCCAACGTGTAGGGACGTCCCCAGGGGAGCATCGCGATCACCGTGGCGCCCTGGCTGTTCACCAGGGGATTCACTAGTGCGACCGCCAGAACCACCGGCACCAGCGTCCCAACCGTCCGCCACGCCGCCACACCGCGTACCGAAAGCAGCAGCGCTAAAGCCGCGGCCGCGGCCGCCACCTGAAACGCCGGCCGTTGCACCACCACCGTCAGCACCAGGGCCGCCGCGAAGAAGCCAAGCAGCGCCGCCGGATGCCACGATTCCATGGCCACCCGCCGCCTCGCCTCTCTTCGCCGCCCTGCCGCCACGTACTTCCCCGCCTGCCGCAGCCTACAAATCCAGCGCCATCAGCTCGCCCAAGGTCAGCGCGTAGATGCGAAACGCCTGGCGCAGCAGCTCCTCGGACACGCCCTCGTCGGGGCCGTGCATGGCGCCCACCCAGTCGGGGTTGCGCTGGCCCAGCATCTCCGGGCCGAAGCTGGCGGCGCAGGCGAACTTGCGCGCGTAGGTGCCGCCGCCAATGGTGAAGGGCTTCGCATTGTCGCCGGTAGCCTCGTTGTATGCCTTCAGCAGCGCCTGGATGACCGGGCTGTCCGGTGGCACCAGGAACGGGTCCATGGCCAGCGTCCGGTCCACTGCGGCGCCCACCTTGCCCGCTTCCAGCTGCAGCGTCTCCAAGACCTCGTCGGCCGAGGTGGCGGTGGGGAAACGGCTGTCCACGGTCTGCACGAAGCGGTCGCCTTCCGTATCCACCGTGCCGCCCACGATGGTCAGCGGCCCGAAGTGCTCGTCGGCGCACGCAAGGCCCACGCCGCTTCCGTCGGTGTGGTCGAGCAGCTTCTTCTCGAAGCCAAAGAACGCCCGCTCCTTGTTCGTGAGCAGCTGATTCTCCAGCAGGTAATCCACCAGCAGGCCGATGGCGTTCACGCCGCCCTCGGGCAGGGAGGCATGAGCGCTCTTGCCCGAGGCCACCAGGCGCACCTGGTCGTCGACAGGCCACAGCACCTGCACGCGATCGGTGCTTTCAAGCTTCGTGCCGGGCGCCACCCGTACCAGCGCCTCGGCCTGGCCGGGCACCGCGTTCTCGGCGGCCCCGCCATGCAGTTCCAGCACGTTTCGCTCGACCATGGGCTCGCTTAGGATGCGCCCGTGGAAGGTACCCTTCTCGCCGTAGCACACGGGGAATTCCGCATCGGGAGTGAAAAGGAAGGCCGGGTCGTCGTAGCGCTCGAGGTAGTAGGGCACGTCGCCCATGCCCGTCTCCTCGTTGGTGCCGAACAGAAAGCGCACCGTGTAGGGGAAGCGCGCCGCCGTACCTTCGTCCTGCAGGTCCTTCCAGAACTTCATGGCCCACAGCGCCACCACCGACGGCCCCTTGTCATCGATGACGCCGCGGCCGATAAGGTAACCGTCCTTGCGCGTGACCTGGAACGGCGGGAAGGTCCAGCCAGGGCCTTCGGGCACCACGTCCATATGTCCGATGATGCCGATCTGCGTGTCGCTTTCGCCAGACAGGTCGGCGATGCCCATGTAGCCGTCCACGTCCTGGGTGGCAAAGCCCATGGCCGCCGCCCGGTCAAGTGCCGCCGTCAGCGCCGCACGAGGCCCGGGCCCGAAAGGCGCAGCCGCGGCAGCATCCGCCTTGTCCTCTTCCAAGTAGCTGGGAATGCGCACCAGCGCATCGATGTCGGCCACCATGTCGTCCCAGTGGGCATCCAGATACGCGTCGATTCGCTGAGTAATTTCGTCCTGATTCATAAGCTGACCGCCTTTCTGAGCGTTCGCAAGTCTACCATTGCCGCACGGTCACCCGCGCATTGCCTCCACCAGCGCGTCGGTTTCGCGGGCGATGCGCATCTCCTCGTCGGTGGTGACCACGCAGATCTTAATGGGGCTGTCGTCGATGCTCACGATGCGGTTCGTGCCGATGGCGCCCACCACGTGGTTCTTCTCCTTGTCCAAGATCATGCCCATGTGCGCCAGGCCCGCGAAGATGCGCTCACGCAGCTGGGCCGAGTTCTCGCCAATGCCCGCCGTCATCACCACGGCGTCGGTCCTGGTCATAGCCGCATAGAACGAGCCGATGGCCTTCTGCACCTTGTACACGTACATGTCCACCGCAAGCTCGGCGTTCTCGTCGCCGCCCTCGGCCGCCTGCAGCACCGTGCGCATGTCCGAGCTGATGCCCGAAATTCCCAAGATGCCCGACTCCTTGTTCAGGATGGCGTCCATCTCGTCGAAGCTGAGGCCGTCGCGGCGCATGATGTAGGTGACGATGGCCGGGTCGATGGAGCCGGAGCGCGTGCCCATCATGAGCCCTTCAAGCGGCGTGAAGCCCATGGTGGTGTCGACGGAGCGCCCGTGGTTCACCGCCGTGATGGAGCCGCCGCTGCCCAAGTGGCAGGTGATGAGCCCCAAGTCCTCCAGCGGCCGCTCCAGCAGGTTGGCTGCCTGCTGCGCCGCGTAGCGGTGGCTGGTTCCGTGGGCGCCGTAGCGGCGGATGCCCTCGTCGGTGTAGTAGTGCATGGGCAGCGGGTACATGTATGCCTTCGGCGGCATGGTCTGGTGGAAAGCGGTGTCGAACACAGCGGATTGCGGCACGCCGGGCAGGCGCTCGGCCACCAGGCGGATGCAGGCGTCGGCGTGGGGGTTGTGCAGCGGCGCCAGCTCCTCGCAGCGCAGCAGCTTCGCGAACACCTCGTCGTCCACCAGCACCGATTCGCTGAAGTACTCGCCGCCGGCCACGATGCGGTTGCCCACGGCCTGGATTTCGGACAGGCTGCCTATGGGAGACGCCGGATCGGTGGACAGCAGGTCCAGCAGGCGGCCCAGGCACTGCTCCACCGTAAGCCCGGGCACGGGAAACACCTGCTTCTGGAAGTCCGGCGCGAAAGCCACCTCCATGACGGCATCCGCGTCCCCGATGCGCTCGGCCAGGCTCTTCATCAGGCGAATCTTGCCGTCCGTTTGAATAAGCTGGCATTTCAGCGTGGAACTGCCCGCATTGACCACGAGGACTATCATGGCGCGTCCTTTCCTGGGAACCGCTTGATCCTGCCGACCCATAGCATTTTCAGCGTAACACGAGCAGACCCCCGCCGAAGCAGGGGCCTGCACCTGAAACCAGCTTGAATACCGAGCTTGCCGGCGTCGCGCCCTACAGCATAAGGTCGCCCACGGCCTTCACGCGCACGCACAGGGCGTCGCCCAGGTAAGCTAGCGGGATGTCCTCCACGTCGATGACCTCTACGGTGTCAGGGTCGGCCCCGGCGGCGATGGCGTTCTCGCAAGCCAGCGCCTTGGCGTTGGCAATGGCCTGGTCGCGGGGCGTGTCGGTGAGCGAGTAGACCTTCTGCACCTGGCCGGACACCTGGGAGATGGCGCTGCCGATGGCGTTAGCCACGCCGAAGTTCTCCGGGCGCAGCACCTCGCCGGCGCCTTCCAGCTTCGACGGAGCCAGGATGGAGCCGCCGCCCACCAGGATGACGGTGATGTCGCCGGCGGAAGTCTTCATGGCGTCCACCGCGTCCTCGATGATGCGGGTGATCTCGGCGTAGGCCACCTCCACCAGGGCCGGGTCCAGACCGGCCACCAGGGACGGGTCGCCCACTCCGGGCGCGATGCCCTTCGCCACCACGATGTCGGTAGCCGTAAGCACCTCGCCGCCGAAGCAGAGCGCGTCGCGGGTTACGCGAAAGCCCACGGAGTCGGGGCCCACGGTCACGGAACCGTCGGGCTGCTGCCGCACGATGGAGCCGCCGCCCAGACCCACGCTCACCAGGTCGGGCATGCGGAAGTTCGTGCGCACGTCGCCGATTTCGACCGCCACCATGGACTCGCGGGGGAAGCCGTGCGTCAGCACGCCCACGTCGGTGGTGGTACCGCCGATATCGACCACAACGGCGTCCTTTTCCTTGGTAAGGAACGACGCACCGCGGATGGAGTTGGTGGGACCGCAGGCGATGGTGAAGATGGGATAGCGCTTCGCATAGTCCACGCTCATGAGGGTGCCGTCGTTCTGGCCCAGGTACACGGCCACGTCGGTCAGGCCCTCGGCCGCAAGCGCCGCCTCGAAGCTAGTCGCGGTGGTGATGGCCACGTCGTGCAGCGCGGCGTTAAGGATGGTGGCGTTCTCGCGCTCCAGGAACCCGAGCGTGCCGATCTCGCTCGACAGCGAAATGGGAAAGTCCTCACCCAGCTCCTCGCGCAGAATCTGGCCGGCGCGCACCTCATGGGCGTCGGACACGGGCGAGAACACGCTGGTCACCGCCACGGACTCGAAGCCTTCATCGCGCACGGTGCGGGCCACCTCGCGAATCTCCTGATCCACCAGGTCGTTGATGAGCTGGCCGTTGAACTCGTGGCCGCCGTGCACGATGAAGTCGCGCACGCTCATGGCGTCTTTGAGCTGCTGAGGCCAGTCGGCCATGCAGCTGATAGCCGTGGTGGCCGGCGCGCCGATACGCAGCGCCACCACCTTGTTCAGGCGCTTGCGCTCCACGATGGCGTTGGTGCAGTGGGTGGTGCCCAGCATGGCGAAGCCGATGTTCTTCGCCGCCTCGGGCCCAATCTGGCTCACCACCTCGTGCATGGCGGCCTCGATGCCGCTCATCACGTCCTCGGTGGTGGGGCTTTTCGTGGCGGCCACCAGCTTCAGATTGCCGTCGATGATGACCGCGTCGGTGTTCGTGCCGCCGACGTCGATGCCAAGACGCCAGGTGCGCTCGTTGCTCGATGCCATTACGCGCACGCTCCTTCCCCGTCAGTTTTTCCGTTGCCGCAGGCTCCCGAAAGACCTGCCGCTGCCGCGCGCTCCTCGATGGGCACGTAGTCCACGTCGTAGCCGAAGTAGCGCGGCCCCACTACCTTGAGCCCCTGGGGCGTGCGCCACTGCGGGTCGCATGGCAGGCCGCACACCACCACGCGGGCGCCGTACTTCAGGCCCTCGGTGGTCACCGGCGTGCCCGACTCGGCGTCCAGCGACACGATAAGGTCGGGCGCCGTGCACACCGGCTCGCCGTCCTTGAGCGCGATGATGTTCTCGTTCTGGAACTTGATGACCAGCTGGCTGCCCTTGTCGTCATCAAGGCCGTCCACCACGGCCTGCCCGCGCACGAACATGCCGTCGGTCTTGCGGTCGACGTCCACAACCTTGCCCTTGAACAGGCGGAATCCCTTTGTTACCTCCAGCACCGCATCGATGGGGTCGGTATGGTTCTCGCGCGCCTCGCGCAGGGTGCGACCGATTTCCTGGCACAGGGTGGGCGTGCCGTGGATGCCGAACTCCTTCAGCTGGCGGCCGGTGCACTGGTAGCTGGCCAGAATGGTGTAGCCGCCCATGACCGAGGTGGCCTGACGAGCGATGCGCTCCAGCCACACGTCGTCGACGGCGCGCACGGTGACGGTGTTGCCCTTCTCGTCGGCCAGCACCGCGGGCATACCCTTCACGCCGTTGATGCCCAGCGTGGTCATCTGCAGCTCGGGGAACGCGCGGCCCATCAGGTCGGCGTCCACCACGGGAATCTGGCGCGTGGCGCCCAGGATGAACGGAATCATGGAATTCACGCCGCCGGCCTCCACAGCGTAGATGGCGTAGGGCTCCTCGCCCAGCTCCTTCACCATTTCGTCGTAGGTGACCATGGGCTCAACGCCGCTGCACACCTTCTCCACCATGATGGTGGGGGCGCCCATCATCTGCGACACCACCACGGTGGCGTCGTCGGGCACCTCATCGGGGCTGATCAACTCAATGTCGCCGTACTTGCGGATGGCCTCGATGACCATGAGCTTGCCCACGTAGGGGTCGCCGCCGCCGCCCGCGCCCAGGACCGTGGCGCCAAGGGCCATGTCCTCGATGTCTTCAATGCCGATTCGTCTTCTCATAGAACCAGGCTCCTGCCTTTCCCGCGCCGTCCGCCGAAACGGCCGTTCCAAGGGCCCGGGCTACCGGCCCGCCGCCCCCATGCGCTCCTCGATTGCGATGTAGTCCACATTGTATCCGAAGTAGCGGGGCTCCACGACCGCCAGTCCCTCGGGAGTGCGCCACTGCGGGTCGCACGGTAGGCCGCACACCACCACGCGGGCGCCGTACTTCAAGCCCTCGGTAGTGATGGGCGTGCCCGACTCGCAATCCAGCAGCACAATCAGGTCGGGGACCGTGCACACCGGTTCGCCGTCGCGCCAGGCGATGATGTTCTCGTTCTGGAAGTCGATGACCATCCGGCTTCCCTTGTCGTCGTCCAGGCCCTGCAGCACTGCCTGGCCGCGGGCGAACTTGCCGTCGGTGCGGCGGTTCACGTCCACGATCTTGCCCTTGAACAGGCGATACCCCTTCGTAATAGCCAGCACCGCCTGAATGGGGTCGCCGTGAGCCTCGCGGGCTTCGCGAATGGCGCGCCCGATCCGCTGGCACAGGCTGGCCGTCCCCAGCACGCCGAAGTCCTTCAGCTGACGGCCGGTGCACGGGTAGCTGCACAGGATGCTGTAGCCGCCCATAGCGAAGGTAACCTCGCGGGCAATCTTCTCGAACCACACGTCGTCCACGGTGCGCACCGTGACCGTATTGCCGTGGGCGTCGGCCATGACCGTAGGCGTTCCCGGCACGCCATGGATGCCCAGGGTGGTCATCTCCATGTTGGGAAACGCACGGCCCATCAGGTCGGCATCGATCACCGGGATACGACGCGCGGCGGCCAGCACGAACGGGAACATGGAATTGGCGCCGCCGGCCTCCACCGAGAACGTGGCGAAGGGGGCAACCCCCAGCTCCTTGGTCATCTCGTCGTAGGCGGCCCCGGCCTCGAACCCGGCGGGGATCTTCTCCACGGAAACCGTGGGGGCGCCCATGAGCTCGGACACCGCCACGATGGCGTCGTCGGGCACCTCGTGGGGCTCGATCAACTCTACGTCGCCGTACTTGCGGATGGCCTCGATGGCCATGAGGCTGCCCACGTACGGGTCGCCACCGCCGCCGGCGCCCAGCACCGTGGCGCCCAGGGCCATGTCCCGAATGTCCTGTATGCCGATCGTCCTGCCCATAAGCAGCAACCGCCTTTCCCCATAAGACCAAGACCGCGCAACCCGCCGAAACCGCAACCCCGCGCAATCGGCTCTTGCTTTAGCACACTGTAGCACTGCATTATCCGCCAAGACGAGGCGGTCTCCCCCGCACATCCGTCGAACGCATAGGTTTTTCCACAGCGGAAACAATCCGCCCTGAAGCACCCGTCCCACCGCCCGAGCAACCGCAAGAGCCATCTCGCACCGATTTGTGGCACGGATTCGGGGTTTGGCAAATTCCTCAGCGCGATTTTGGCCGACTTCAGGGCTTCCCAGTGAAATAGCCCATCATTTCCCCAGTTCAGAAGATCAGGACTGCGCAATTACTTCGAAGAGATTTGCCAAACCCTGAATCCGCGCCACAAATCGCAGGAGTCCGCGACGAAAGCAGGTTATCGCGCGCCCAAGCCAACCCGACTTTACCAGGTTAATTGCACTTGACCATGCAGCTAGCTGACGCTGCTCCCTGCTGCCGGCTTCTCCCTACCGCTGGCTTTCTATATAGGCAGCCACCTGGTCACGCAGGTCGGAAAGGCCCGCTTCGTCCTCGGTCCACTGGCGGGCGAAGGGGCCGTCCGGCATGAGGAAGCCGGCTTCTCGCAGGGCAGCATCCACCTTCTTCGGGCCCAGCGGCGCCCAACCGTAGGAGCCGAAGGCCAGGCCCACGCGCTCCTTCGGCGCAAGCCCTCCCAGATAGCACAGAAACGACGCCACCGTAGGCATCATGGACGAGTTGAGAGTGGGCGACCCCACGACCAGATAGCGGCTGGTCAGCACGTCGGCCATGATGTCGGAGATATGGTTCGCCTTCAAGTCAAGCAACTTGGCGGGAATCCCCAGCTCAACGAAGGTCTCGCAGATCTGCTTAGCCATGGCCTCGGTAGTCCCCCACATGGAGTCGTACACCACCAGCGCCTCCTGGCGGCTGACGTTGCGGCTCCATTGCCCGTAGGCCTTCAGAATATCCGCCACATGCGAGCGCCACACAACACCGTGGGCCGGCGCGATCATGGACGCATCCAGACCGGCCAGTGCATCCAGCGCCGCACGCACTTGGCGCCCGTAGGGCATGACGATGTTCGCATAGTACTTCTGCGCCTGGTACATGACCTGATGAAAGCCCGCCTCGTCGTCGAATCGCTCGCTTGAGGCCAGGTGCTGCCCGAAGGCGTCGTTGGAGAACAGGATGCGGTCGTAGGCGCTGTAGGTGACCATGGAGTCGGGCCAGTGCACCATGGGCACCTGGACAAACTTCAGCGTGCGCTTGCCGATGCACAGGGTGTCACCGGTCTTCACGCCGGTGAAGCCCAAATCGCCGTAGAACGCCTCCAGGCTCTTCTGCCCTTGCGGGGCGCTGCAGACGATCTTCGCATTGGGCGCCAGCTCGCGCAGCCTAGGCAGCGCGCCGGAGTGGTCCATTTCCCCATGGTTTGCTATCAGGTACTCGATGCGCAACGGATCCACCACGCTGGCAACGCGTTGCACCAGGTCGTCGGCAAACGGTGCCTTGCAGCTGTCAACAAGCGTCACATGCTCGTCCATGATGAGGTAGGCGTTGTAGGTGGTGCCGCGCTCGGTGGTGTAGCCGTGGAAGTTGCGCTCGTTCCAATCGATGGCGCCCACCCAGTACACGTCGGGCGCGATCCGAACCGCCTCTAGCATGATGGCCCCTTTCATCGGCAAACGTTACCGCCGACTATAGCCCCGCCGCTGCACGCCTGCACACAGACGGAAGAGTCGTTTCCCACCCGTTTCACGTCGGAAAGCGACGCTCTGCCAAAAGAACGAAAAGCGCATGCGCCCCAACGTCCCACACCGCAAGCAAAGCGCACGCCGCGAAGCCTGGACACCCGAAAGGCGAGGACGACGCGGCTCTTGAAACGGTTTCGCGACAGACGCGGGACGCGCGCCCGCAAAGGGGCGGGCAGCAGTAACATGGCGCCATGGGAAACCGGCCGTCCGGCTGCCGGGCTCCGCGTGCGCTCGCACTGCGCAACGTCCGCCCAGTAGCCGTCGGCCCCAAGGAAAGGAACCATCATGGAGAATCGCGTTGCCTGGCGCTGCACCGTATGCGGCTACATCGAGACCGGCTACCCCGAAGGCCTGCCCGAGGACTACCTCTGCCCCGAATGCGGCGTGGGCCCCGACATGTTCGAGAAAGTGCTCATCGACGAGACCGAAGAGGTCATCGAGGTTATCGAAGAGGCGTAGCGAACACCTGAGCCGGCCGTCCTTGCCGCCAAGGGCCTGCTGCGATACGCCGAAGAACTCTGGTGTACCGCAGCAGGCCCTTCCCTTGCATCACCAGTCATTTCCCCAGGCGACAAGGGGCTCGCATCGATAATGCGAGCCCCTGTTTTCGTTTTCAGCCGCATTATGCGATTCCCCGTTTCGCCGGTAGGGAATACCTTTCTTTCATGCCGTAGCACACGAGAGACGGCAAGCGAGAACCGGAGGAAGGGAGAACCATGGAAACGAACGAAACGCCGCTGAGCGCGTCGGCGAAGACCGGTGTGAGCCGCAGGGGATTCCTGGGCGGCATGGCAGCCACCGCCCTGGGGGCCGCTACGCTGGCGTCGCTGTCGGGCTGCGGGCAACAGGCTCCGGCCAGCTCCGCCAAGGGCGAAAAGGAAACCACCGCCCTGGCAAGCGGAAACGCCTCCTTCAAGGAGGGCACCTACACGAGCACGCAGCATACCCCCTACGCCACTGCCGAAGTGACCTGCACCTTCGACGGCACCGGGCTGGGAAGCGCCTCCTACACCGTGACGGCCACGTCCGAAAAGGACTACTTCCCGCTGTACGCCCCGGCGCTGGAAGAGCTCTGCGAAACCGTGGCGGCCGCCGGCAAGACCGCCGGCGTGGACGCGGTGAGCGGGGCCACGTTCTGCAGCAACGCCATCCTGGATGGCGTGGACGCCTGCACGCTGCAGGCGCTGGAAGTAACGGCGCCCCGGCCCGAGCAGCTGAACCCGCAGCAAGCAGGCTGGGACACCTTCGAAGGCACCTGCGACAAGGTGTTCTCGCCGATCAAGCTGGGCGCCATGGAGCTTCCCAACCGCGTGGTCAAGAGCGCCGGCAGCGGCGTGTGGGCCGACGCGAACAAGGACAAGCTGCCCGTGGCCAAGGAGCTCTACGGCACCATGGCGGAAAACGGCGTGGCCCTGAACCTGCTGGCCGGCGGCAACCTGAGCGGTTTCGGCATCCTGCCCGATTCCCTGGACAAGATCGACGGCACCTTGGACGAGGCCCTTGCCCGCGCAGCCGAGCTGACCGACGCCATCCATGCGGGCGGCGGCAAGGTGGGCTTCCAGATGTGCTTCGGCGGCCTGGCCCCCAGCGTGCCCGACGAGGTTATCAACGAGACCCCGGTGGAAGACCTGGACGCCTTCATCGACCGCGTGGGCACCTCGGCCGAACGCGCCAAGACCGCCGGCTTCGACTGCATCGAGATCAAGGGCGCCAGCGCCGACGCCCTGAACGGCTTCCTCACCCGCCGCGTGAACAAGCGCGAGGACGAGTACGGTCCGCAGTCCATCGAGAACCGCACCCGCCTGTTTAGCCGCATGATCCAGAAGATCAAGGAGGTCAACGGCGACGACTTCCCCGTGGGCGCGCTCATCAACGGCGTTGAGGAGAACGACTCCGAACTGGGCGACAACGAGCTGTTCATGACGCTTGACGAGGGCATCGAGATCGCAAAGGCCGTGGAAGCGGCCGGCGCTGACTGGATCCAGGTGCGCGTGGGCGCCAAGAGCGGCGAGATGAACATCTGGGCGCCGGACGTCCAGCATATCGCCCCTGGCGCCGACGGCCTCACCGGCTACGGCACCGTGTTCGATTACGCCTCGCACTTCGACGGCGTGGTGGACGGCAGCCGCTCCGGGTTCGCATCGTTTTTGCCCATGGTCAAGGCCATCAAGCAGCAGGTGAGCGTGCCTGTGGGTTGCGCCGCGTGCCTGGATTTGCGCCTGGGGCCCGACTACATCAACGACGCCATCGCCCAGGGCGACATCGACCTGGTGTTCATGAACCGTCCGCTCAACTGCGACCCCGAGCTGGTCTCCAAGATCCAGGAGGGCCGCCGCCAAGACGTACGCCCCTGCATGAAGTGCATGCACTGCCACGACAATATCGGCTCCAACAGGGCCGTGCCCTCCAGCTGCCGCATGAACGCATCCTCCTTCAACTCGCTCACCGACACCATGCCCGAGGGCATGGTGCCCACCCCAGCGCAGAAGGCGCGCAAGATCATGGTGGTCGGCGCAGGCCCGGCGGGCATGGAAGCAGCGCGCGTTGCGGCGGAGCGAGGCCACAGCGTCACCCTCTACGATTCCGAGATGTCCCTCGGCGGTCTCATCCCCTTCGCCAAGGGCGTGAAGGGCGGCCACGAGCGCTTCGACGACTACCTGACCTACATGGCCGCGCAGCTGGAGAAGAACGGCGTTGATGTCCAGCTGGGCACCACCGTGGACGCCGCCCTGGTCAAGGAGCAGGCGCCGGATGCCGTGGTGGTGGCCACAGGCGGCGTGCGCGAGAGCCGCTTCTCGGGCGCCAACGTCCTGGATCCCAAGGATGCGTTCTCCCCTGCCGCCACGGGCGACAAGGTGGCCGTGCTGGGCTCGGGCGTGCAGGCCATCGACTTCGCCGCGTTCCTGGTCTCCCAGGGCAAGAGCGTGGTCATCCTCAACGAGGGCGACGCCGCGGCGCTCGACAAGGGGCAGTCGGGCTGGTTCAAGTCCTACATGCTTCCCTACCTGCGCTCGAACGGCACCCAGATTCACAGCAACGTGCAGATCGCGTCCGTGGACGGCTCCGGCGTGGCGTTCAAGACCGCAGCCGGCCTGGACAAGACCGTCGCCTGCGACAGCGTGGTGGAGTTCTACGACATGCAGCCGAACACCGCTCTGGCCAACGAGCTTCAGAAGGCCGGCGTGGAAGTGTACACCGTCGGCGACGCCGCCGAACCGCACAACATCCAGCGCGCCGTCACCACGGGCAACCTTTGCGCCCGCGCCCTGTAAGCGCACTGCGCAAGCCCCTCCTCCGGCCCTGCAGCCCTTTCCAAGGGTTGCAGGGCCTTCTCGTTGCGGTGCACCCGAAAGCGCTTGAGAACCAGCTGGGGTATAATCGGAAGGGAAACCCTGTGGATACCGGATTAGCGGGAAGGTAGCTCATGACAACGAATCGGCCTGCGCTGAGCCCCCGCTTTCTGGTCTCCGAAACGTTCTTGCTGACCTGCTTTGCCATAGCCGCCTTCAAGCTGCCTTTCCATTCGGAGCTCTCGTGGCAGATCGTGCCTTCCGGCTCGGACGGCCTGGTCGAAATCCTCTCGCAAGCGTTCGTCATGATGCTGCTGGTCATTCTAGAGCGCTTGAGCCAAGGTTCCACCCGACAGGTGGTCGCCGTGCTTGCCATAGGGGTCGTCGCCCAGGCGACAGGTTCGGCGCTTCTGGCGTTTCCCCTAGAAAGCAGCCCGCTTCAGGCGTCGATCGCCTTCGGGCTGCGCGGAGCGGGAAGCGCGCCGTTCCTACTGGCCATCGGGTGGGTGCTGGGTTCTATGAAGCCTTCGTGCTCGGCACTGTGCATCGTGGGCGGTCAGCTGTTGGCCTACCTGGTTCCGCAGATAGGCAACGGACTTCCGTCCGCTGTCACCCCCTTCCTGCTCTGCCTGCTTCCCGTCATCGACGCGGCATGTCTCTTCTTCGTCATCCGCAAGCTCAGATCCAGCACCGACGCTCGCGAGGACGACGGTCCCGCGCAGTCAAGGGGAAGCATCATCGAATGCGTCTGCCTGCTAGTCATCTGCGCAACGTCGAAGGTGGCCCTCGCCTTGTTCACGCCCATCCCCCACAGCGAGGCCACCTCGCTGCGTCTGCTCATCAGCATAGTCATCTACCTGGGAATATTCCTGGCATACTTCACCTGGATATGCGTCTTGAAGCACCGCGACCCCGACCGCCTATGGCCTTTCCTCATGCTGATCGTGTTCGCCGGGCTGTTCGCCTGTTCGTCGCTTTCGGCGCTCGCTCCCGACTTCGCAAGCACGTTTCTGAGGGCCACGCAGAATACCATCATGCTCTTCTCCTGGGTGTTCCTGGCCAGCGCGATATACCAGCGGCGTCTGCCGGCAATCCCCGTCTTCTGCTTAGGCCAGCTCGCCATCTCGCAGATTCCCTACCTGATCACCTCGTTCATCACCGTCAACGGACTGCGGGTGGGCTTCGAGAACCAGGAGGTGCTGACCGTCATCACCACGTCGATCCTGGCGCTGGCGGTGATAGGCGGCACGTTCGCCGTCGTCATGCGGTCGAATGCGCCGAAGACTGCCGGCGATCAGACCCTGTCGCCCGACGAAACGCTCAAGGCCTCCGTGGACGCCCTCGCCCAAACCTATTCGCTTTCCGAGCGCGAGAGCGAAGTGGCGCTGCTGGTGGCCAAGGGCTACACCCTGACGGCCGTCGGCGAGATCCTGTTCATATCGCTCAACACCGTGCGCGTCCACTCCCGCAACCTGTACAAGAAGCTGGGCATCCACAACAAGAACGAGCTCCTAAGACTTCTAGACCAGCAGGGCGAACGGCAGGGTTAGGCGTGACAAGACGAATCGCCCGCAACATCCAGGTTGCCGGCGCATTTAGCAACCGCGGTGCGTCGCCTAAGCAGCCCTCGCGAACCACCGCAAAAAGGGCCGGCACTTCACGCCGACCCCCATTGCAACCCTATGCATCAAGCCGCTAGGCAGCCCCGTCGCTCAGGGCCAGCGCCTCCTGCACCTCGCCTATAACCTCTCGGTCAATCCGGAAGAAGCCGACGGCCGCGTTCGCGAAACTCTCGTAGAACGCTGACACCCGGGCGCCTGCCACGTCTTCCGCATAACGGGGAACCCAGTTGAGCAGATGCTCGTCGATAAACGATCGCTGCCCCGCGAGCGTGCGCCCAAGCTCGTCCCTGTTGCCGCAGGTAAAGGCGTCGAGCGACTTCGCCGCCATCCGAGCCATGAAGTCCATCATAAGGGCCAAATGATCGTCGGCCACCTTCTTGTACCCCACGGGCCGGAACCCGAACTCAGCATAGGCGTAACGAACCGCAAGGGTGCTCTCCTGGAAAAGCCGCCCCTCCTGCCCGACGTACATCGACTCCCACGGCGGCGCCGCCAGCTTGCCTGGACCGACGAACAAAACGGTATGCTCGCTCTTCAGCGCCGCCACCGCATCGTCGTCGGTGCCCAAACCGCTCACGACCGCTCCCAAACGGGCGAACGCATCCCCTTCGGATTCGGAGCACAGGGCCAGAAGGTTTAGGAAGGCAGGATCTTCCGCCAAGGAGACCAGGTCGGGGGCTGGGTCTGCGCCAAAAACCCTGTGGAGCAGACGATACCCGTATCCCCTTGCTGCAAAAAGGCTCTCTACGCCCTCGGAAACACTCTGGCCCATAATCAGTCCTTTCGTCGACTTGTCGTCGCGGACGCTTGCAGTTCCCGTACCCGATGCCGGCCTAGATGATGACGCTTCGGAACGCGTCCTCGAGCGCGCAATCCTTCGGCTTCACCAGTACGTTCTGGCCGGTGCCGCCATCGGGCATGCAGGGCAGTTCGGAAACCACCGCGCTGCCGTACTTGGACTTCAGCTCGTCCGTGTCCCCGAAGTCCAACGCCCTCATCGGGCATGCATCGACGCACACGGGGTTCTTCCCGGCCTGTCGGAACGCAATGCATGCGTCGCATTTCCGCACCTTCATATCGTCCTCGAAAAGCTTCGGCACGCCGTAAGGGCAGCTCTGCACGCAAGTCTGGCAACCGATGCACAGCTCGTCGTCGTGCTGAACAGTGCCGTCGGCCGTCTTGCGCATGGCCCCCGTCGGGCAGTTCGCCGTGCATGCCGGGCTCTCGCAGTGGTTGCACGTAGTGGCCATATGGAAGATGCCCGGATTCGGATAGGCGCCCGCCTCGAACGAGCTGACCGTCCGGAACGTGATGCCCGGCTCCATGATGCGGTTCTTGTCCTTGCAGGCGATCTGGCACGCACGGCAGCCGATGCAGCGCGTAGAGTCGAAATAGAATCCTAGATTTGCCATGGCTGCATCCTCCCTACACGCTCGGAATGAACGTCTTCTCGTAGTCGTACGGTATGGGCTCGCCCGTCCACTTCTCCACCTTCACCAAGCAAGTGTTATAGCCGGAGACCTGCGGGAAGTAGTTTGATACCACGGGACCGAGCAGGGTGTTCTCGCTGCCGCCCGTGTCGATGCCCGTCTCGGGGTCTATGTCGGTGCGAACACCGTGGGGGACGGCGATGGCTCCGGGCATGACCGATTCCATCAGGCTCACATGGCGCAGAATCTGGCCCCACTTGCTGGAAACAAGCACGGTATCGCCGGTCTTCAGCCCCAACGCCTCGCCGTCGGAAGCGTTCATGAACACCGGATTCTCAAAGGCCTCCTGCAGCCAGGGCAGGTTATCCAAGGTGGTATGGGAGCGGCGCAGGTAATGCGGCGTGTACATCTGGAACGGGTACTCGCCGCGTTCCTTGGCCGACCAGTCGGTAAAGCTCTCCTCGTAGCCCTCCTTGGGAACGATGTAGTTCGGGTAGGGCTTGATGGGCTCGGGATTGATACCGATGGAGTTGATGCCATCGGCCTTCGTCTGGCAGTAGATCTCGAACTTGCCGCTCTTAGAAGGACGCGGGTACTTCTCGGGATCCTCGATGAAGTCCTTGTAGCCGATCCAGCGCTTGTCGTCGGTCATCTCGACCTGGTAGACACCTTGGGCCCGAATCTCGTCGAAGCCGATAACGCCCTCTTGCGGCTCGCCGACAACGTCGCCGAACTTGTCGATGTCCTCCTGCGTGATGGTGACCAGCGGCTTCCACTCCTCGGTATAGCCGGACATATCGAAATCCTCGCCTGCAGCCTTCGCCTTGGCGGCCGCCGTAAGCAGAGCACTCGAATCCTGGCTGTACATCAGCTTGCCGCCAGCGAAATACTTGGCACCAGCGATCATGTTGAAGTAGTTCTGCTTCTCGCTCACGGGGGATAGGGCGGCCCTATCGAGCCCCAAACGATCAGCCAGCTGGTCGGCAATCCATTGATCAGACTTCGCCTCGTAAAGTCCCTCTTCGAGAACCGGCGAAGTGATGACCTGGCTTTCGCGGTTGATCCAGCCCGGCGACGACGTATCGGGAGTATAGCCCTCCCACTTCGTAGTCACAGGCAGCACGATATCCGAGTACTGGCAGCTAGACGAGAGCTTGTAATCGTTTGCCCAAGCAAACTCCACCTTCCGGTACGCGCGGATGCCGTCGTTGACGTTCATCTTGGACTGCAGGAAGTTGTTTGCCCCAGAGATAATCGCCTTGATGTCGATATCGCGCTCCTCCTTGGGAGCCCATCCGTTAACCGCAGAGCCACTTGTGCCACAATAGGTGTAATGACCGTCCACGATGGCCTTCCACGTCTCGCCACCAGGGATGACCTCGGTAATCGGATTGGGAACGAAGGCGCTCGTAGCCGATCCCAGCTTCACCAGCTGCGGGCCGGCGTTTCCCGCCTCGTAGTGGTACATCGCCCCGGTCGCATGACCGGACTTGCCCATATGACCGCCCATGGCGCCAATGGTGAGGAACAGCTGGGACAGGTTCTCGGTACCGTTGGAGCGGGCCGCGGCATAGCTATGAAGCAGCATGACCTTGTGCTGCTTGCCAACGGTTTCCGCAAGCCATTCGATGTCTTCCACCGGGGTGCCGCAGATCTCGGTAGCCCATTCGGGAGTCTTGGGCACGCCGTCGTAGACGCCCAGCACGTAGTCCTTGAAGTTCTCGTCCAGCACAGCGCCTTCGGGCATGGACTTCGCGTCAAAGCCCACGCAGTACGTGTGCAGGAAGTCCCAGTCGATGAGCTGCTTCTGCTCGTCCTGCTCGAGCATGACATAGGCAACGGCAAGCAGCATCGCCGTATCGGTTGCAGGGCGTACAGGAATCCAGCGCGCATCGAGCATGCTCGCCGTGATGTTGCGCGAGGGCCCCACGTACACGAACTTCGTACCCGCCTCCTTCGCCCGCGCGAAGTGGTAGCTCGGACTGCCGCCCGATGCCCAGCTGGGATTGCCGCCCAGCATGACGATGGTCTCTGCGTTCGGAAGGTCGAAGCGGTCGTTGGCCCCTTCGATGTCGGGGTTCGAATTGTAGAAGGGGGTACCGTACGCGCTGCAGCACATCTTCCAGTTCCCGTACGACTCGACCGTATCGGCATACACGTATCCGCCAAGCGTGTTCAGAATGTTGCTGTACGGCCCGTAGGCGTACGTGCTGAAGTACACCGACCGCGCACCGTAAGTCCCGTAGATACGCTGCAGCTCGGATGCGATCATGTCCAGCGCCTCTTCCCAGCTGATACGCTCCCATTCGTCGACGCCGCGCAGCTCGCCGTTGACGTTCACGCCGCCAGGCTCCCAGTTCTTGCGCTTCATAGGGTACTTCAGTCGGTCGGCACCGAAGCACTGCTGCTGCTGAGAGCGTCCGCGCGGACAGGCGCGGTTCTGGAAATGCCCTTGCCCCTCCTCGTCGGCATAAATGTCGTCGGTCTTCTGGCGAAGGACGACACCGTCCTTGACAAGCGCCTTGTTGCTGCAACGGCCGCCGCAGTTATGCCAGCAGGCAACCGGAATCCAGGTTCCCTCCGCGTCGGGATCGGGAAGGTCGGTCCACAGGTCCACCTCCTCAAGCGTATTCTCCGGTCGAGCCGACGCCTCCACCGTCTCCTCCTGCGGCTCCTGGTTGCCGGAAGAGCAACCGACGGCCGAAGCGGTCACGGCACCGGCCGCAGCCACGGCTGCCCCCTTCAGGAACACGCGCCGATCGAAGTTTGCCCCGCTCACTTTCTCGAGCATACTCGACATACTTCTCCTCCTTCTCGCCTCTACTCGCGCTGCGCACCATGCGCCCGCGTCGGACATCAACAATAGGAAAGCGGAAGGGATTATTCATCGATAAAAGTGATGCGATTCGCAGAAAAGGGGCTCTCTATCAATTTGATAGAGAGCCCCTACCAGGCAAAACTTGGAAAGCCCTACAGCTGGTCGACCGTCTTGACGTCAGCGTCCTCTATCAGAGCCATAAGCTCGCCGTTCGAATGAACACCCAGCTTCTCGTAGATCTGGTGCACATGGCTGCGCACCGTGCCGGGCGACAAGACGAGCTCTTTGGCGATGGCCTGCACGCGCTTCCCGCGACCGAGCATGCAAAGCACTTCCTTCTGGCGAGGGGTAAGTCTATGTTCTTCAGCCAACTGCACGCATGCAACGTAGACGCCCTTGGGGTCGTCGTAAGACCCCTTGCCAGGGCCTCCCACAGGAAAAAGCGTGTGCTTGTTGAAGAAAAAGGCACCCGCAATGATGAAGAACGAGGCAGCCAAGAACAACACGGGTAGGAGAGCTTGAGGACTCACCAGCACAATGTAGGCGTGCAGGGCGAATCCGGCGGCCAGCCCAACGCTATCGGCCACCAGCGCAAAGGAAAGCAGCGTCACCAAAGCGAAACGCACCTGGTATCGCGCAATCACGACGTAGAAAACGAACATCGAAGACAGGAACAGCACGTAAGCAACGAAAAAGACCAGAGCGGAGGCCATGGCGAAGGCGGACGAAACCAGCTGCAGCATCAACCCCAGGGCGCCTATCACCACGGCGAATTTGCCGCATTGCAAGATATCGGCAACCTTGGTGTTGCGCTGCACGTAAACCGCGAACAACGCGAGGGTGATTATGGACAACGCAGGCATCATCGTATTCAGGACGGCCGCCTGGCCTTCGTCGAAACCGCGCGCGCTCACACCCACCAAAACCCCGAATGCGGCCATGATGGACGCCACGCGCACGACAGACATGGCAAGCGCCTTGTTGCCTATCAGGTCGTTCTTTCGAGCCTCGCCCCTTCCCTGTCGTCTTGCCGCGTAAACATACAACGGTATCGACAGCAACGCAAACGACGTTTCCACGGCGCCGAAACCGATCTCGCTCACGCGATGCACCGCTACGCAAACAAGGTAGAACGCCAACCCGAGAGATATGGAGCTCACAATCCCGAAACGCGCCTCCCGAAGCGACCGAGGCTCCAACAACTCGAAAAAGAGGTTCAGACACACCCCGTTACCAAGACCGTACATCACGCAGGGCGCCACCATGACCGCATCTGGCAAGGGGAAGAAGGTTGGAGCGAAAAAGCAGATCGCGGTTCCCGCAGAAAGCAGAAAAGCGGCGACAGCGTAGAACCATGCAGAGCCGACCATCCGAGGCAAACGGCGCCTCGCACCCAGCATCAGAACCGAGGCCGCAGCCGTGGCACCTAAGGTGACGATTCTCGACGGCGTCTGAGCGAACAGCACGCCGGTCTCACCGGGAAAGAGAATGGTGACGATCCAGTAGTACCAGAGAAGCCCGAAGCCTGCCAAGTACCAAGGCCGTCCGCCCAGCGAGGTGCCACCTGCCACAGAACCCCCCTAACCATCGCCCACAACGCCCTATGCCAACCTGCGTATTCCGCAACGGGTTCCAGCGCCAAGCCCACGGCCGCAACCGTACGCCAGCCGGCGCGAAAATCGAGCATGCCGCCCGCATCCAAAACCCGCAGAGAGAAAGCCTCCGCGCTACATCACTCTAGCGCAAAGCCGCCTCGCTGCCCTGCGAAGGCGCCCGTTTACCGCATAAAATCAGGTGGAGCTGGTCAGACATCGCGCATCTGCCTCCAGGACCTGTACAAGAAGCTGGGTATCCACAACAAGAACGAGCTTTTAAGGCTTCTAGACCAGCAGGGCGAACGGCAGGGCTAGGACAGCAGGGACAAAAGATCCTTGGCGGACAGAAAATCCTCCAGGGCGCAAGAGCCGCTACCAGCCCCGCCGACGACAAGGCGAACAGCCTGAGGGTATTCCGCAAGAAATGATCGCATACCGCCGAGCGGCTTCATGCGTCCGCTCTTCACCTCAACTGCCACAACGCAATCTGGGCTATGAACGACGAAATCGACCTCCTTGGTGCCCTCGCGCCACCACGAAACCTGGAAACCGCATCTCGGGGCCAAAGCGAGCAGATGGGCTCCCACGGCGCTTTCTACCAGGTGGCCGCGCATCTCAGTATCGCCCAGCACCATCGACTTCTCGCGAGCGACTACGGCGGTCATAAGCGAGGTGTCGTACACCATGAACCGGGGCGACGACTTCCTCCGCCGAACCGCCTTCGGGTGGTACTTCTCCAAACCGCAGAGCATGCCCGCCTTGTCCAGAAGGTCAAGGTAATGAGCGAGCGTGGTGGTATTGCCCGACTCGTCCAACTGCCCGAGAATCTTGGTATAGGAAAGCTCTTGCGACGAAAAGCGCACGCCAAGCTCGAAAAGCGCCTTCATGAGGGCAGGCTTGCGCACGTCCTCTTCTTCCAGAACGTCCTTCGCGATGGTGGGCTCGATGATGGACTCCCTCAGATAGCTGCGCCAACGCGGCGGGTCTTCGACAAAGCGCGCGGCACCGGGGAACCCACCGAAATACAGGAAGTCATCCAAGCCGAAACCGAAGGCTTCGGCGCATTCCCGGTAGCCCCAATGGGGGGAGTGAATAAGCTCGAAGCGCCCCTTGAGCGAATCCTCGAGCCCCTTGCGCAGCAGAAGGCTCGACGAGCCCGAGAGAACCACTTTGACCGTAGTGCGCCCGCGCTGGTCGGCATCCCAAAGACCTTTGACGACGGTCGGCCATGCAGGCACCTTCTGAACCTCGTCGAGGACCAGGACAACCGGCTGGCCGGTAGCCCGAGCAAGATTTCGGGCCTGCTGCCATTCCTGCCGAAGCCATTCCTGCGACGGCGAAACAATATCGTCGGCACTCGCCGAATGACTGAGAACTGGAAGTCTGTCAAGGGCCTGGGCGATCATGGTGCTTTTTCCCGTTTGCCGAGGCCCCACCACCACCTGCATAAGCGGGTTATCCACCTCTGCCATGCGCGTCTTGATGACGGAGACCTGCGATCGCTCGAACATCGGCATCCCCTTCCCTATATCTATTGAGTAATTTTAATCATTATATTGAGTAAAATTACTCAATAGCAAGTAGAAACAGCCAAAGGAAGCCGAGCATCCACAACAAGAACGAGCTCCTAAGGCTGCTGGACCAGCAAGGCGAACGGCAGGGCTAAGCGCGGCGGTATGACAAAGTCGCTTACTAACAACCGGAGGACCTTGGCACGAAGACACATCCTACAGCTCGCGCAGCCGCTCAGGCCACTCGCACCGATGGAAGAGAGCGCATCGTTTCGACGGCCGCCCTACAAGCAGGCCGCAACAGCTTTCCGGATGAAATCCGACCGGTTCTTGGTCTGCCGGTCTATAGCCTCGACCATCGACTGAGGCAGTGTGACGGTTACAGCGCGCAGTGGCTCATCGGTCAAACGCGGCCGCCCGATCACTATCTCGCCTCGAGGCTCTCCGGGAAAGACCCCCCGAGAGGCATCCTCTTCCCATGCATCGAGCTGCTCATCGGTCACACCGAATCTCGCAAGAGTATCGTGTCCCATTATCCTCACCTCCACTTAAGGCCAAGCTCGCGCAGGGCGTTGTGCGTCGGCGGCGTCATAGCGTGGTAGATGAGCACGCCGAAAGGCCTCTCGACCGCTACAAGCTGAATGAGCCTCCCCGTGAAACCCCACCCAACCGCAAGAATCTGTCCTTCGTCGGGCGAACCCCGGTGAACAAGACGAACGAAATGATCCCATGCAAACCGAATCTCTTCCTCGTCCAGCCCGTGCTTGAATGCGTGCTCATCAACAACTACGCTTGCCACATTGCTCACACCCTTTTATATGATGAAATTATATGATAAAAAATTTCCCAGTTAAACCGTTCTTCCCTATTGAAAGCAAATTGACATAACGAACTTATATACTATTTATTATATCATAGTATATGAACGTTTGTTCTCTAAATATATGCATTCTGCCAAGCGCACCTACCAGTGCCTGGCCGTCGTTTCGTCCTGAGGCGGCGGGGGCCCGCTACTCCCCGAAGATCAGGGTGCGCTCTTCGCCGGTGAGGGCTGCTCGGGCCTGGTCGCGCAGGTTGTTCACGCCGATGAAGAACTGGCGCATCATGACCACCATGAGGTAGCGGCCCTTCGCGGTAAGGGTGAGCTCTTCGTCGTTGTTGGTGGCGAAGGCCCCGTTTAGCGCCATGAAGGCCATCTCCGCAGGTAGGCCAGCTTCCACGCTACAGCCGAAATCCCGCTTGAACTGCTGCTTGTCAAGGCGCAGGCCGAACAGCTGCATCATGAAGCGGTAGCGCATCTGCTGGTGCTTCGAGAACTTCGTCTTGCCCATGAGCGACATGCGGCCGCTCTCGATGGCGGCGTTGTAGTCGCGCACCGAAAACGTGTTCACGAACAGCTCGTTGCCCAGATACGTGATGCCGCCGCTGCCGATGGCCGGGTACTCCTCGTAATCCACCACGTACTCGTCGATCATGGCACGCGGCTCGTCGGCCGCGGGCGCCCCCGGCTCCACGAGCGTCACGACGACATCGCCCGAAGATGCGTCCGTTCGCCCAGCATCCTGGGTTTCTCCGGTGCCGCAGGTTCCCGGGGTTTCGGAGGCGTGGCGCACTTCGGTACGCGAGTCTCCGAAAGCACGGGGAGATGCGGTGCCGGAGGAAGCCACCCTCCTGTTGAAGGTCCAGGCGCTGCCGTGCTGGAACAGCCCGCGCTCGCCGTTGGGGCCTGCGGGCATATCGGGCGGCGTCACGCCGGAGATGGGCTGGGTCAGAAGCTCGCAGATGATCTCGTAGAAACGCTGCTCGCGGTCGTAGTCCACCTTGCCCACGGTGCGGGCCAGCGACCTCTCCACAGACGGCGACGCCATGAGCGGGTAGAACGTGGTCTGGCTGCACCCGGACTCGATGACGCGCTCGATGTCGCGGATGAGGATATCCTCGGTCTGGGCCGGGAAGTTGAAGATCATGTCGGCGTTCATGGACACGAAGTAGGGGCTGGCCTCCTGGATGCGCTCCATGATCTGCTGGCCGCAACCGTACTTTTCGTAGCGGTCCATCTGCTTGAGCAGCCCGTCGTCGAAAGACTGCACGCCGACGGAAAGCCGCTGCACCCGACCCTGCAGCTTGTCCAGGTAGCTGGGGATCAGGTGATTCGGGTTCGTTTCGGAAGACACCTCTTTGATGGAGAAGGTGTCGCGGGCCAAATCGATGGTCTCGCATAGCTCGTCCAGCAGAATGGTAGGCGTGCCGCCGCCGATGTAGACGCTGTCGAAGTCGTAGCCCAGGTCCTTCAGCATGAGCATTTCCTTGCGCATGTTGGCAAAGTAGGGGCGCGCCCGGTCCTCGGCGAAGGGGAAGCGATTGAAGCTGCAATAGGGGCACAAGCGCTCGCAGAAGGGCACGTGCATGTACAGCATGTAGCGCTGGCCGGGCACGGGACCGGGGATGCGGTCCTGGCCGGTAGGCCTCAGCTTCAGGTACTGGCCGGTGCACCCGCGCACCACCGTGGAAAGCAACCGTTCTGCCAACATGAAAGAGCTCCTTGCTCGACCTCGCTGCGCCGCATCGGCGATTCTTCGTAGGCCCCGATTATAGCGTGCAAGCCGAAAGGCGCCGGCGTATAACGGCAACCGGCGAACCCCGTCCACAACACCAGCAAAGCAACCGCCCGCCCGGCCGAAACCGAAGTTCAGGATTCCCCGCGATACCGCTTTGCAAGAATTGCAAAAGATGCAAAAATTGCAAAAGATGCAAAAGATGCAAAAGATGCAAAAGATGCAAAAGATGCAAAAGAAGCGAGCAGCCATGACCTCAAACCCCTTCACACCCTCGTTCGGCAGCGTCCCCGCCCATATGGCAGGTCGCGAGCCCATCGTGCACGAACTCGTTTCCGCCCTCGACAACGGCGTTGGCGACCCAAACCTAACCACCATCATCTCGGGAGCACGAGGGACGGGAAAGACTGCGCTGCTGGCGCACCTTGCAGACCTCGCCATCGCGCGCGGCTGGATCGCGGTGAACGTATCCGCGCTGCCCGGCATGTTGGAAGAGGTTGTCCAGCAGGCATGGAAGAGTTCCGAGCATCTGGTCGCGCCGGATACCGCTCTCAAGCTGAAGGGCATCTGCATCCCTTCCGTCGCCGAGATCTCTTTCGATGAGGCAATCGCGCCCTCCCCCACCTGGCGCATCCGTATGGGTGAGCTGTTCGACGCCCTGTCCGCCACCGATACAGGGCTGCTGCTTACCGTCGACGAAGTGCGCGAAGACTTGGACGAGATGGTGCAGCTTGCCTCGGCATTCCAGCATTTCGTTCGCGAAGGGCGCAAGGCGGCGCTGTTCATGGCCGGACTCCCCTCCCACGTGAGCGCCCTGCTACAGAACAAGTCAGTCTCGTTCCTCCGGCGGGCGAACTACTACGAAATAGGAACCGTCGATGATTGGGAAATCGAGCACGCCATGCGCCTAACCATCGAAGACGGGGGCCGAACGGCACAGCCCGATGCCCTTGCAAAAGCGGTGGAGGTGACCGCTGGGTTTCCCTACATGATGCAGCTTGTGGGTTACCGAGCTTGGAACGAGTCCCCCGACTCCGAAACCCTTTCTCTGGCCGATGTCGAAGCAGGTGCACATGGCGCCCGAAACGATATGCAGCGAAAGATATTCGACACCACGTTCAGAGAGCTCTCGAAGGGAGACGTGCGGTTCTTGGCGACCATGCTAGAAGACGACGGCCCAAGCGAGCTTGCCGACATCGCCGCTCGACTAGGAAAGAAGAGCAACTACGCGTCCGAATACAAGCGGCGTCTCATCGAGCAGGGCGTTCTGGCTGACTGCGGGCAGGGGTACCTGCGTATCGACATCCCCCTGTTCAAGGATTACCTGCGCGAACGCCTTGGATAGGGCCGCCCCGCACGCTACCTGGATTCGCCTCTTGCCCCAGCCTGCAGGCGAGAGGCGAGCCCAAACCGCTTCGCCGAAAATAGAAGGCGGAGCGCCTCCTGATGAAGCACCCCGCCTTCGAAGCCCAATGCGAACGAACGTGATAGCGGTTTCTTACCAGGCTTCCCGCCCTTGCAGCGCGCGCAGGCCGATGTCGCTGCGCAGCTGCTTGCCCTCGAAGTAGATGAGATCGCAGGCTTCGTAGGCCAGATCGCGCGCTTCCTCGAAGCTGTCGCCCAGGGCCACCACGTTGAGCACGCGGCCGCCGGCAGTGACCAGCTCGCCGTCGGCGTTGTGGGCGGTGCCCGCATGGAACACCGTCACGCCGTCCAGCGCCTCGGCCTCGTCGATGCCCAGGATGACCTTGCCCTTCTCGTAGGAACCCGGGTAGCCTTCGCTGGCAAGCACCACGCACACGGCCCACTGCTCGGCCCAATGCAGATCGATGTTGTCGGGGCGTCCCTCGGCAACGGCCAGCATGACCTCGGCCAAGTCGTTTTCCAGCCGCGGCAGAATCACCTGGGTCTCGGGATCGCCGAAACGAGCGTTGAATTCCAGCACCTTCGGGCCGTCCTCGGTGAGCATGAAGCCGCCGTAGAGCACGCCGCGGTAGTCGTGGGCGAAAGGCTCGCGGGCCGTGGCCGCGGCCGCCGTCTCCATCACCTGGTGCATGGCCGCGTATTCCTCGGGCGTAACGATGGGCACTGGTGAGTACACGCCCATGCCCCCGGTATTGGGACCCCGGTCGCCGTCGAAGGCGCGCTTGTGGTCCTGGGCCGTGGCCATGCAGTGCGCCTTGCCGTTCGACACGAAGGCCAGAAGGCTGCACTCGGGCCCCTGCAGGCACTCTTCGATAAGTACGGTGCTGCCCGCGTCGCCGAAGGCTCCATCGAAGCAGGCGCGCACGGCGTCCTGCGCGTCCTCCATGTCGTCGGCCACCACAACGCCCTTGCCCGCCGCCAGTCCGTCGGCCTTCACCACCACGGGCACACCCAGCTCGTCCAGGTACGCCAGCGCCGGCTCCAGCTCCGTGAACGTAGCGTAACGGGCCGTGGGGATGCCGTTGTCGTCCATGAAGCGCTTGCTGTAGCTCTTGCTGCCTTCCAGCTGGGCGCCCTGGGCGTCGGGCCCGAACACCGCCACGCCGGCCTGGCGCAGCACGTCGGCCACACCGGCCACCAGCGGGGCCTCGGGGCCTATAACCACCAAGTCGATCTTATGGTCGCGGGCGAACCCCAGCACCGCTTCGCCGTCTTCGGCGTTCAAACCGGAGATGTTGCGGGCGATTCCCGCCGTCCCCCCGTTGCCAGGCGCGACGAACAGCTCCTCCACCAGGGGGGATTTCGCCAAGGACCAGGTGATGGCGTGCTCGCGGCCGCCGCTGCCCAAAACCAGTACGTTCATTATCGGTCCCATCCTCGGAATATGGTCTGATCGCGGTCGGGGCCCACGGCGATGATGCTGATGGGCACACCGGCCAGCTTCTCAAGATGCTCCACGTAAGCGCGGGCGTTCTCGGGCAGCTCCTCGAAAGTGCGGCATCCCGTGATGTCCACGTCCTTCCAGCCGGGCAGCTCCTCGTACACCGGCTTGGCATGGAACAGCACGCTCTGCTGCATGGGGAAGTAGTCGTAGGTCTGACCGTCGCATTCGTAGGCCACGCACACCTTGATGGTGTCGAAGGCCGACAGCACGTCCAACTTGGTGAGTGCCACATCCGTCAGGCCGTTCACCTCGGCGGCGTAGCGGGCGATGACCGCGTCGAACCATCCGCAGCGGCGCTTGCGCCCCGTGGTCACGCCATACTCGTGGCCCACCTGGCACAGCGTCTCGCCGTCGACGGCGTCCTGGCCCTCGCCGCCGTCCTCGGCGTAGGTGAGCTCGGTCGGGAACGGGCCGCCGCCCACGCGGGTGACGTAGGCCTTCTGAATGCCCAGCACGCGGTCGATCTTCTTCGGGCCCACGCCGGTGCCCGTGCAGGCGCCGCCGGCGCAGCAGGACGACGAGGTCACATAGGGGTAGGTGCCGTGGTCGATGTCCAGCAGCGTGCCCTGGGCCCCCTCGAACAGCACCGTCTTGCCGTCGCGGATGGCCTGGTTGAGCATCTGAGCCGTCTCGGCCATGTAGGGACGCAGGATGTTCGCGTAGGGCAGGTACTCCTCGCAGATCTCCTCGACCGTGTAGGTGTGCAGCCCGTAGATGTTCTTCAGGATGGGGTTCTTCTGGGCCAGGGCCGTCTCCACCTTCAGGCGGAAGATCTTCTCGTCCATGAGGTCCTGGATGCGGATGCCCTTGCGCGCCGCCTTGTCCTGGTAGCAGGGGCCGATGCCGCGCTTGGTGGTGCCGATCTTGTGCTCGCCCAGGCGCTTCTCGTCGGCGCCGTCCAAATCCTTGTGGTAGGGCATGATCACATGGGCGTCGCAGGAGATGCGCAGGTTCTTGCACGAGATGCCCTCGGCCTCCAGCACAGCCATTTCCTTGATGAGCACGCCCGGGTCAACCACCACTCCGTTGCCGATCACCGGCACGGCGTTCTCGTACATGACTCCGGAGGGCATGAGGTGCAGCGCCAGCTTCTTGTCACCGTGGATGACCGTGTGGCCTGCGTTGTTTCCTCCCTGGAAACGGACCACGTAGTCGTAGTCGCTTGCGATGAGGTCGGTGATCTTGCCTTTTCCCTCGTCGCCCCACTGGGCCCCCACCAGAACCGTATTCGGCATGGGAATGCATCCTTTCGCGCAACGGCGCTCTCTCGTCATGCGCATCCGCCCGAAGCGGAATTACGCCCCTGTTAGCGGCAATCAGCCGCAACGATATAGTATAGCGAAGGGAGCAAGCCCCGTGGGCAGCCCCGCACGAACCCGACGGCATCTCCAAGCCGCCAAGGCGCAGGCCGCTACCCCTCAGGCAAACAGCCCCCTCTACAGATCCACCTCGCGCGCCGCTGGGTCGGCGGCTTTCAGGGCCTCGGCCACATCGCCATGGCAGGTGAACACGATGACCTGGCGCACCTTCGCCAGCTCGGCCAGGGCGGCGGCGGCCCCGGCTCGGCGCTTCTCGTCGAAGTTCACCAGGATGTCATCGGCCAGCACGGGAATGGCGCTGCCCACGCCCTCGGCGCTCATGAGCAGCGCGATGCGCAGCGACAGGTACAGCTGCTGGCAGGTGCTCAGCGACAGCTTGGCCGGCGGCAGAGTCACGTGAGCTGCGTTGGTAGCCAGAAGCGATCCGTCGGGACCCAGGGCCACGCGCTCCCATTTCCCGTCGGTCATCAGCGAGAACAGCGCGCTGGCCTTGCGGTAGACCTCCGGCTGGCTGGTGCTTTCCCAGGCCGAGATGGCCGACTGCAGCATCCGCTGGGCCATCAGCAGCCGGGCAAGCTCGCGCGCCGCCTCCGCCTGCCGCGTGGACACCAGCTCGAAGCTCAGCTTCAGCTCGTCAAGTTCCCTGTGCGTCTCGCCCTGGCGCAGCTCCTGGGCAAGCCGGCCCAGGAGCTGGTTCTGCTGATCGCTGCGCTCCTGGTAGGCGGCTCGCTCCTCCTCCTTGCGGAAAAGCGCGCGCTCGACCCCATCGACGGAACGCTCCATCCCCACGCCCAGCCGCTGCTCCAGCCGAGCGTAGACCTGCTCCTGCGCCTGCTGGGCCGACGCCAAATCGTCGGCGGTTTTGCGGTACTGGGACCGTATCGCCTGCAGGCGCTGCTGCAAGCCGCGCACGGTCTCCCGGTCGCGCCCGTAGGCGTCCAGCAGCGATCGCGCCTGGCCGACGGACCCGCGAGCCGCGGAAAGCCCCGCCCGGTCCAGATACCCGCTCACCTGCGCAGCGAAGGCGTCGCGGTCCTCCTCGCAGGTGAGCAGCATCTTCTTGTCCTGCAGCATCACCCATTCGGCGTTCTCCCACCGGTCGCGCTCGGCCCCCTTCCGGTCGGGCGGCCGGAGCAGAAGGTACAGCGCGGCGAAGGCCATGATGGCCGCGAACACCATGAACACCGACCCGAGCGCTACCATCGAAAGGGTCGAGCGCGTATGGCCGTCCATGAAAATACCTAGTCCTACCAGCAAAAACAGTGCCGGCATCAAGATGGATATGGCAACCTGCAAGATGCGGTTTTGCCTATCGCGGCGCTCAGCGGCCCTGCCTTCCTCCGACTCGCGGAGCGCCTCCAGCTTCGCCGTCGATGCCAGGTAGCGCTCCCGGGCGGCGTCTACGGCATGCTGGCGCTTCGTCTGCTCCGCCCCGTACCGGTCGAGCGCCTCGCGCACCAGCTGCTCCCCGCCCGCTTCGTCGAGCCCCGCGAAATCGGCCGCCGCGGCTTCAGCGACGCGCACTTCCTCCGCCAGCCGCTTCTCGTCGGCTTCGTAGTCCTTGAGCGATTCCTCGTCGCGCGCCATGCGCTCCCCCACCGTGCGCAGCCGCTCCAACGACGAGGTCAGAAGCGCGATATCGCTTTGAGCCTCCTTCAGAAGCGAGGCGACCTTCTCCTGCTGCGGCTCCAGCTCGCACAGCTCCCGCTCGCTGGTCTTCAGCCGGTTCGCCTCCTGACTGGCCTGAGCTATGGCCGCCTTCAGCCGATCGGCCTCCGCCTTCAGGTTGGGGATGGAATCCGGAAACGCCGCCGCACGCGACAGGCACTCCGCCAGACGCTCCTGCACCGCGGCCAGCGCCTGGGCCGGCCCCGTCTCCGTCCCCGACCCGGCCGTGAGCAGCTTTGCCGTCATGTCGGGGGTGTTGCGAAGTCCGCGCAGCTCGTCGCTGGTGAGCGAGAACATGGTGCGGTACGTGTCCTTGTCTATATCGGCAACCAGCTCGACAGGCCCTTGCAAGCCTTCGACGTTTCGGCCGCGAAACAGCTCTGCATCGTCGCTGCGTTCGCCGTCTACCTTGGCGAACAGCAGCGCACCGGCCTGCGCCGCAGCCGCCGGCTTGTAGGTGTTTCGCCTGCTGCGGGCGTCGTCCCACCCGAACAGCACGCCGCCCACGAAGGAAGCCACCGTGCTCTTGCCCGCCTCGTTGCGGCCGCAGACGATGTTGAGCCCCGGCCCGAACGGCCCCACGGTCTTGGCCGAGAACGCGCCGAAGGCGTCCATGCGCACGATGCGCAGATACCGCCGGCCGCTCATGACGACTCCTCGGAAAGCAGCACGTCGAGCACGAGCGACCGGGCCTCTGCTGCCAGCTCGTCCACGGAGCGCGCCACCGA
The DNA here is from genome assembly GCF_943193145.1 of Adlercreutzia aquisgranensis. Classification (NCBI taxonomy): domain Bacteria; kingdom Bacillati; phylum Actinomycetota; class Coriobacteriia; order Eggerthellales; family Eggerthellaceae; genus Adlercreutzia; species Adlercreutzia aquisgranensis. The sequence goes on along the minus strand of NZ_CALPDA010000001.1, from coordinate 139,982 downwards.
GCCGGGCAGCTTCACGCCACGGCTGAGGAACTCGTCCTGCACGTAGGACAGCAGCTCGTCCTCTTCGCTGGCCTGCACGTCCGCCACCTGCAGAAACGTCGCCGGGAACAGCCCCTCTTCCCGAAGGAGCGCCTCGTCGCGCACAGGCTTGGTGGCGTCCAACAGCGCATCGCAGAAGAACAGCGGGTACTGGTCGTTCAGCGACTCGCGCATGTCCTCGCGCACGTCGGGGCGAGCCAGCAGCCCGTGCAGCTTGGTGGTGCCCGCAAGCGTGATGCGGGAGACCATCTCCTCGCAGCGGGCTCGGCCGTTGGCGGCGAACAGCTCGCGCATGACCCGCTCGCTCACGTCCGGCAGGCTCTCGCAGCCAGATACGTCTACGTCCATGCGCTGCCACACAATGCTGGCCGTGGGCACGAACTCCACCGCCGGAACCTCCCCTTTGCGCAGGGTCACGCAGTAGATGCCGCGTTCCTCGGTCTCGCGTATGTCGCGGCCCTGGATGCAGCCGGAAAAGCCGATGCGCGGGTTGTCCGCCGACGGGAACAGCCCCTTCAGATGGATATGCCCGAGCGCCCAGTAGTCCATGCCGGCTCCAAGCAGCTGGCGCGGGGAGACCGGCGCCTTCTCCGGGTCAAGGTCGAGCCCGCAATGGAGCATGCCCACGGCGAAAGGCGCGTCGGCCGCATCGGGCTGCCCCGCCGCAGCAAGGGCCTCCTCGGCCGCCTGCCGGGTTACGCCGTCGGCGATGCAGAGCTCGCGCGGCCAGGTCTGGTTGTAATATCCCCTGCCTCCCACCAGGCACAGCGGTTGTCCATCGCGACGCACCAGCCGAAAGTCGGGCTTCTGCGCCGATAGCATCTCCACCCCCTCGGGCAAGTTGAAGAACTCACGCTGCCACGACGTGAACGGGTCGTGGTTGCCCGTGACCATGAACACGGGGATGCCCGCCTGGGACAGCCGCTCCAGCCCGCGGAAGAACAACCGGTAGTCGGCATAGGAGGCGCAGGCGGTGTCGAACATGTCGCCAGCAATGAGCACAAAGTCCACCTGCCGGTCGATAGCCGTCTGCACCACGCGCCCGTAGGCCTCGGCGATGGCCGTGCGCACCCGGTCGGCCCACGATTCGGAAAGCGCCCGCAAGCCGCGCATGGGAGCCCCCAGGTGGAGGTCCGCGGCATGGATGAATGTCACCTGGTCGGCCATAGGGCCAGTGTAGCGAATTCCCGGGCCCGTGACCATGCTACATAAAGTCGGCAACGCGGGACTCGTCGACGAAATCCATGAACCGGGTGTACTCCGCCTTGAACGCCAGGGGGATGTCGCGGGTGGGGCCGTTGCGGTGCTTCGCCACGATGAGCGTGGCCTGGCCCAGCGGCGGACGGTCCTCGCTTTCCGCCTCCACCTCGTCGATGCTTCGGTCGATAAAGGCAACGATGTCGGCGTCCTGCTCGATGGAGCCGGATTCGCGCAGGTCGGAAAGCATCGGGCGCTTCTTCGTGCGCGTTTCGATGGAACGAGACAGCTGGGAGAGCGCGATCACCGGCATGCCCATCTCCTTGGCGAGCACTTTCAGCCCTCGGGAGATCTCGCCCACCTCCACGGCGCGGTTGCCGTCGGCGCGGGACTTCGGAGGCTGCATGAGCTGCAAGTAGTCCACGATGATCAGGCCCTTCTCCACCCCGCGCAGCTGACGACGCGCCTTCGAGCGCAGCTCGAGGATGGAAAGCGCCGGCGTGTCGTCGATGACCACGGGCAAGGTGGACAGCTGCCCGCACGCCTCGATGAGCGCCGGCCAGTCGGAGTCCTGCACCTTGCCGGCGCGCAGGTTCGCCAGGCTGACGCGCGCCTCCGAGCAGATGATGCGCTGCACCAGCTGCTCGGCACTCATTTCCAGCGATAGGAACGCCACGGTGGATCCCAGCTTCGCCGCGTTGGTGGCCAGGTTCAGCGCGAACGAGGTCTTGCCCACGCCGGGTCGTGCCGCCAGAATCACCAAATCGCCCGGGCGCAGGCCGTGGAACAGCTCGTCCACGTCGTGGAATCCCGTGGCAACGCCGGTGATCTTGTTCTCCTGTGCCACCAGCTGCTGAATCTGCTCGAACGATACGTCCACCAGCTTCTGCATGGTCTGGAAATCCGACGACACGCGCTTCTCGGTGACGGCGAACAGCGTCTTCTCCGCCTCTTCCACCACCTCGTCCAAATCGGCCGGCGCGTCGTAGGCCAGCGCCTGAATCGAGGCCGACGCGCGGATGAGCTGACGCAGCATAGAGGTGCGCTTGACGATGTCCACATGGTTTTGCCAGTTCGTGAGCGCGAAGGTGTTGTCCGCAAGCCCCATCAGGTACTCGGGGCCGCCCACGGCGTCCAGCTGCCCGGCGGCCTTCAGCTGGTCGGCCAGCGAGATGTGGTCCACCGGGATCTGGCGCGTGGCCATGTCGAACATGGTCTGGAAGATGATCTGGTGCGACGAGCGGTAGAAGTCCGACGCGCTCAGCTTCACAGCCACCTCGTTGATGGCGTCCTGGCGCAGCAGGCAGGCGGCCAGCACAATCTTCTCCGCCTCGATGTTCTGCGGGTCGGCCTTCGTCGGCGCTGCTGTGTAGTTGCCCTCTTCGGGAACGTAGTCGGGATTGTAGCTTGCTGCCATGAATCGATCACCTCTCCGTAGCTTAGGGTGGCCATCATAGCGCAGAACCCCGCGCCCGTCAGCGCTCGTCGCAGCGCCACCCAGCGCCCGTCGCGCGGTTTTCCCCACCGGCAAAAAAGCAATCCCCCGACTCTGGATGCAGAGTCGGGGGATTATCCACGTTTTCCCCGTTGTAACCAGGGGGAAACCCGCTTCACGCGAATTCCGCAAACCGCCGCGCCAACAGGCGTTACTGGCTTGCGAAGAACAGCCTTGGAGACTTAGGCCTCCACGACCTCGGTCTCCTCGGCGGCAACTTCCACGTCGCCTTCGGCATCCTCGGCAACCTCGACCTCTTCGGCCTCGGCCACCTCCTTGCCCACCATCAGCTTCAGCTCGGCCTTGATCTCGCGATACAGCGAAACGGTGACCGTGTGCTCGCCGGCGGTCTTGATGGGCGAGCCCATCTCGATGCGACGACGGTCGAGCTCGACGTCCAGCTGATCCTTCGCAGCATCGGCGACCTGCTGGGCGGTGACGGAGCCGAACAGCTGGCCCTCGTCGCCCACGCGGGCGTCCACGACCACCGTGGCGGCATCCAGGACTGCCTTGAGCTGCTCGGCGTTGGCGATGCGCACTTCCTCGCGCTTGGCGATGTTGTGCTTGCGCTCTTCCAGCTGCTTCAGGTTGCCCTTGGTCGCCAGGATGGCGATGCGCTGGGGCAGCAGGTAGTTGTTCGCGAAGCCGCGGGAAACCTCCACGACGTCACCTTCACCACCCTTGCCCTTCAGTTCTTGGAGCAGGATAACTTTCATGGTTCCTCCTTGCCTTAGCGACCGCGGCGATCGCCACGACCGCTGACGGCGGGAACCGCGTAGGGCATGAGCGCCATCTCGCGCGCACGCTTCACGGCGTTGGCAATGTCGCGCTGATGCTGGGTGCAGGCACCGGTCACGCGGCGCGGCTTGATCTTACCGCGATCGGTGACGTACTTGCGCAGCATCTGCGTGTCCTTGTAGTCGATGTACTCCACGTCCTCTTTGCAGAACTGGCAGTACTTACGACGAGGCTGTTTTACGTAATCAGCCATGTTCAACCTCTTTCGTAGGTGCTAAAACGGAATCTCTTCATCGTAAACCGACGCAGAGGTGTCAACAACCTCGGGCGCACCCATGGGAGCCGCTGCCGGAACCGGGGCAACCGCCGGCATGGGAGCCGGGGCCGTCATCTGCGGTGCCGCGTAGGCATCGTAGGTAGGCATGGCGGGCTGGGGCGCATAGGCCTGCTGAGGGGCGTAGGACTGCTGAGGACGAGGCGCGCTGTAGCCGCCCTGCCCGTTGCCGCCCTGGCCGCTGGACATGAACTCGATGTCGTCGACGACAACCTCGATCTTGCTGCGCTTCTGCCCGTCGCGCTCCCAGCTGCTGTAGCGCAGCTTGCCCTCGATGCAGACCTTCTGGCCCTTCGACAGGAAGCGGGAGACGCTCTCGGCGCGGGTGCCGAACATCTTGCAGTCCACGAAGTTGGGGTAGTCCTCCCAATCGCCGGACTGGGGGTTCTTGCGGCGGTCGTTCACCGCCACCGACAGGCTCAGCACCTGGGTGCCGCCCGGGGTCGCCCGCAGCTCGGGATCGCGCGTCAGGTTGCCGCTGATGACTACTCGGTTGATGCTCATGTTCCACCTCTTTCGGTTTCACCTTGGGCAGTGACACCCAAGGCTTGTCCTTTGCCTTAGTCGCGGTCGGTGCGCTTCACGATCATGTGGCGGACCACGGCGTCCGTGATACGCAGCACGCGATCGAGCTCGGCAACCTCAGCGGGGTCGGCATGGAAATCGATAAGGGTGTAGTCACCATCGGTCAAACCGTCGATTTCGTACGCAAGCTTGCGTTTGCCCCAGTTGTCGACGTTGTCAACCGTGCCGTTAGCAGCAGTGATCGTGGTCTGGATACGATTCATAACTGCTTCGCGAGTGGTCTCGTCGATAGACGGAGCGACAATAAACAGCAATTCATAAGCCTTCATCAGCTCACCTCCTTTGGACTGTACGGCCCCGGGCTGGTGAAGGCAATACACCGGGGCAGGAATTAGCCGTACTAGTCTAGCAGACTCCCACCCGCAAAGCCGAAGGATTCTCGCACCGCGCCCGAACCCCACGCCCTCTTCACACAAGACCAACCGTCCCCGCCGCCAATGCCGACGCCTCGCGCGCCGACCGCTTGGCCCCCTATGGTAGCCTTACGCCCTTGCGATTCCATGACAGACAGCGTGTCCGCACGCCCTCTCGGCCGTTGCGAGAGCGCATCCGCCGGCAGAAGCCAACCTAACCACCTGCCACTTCCCTTGCACGCCCCTCCTTGCACGGCGCGCACCTGGTTCTCTCGAAAACATTGCACGTTCGCACACCGGGCGCAGCGTCGACATCACCTCGTCGCAAACGCATTGCCAACAGCGCCCCAAAGCAAATGGGACCGGAAGCTCTCGCCCCCGGTCCCGCTACGGGAGGCCGGCGCCGCGCGCCCTGCCCCCTTTGATTTGCTGGCTCGACCCTGTCGCCGAAGCCTTTAGTCCTGCTCCTCGGCTTCCGCCTCGTCCTCGTCGCAGTCGCTCAGGTACTTCTCGTCGATTTCTTCCTCGGTGTAGGCCTCGGCCTCCTTGAGGTCTTCCATGAAGTTCGGCGACGCTCCGATGTAGGCCGGTTCGTCCTCGAAAACGGGCTTGCCGTCCTCACCTGCGGTGTACAGGACGCCCACCGCGTAGCCCTCCTCCTCGCCGGGGATGCCGCCTTCGGCGATCAGGCAGTCCTTCACCTCGTCGTCCACTTCCAGGTAGCCGTCGTAGCACAGCGCGTAGGCCTGGGCGCCGCGGGCATTGGCCACCGTATGGCGGGCAAAGGCGAAGCACTGCTCGGCCGTTTCGCCAGGATGGTTCTCCATGAACAGGTTCTCCTTCACCACCAGGGCAGTGAAGGGGACGACGTCCTCGCCGGCGCGCATCTTCTCCTTGGATTCCTCCAAACAGAATAGCAGCACCTTCTCAAGCAGTTCGGGGATTTCGGGCACTTCGATATCGGAGCTCTCCACAACGCGATCAGCCATGTTCGTCCTTTCGTCAGCGTAGCTGCCCCGAATTGTGGAGGAAAGCGGCGCGGCGGTCAACGCGCCCAGCCGGGATGCCATCGTTTCGATAGACCCCGCGCCGCGCCGCAACAGGCTTCTTTGCGCATGCGGCACCGCGCAAGCCGACGTCGCTGCGCTGCGACAGGAGGCCGAGCGCCGCTGCCGCAGAGACCGGCGTCGCGTCGGCTCCGCAAGGCCAACCGTTGCATGCCGGCACCCCGCCACCACGACGGCCGCCGCCAACAACCGACGGAAACGCCTGCGCCGCATTCCGCAACCGGCTTTCCGCCGGCCCGGGGCAGCGATGGGGCGGCGCCAGCGGCAGCAGCGGCAGCAGCGGCAGCAGCGGCAGCAGCGGCGGCAACGAAACGGGCAGAGGGCAAAGGGCCGAGGCATGGCAAACGCAGGCCGCAGACCCAGCAGCCGACAAGCCGGGCCTGCGGGTGCGGACAGCAAAAACCCCAGGGGCTACCTGGGGCTTCATTCTTTGAAACTGGCGGAGGAGGAGGGATTCGAACCCTCGTCACCGGGGTTACCGGTGAAACGGTTTTCGAGACCGCCGCATTCAACCGCTCTGCCACCCCTCCGAAGGGTGCTACCCGTTTAGCTGAAAAAGTGGCGGAGAGATGGGGATTCGAACCCCAGATACCCTTTTGGGGTATACACGATTTCCAATCGTGCTCCTTCGGCCAGCTCGGACATCTCTCCACGCAAGCTTACAGCTACGACTTTCGCGCAGCAGACAAGTATTCTACCCTCCACCCGCCGCTGGCGCAAGCCCGGATTTCCCCCTCACGAGAAACTCGTTCGCCAGCAGCCGCTGGCGCAGCCGGTCTGCCTCCTACCGCCAGCCGATGTAACCGATGACGTTTATGGCAGCCGAAACCTGCCATAAACGTCGTTCGTTACAGAAAATCGCGCACAACCGTCATTCGTTACAGTGCTTTTTGCCATAACCGTCTTTCGTTACACCGAAGACCCGGAAAGGGACGCACCAGCTCCATGGTGGGCCGGGGGCGGCCACTGGCTGCAGGAGCCGGGGCAGCCGCCAGCTGCAAGAGACGGAGCGGCCGTCACCGGCTGCGGGAGCTGGGGCAGCCACCGACTGCGCGGGGGCCGGAGGCGACCGTCACCGGCTGCCTATAGAACAGTAGCCGCCCGAAGCGGCAGCGGGCGCGCACGCGGCAAACCTTCCATCCGCCGCCCCCTCGAAAGGACCTGCAGCCACGCCGCCGAAGCGTCAGCATCGACAGCCCCGAACGTACGTCAGCCCGGGCGCGCGCAAGCTGATCGACTGCGCGCATCCCGGGCCGATGCGTTTCGGCGGCGTCGAACCCTAGTAGTTCTCGGCCTTGATCTCGAAGTGGCCGCGCGGGTGCTGGCACACCGGGCACACCTCCGGCGGCTCGGTGCCGATATGGATATGGCCGCACACCGTGCACACCCACACCACCGGCTCCGCCCGCTTGAACACCTCGTCGTTCTCGATGCGCTCCTTAAGCTTCACATAGCGCTGCTCGTGGGACATCTCGATCTTGGCCAGCTCGGCAAACCACTCGCCTATCTCGGGAAATCCCTCGTCGTAAGCGGTTTTCGAGAAAGAGGTGTACGCCTCTACGCCCTCGGCTTCCTCGCTGGCCCGCGCCGCTTCCAGGTTCTCCATGGTGCCGGGCACCGCGCCGTCGTGCAGCTTCTTGTACAGCAGCTTCGCATGGTGCAGCTCGTTGGCCGCCGTCTCGTTGAAGATCTCCTGGATCTGCGTGTAGCCGTCCTTGCCGGCCTGCTGGCCGAAGAACGTGTACTCGCAATAGGCGCGACACTCCAAATTCAGCGCCGTCTCGAAGTTCTTCCAGGTTTGGGAATCCTTGAGCTCCATGATGAACCTCCGTTGCTATCGCCGATGGATACGCAACCATCATGAATCAAAGCGAACAGGTAAGCATTGCAGGAGCGCGGCTGACATGCCGCCGTGGGAAAACGGTCACCGAACTGAAAGGCGACAAAGGACCCGCACCGGACAGCCGCAACGCACCCCCCGCCGCCCCGGGGAGGCCCGACCGCACTCGGCCGCGCACCCCGGCAGCGGCCCGCGCACCGCCACCTGCGGCGCACGCTGCAGCCTACGCCCTGCGCTCCTGCACGAGCGACAGCACGGTCAGCACCACGGTCTTAATCTGGATGGGCTTCGAGAGATGCTCGTCCATGCCGCTGGCAAGCGATGCGGCCACATCGTCGCTGAACGCGTTGGCCGACATGGCGACGATGGGCACCTGCCGCCCGTCGGGGCGGTCCATGGAGCGGATGGTGCGCGTCGCCTCGTAGCCGTCCATCCGCGGCATCTGCACGTCCATCAGCACCGCGTCGTAGTAGCCCCTGGACGCCGCCGCGAACCGTTCGCACGCCTCCTGGCCGTCCGCCGCGCGCTCCACGGCGAAGCCGTAGGATTCCAGCAGCTCTTGAGCGATCTCGGCGTTCAGGTCGTTGTCCTCAGCCATGAGAATGCGCAGGCCCGCGCCGCAATCGGACGTCAGATGCGATTCGTCGAGCAGCGTCCTGCCCGCCACCTGCTCGCCCTCCTCCGCAGCGGGAGGGACCGGTTCGGCGCCCAGCTCCCGGGCCAGGGAAAGCGCCGCCTCGACGTCCAGATCCTCCAGCCGCAGCGCATCGAGCGGATCGGCCTGCGCGTCATCGGCCGGGCGGTCCGCCGACGCCAGGTACACCAGCACCGTGAACGTGGTGCCCGCATTGACCGCAGACTCCACGGTGATCATGCCGCCCATCAGGGTAACGATGTTCTTCACGATGGACGTGCCAAGCCCGGTGCCCTGAGCCCGCGAGCGGCCTTCCATGGTGAACGGCTCAAACAGGTGCTCCTGGAACTCCGTCGACATGCCGATGCCATTGTCCGCCACCTTGAACGTGATGGGATAGTAACCCGACTTTTCTATCCCCACCGACGCCGACAACTCAATGCGACCACCTTCGGGCGTGTACTTCACCGCATTGCTCAGCAGGTTCATAAGCATCTGGTTCAGGCGCACCTTGTCGCCCAGGAAGCGGTCCCCTATCTGGTTTTCCACGGAAACTACCAGGGTCTGGTCCCGCTCCTCGGTCTGCATCCGCGCCACGTCGGCGGCTCCCCCTATGAGCGCCTCCAGGCTGAACGGCAGCCGGTCGAGCACGATCTTGCCGCTTTCTATCTTCGAGAAGTCGAGCACCTCGTTGATGAGCGCGAGCAGCTGGTCGGAGGCCATGGCAACCTTCGAAAGGCAGGTGCGCAGCTTAGCCGGGTTGTCGATATTCGACTCGGCGATTTGCAGCATGCCAATAACCACGTTCATGGGGGTGCGGATGTCGTGGCTCATGCGCGAGAGGAACTCGGTCTTGGCGCGGTTGGCCGACTCGGCGGCTTCCATGGCGTCCTTCATAGACAGCTGGATCATCTTCTCGGTGGTGACGTCCTGCAGCACGATCAGCAGCTGATGGCGGCCTTCGAACTCCAGGGGCCTCACGGCGTACTCCACCCACGAGCGGGTACTCTCGTGGGGGCGCACAATCGAGAAGTCCCCCCGTTCCAGCTGCTTCACCGCATCGTTGCGGACGCGCTCGAACAGCGCCGTGCCCGTTTCGGACATCTGCAGCGACTCCGCTACGGACGGGTCGGCCATAAGCTCGTCGAAGGAGCAGCCGATGACGCCGTCGGCCTTCGCCACGATATGGGTGGTCTCGTGGTCACGAGGCGAGTACAGGTTCACAGCCATCTCGACGCTTTCGGAAAGCGCTCCGTACAGCTCGATGGTGGCCGTCGCATTGCGGGACCGGAGGCGACGCTGGTACGCCATCAGCAGCGCGGCACCGGTTCCCACCAGGCTGAGCAGCACCACAGCAAACACCCCTTGGAACGTGGCGGCCACCACCGTGGTCTGCGAGCGCAGATTCTCTTCGGGAATGATGGTGCAGGCGTACCAGGTGGACCCCGTCACTGGCGCCACGGCAATGTAGCTGGGCCGATCGTCTATCACCGCGCGGATCACGCCGCACTCGCCATCGTTTACCAGGCTCTTCAGCTTCTCAACCCCCGAAAGTTCCGCGTCGAGGGATTCCAGGGACAGGCTGTCGTAACCGCCGCCGGCCTTAGAGCGAACCTCGCTCGAGAAGATAGCGCCTTCCAGGTAGGCGTACAGCGAGTCGCCTAGCGTCAACGTTGTTTCCGGCAGCGTGGTAGGCGCAACCAGCACCTCACCTGTGGCGGCCTCCATCAGCATGAACTGCCCCCGCCCGTCGAACATACTCAGTTCGTCGGGCATCGTGAACAGCACGAGAGGCACTTCCTGGTAGAAGTCGCCTATGTACGTGCCGCCGGCGAACAGCTGCTTGCGGCCCATGCGAACCGTCTGGCCATCGTGGTTGAGGTAGTTCTGCGAGTAGCCGTACTCGTGCTCGGGCAGCGGCGTGATTTCCAGTCCCGCAGTCAACTCCTCCGCCGTGGCGGATACGCCGTTCCACGACACCCCTTGGCCGTCGGCCCTGATGAACCATGTGCCCGTCAGGCCGAAGCTTTCCTTGATGCTGGCCAGAAACGGCTGCACTTCCACAAGATCGTCCGTTTGAAACTGGACTGACTCCATCTCGTCCTGCAGAAGCCCCAAACGGCCCGCAGAAGTGAAGGCGGCCTGCTCGGTGAACGACACCACCTGCTGTTCAGCGTTTTCGCTGAGAACATCTTCTATATAGTTGGTAAGCGTCACCATGAGCGCCATCAGGGCAAGAATTGCCGCTACTGCCACAGCGGCTAGAATCATGTTGTGCCGCGGATCTTCGACCCCGGAAAGATTACGGAAGATGCCAGAGGGGCTCCCACTCGCCAAGGAAGCGGCATTGCGCAGTTGGCTGTCGGTTGAAGACGCACTGCGCCTTTGCCCCATGGGTCATCCCTTCCTGCGGACGGCACTCCAGTAAACAGCGGGGTTCGCACTTGTTACGATTTCGCCGAAAGCGAGCCCAAGCGGAGCCTCTTGGCATAGTATACTCGTTCCCGATAGGCTAACCTCCAAAAAGAAGGACACCATGGACGCAGCTTCCATTTACCACTTCCTCTTCGAAACCGCTCCCGGCATCGGCTGCCTTATCGGCGGTGTTTTGGTGCTGACCCTCATCGCCAGCGTCATCATGGAGCGTCGCACGCGCAAGCAGTTCGTTGACCGTGAACCAGGCGAGGACGACTGGACGTTCTTCGACGACGATGACGAAGGCGAAGACGGCAGCGACGGTTCGTCCAAGTAGCGCCGGGGCTGCCCGCATACGCCCATAGCGCCTCCATTTGGCGCCCCGGCCTGCAGCCAAGGCTTCGCTTTGCCCTATCGCGCGTCCGCAACCCCTCCGGGCGGCGGACGCGCAGCTTTTTCCGTTCACCCCGTCGAAAGGACCCCCATGGCCGAATCGCCCGCACCCCTCTACCAGCGCGAAGGCGCCTACATTCCCCGTATTGCCGCCGTCCACGACCTGTGCGGCTACGGAAAGTGCTCGCTGGGCGTGGCCATCCCCGTGCTCTCCGCCGCCGGCTGCGACGTGTGCCCGGTGCCCACGGGGCTGTTCTCCAGCCACACCGCCTTCCCCGGCTGGTACATGCACGATACCACCGAGATCCTGGACGACTACCTGTCGGCCTGGAGCAAGATCGACGTGCAGATAGACGCCGTGTACTCCGGCTTCCTGGGCGCGCCCGAGCAGGTGGACACCATCCGCCGGCTCTACGCCACCTACCCCGGCGCCCTGCGCATGGTGGACCCGGTGATGGCCGATTACGGCAAGGTGTACCCCACCTACACCCCCGAGTTGTGCGCCGCCATGGCCGACCTGGCGCATCAGGCCGACATCCTCACCCCCAACCTGACGGAAGCTGCCATCATCCTGGGCGAGGAATGGCACGGCACCGACATCTCCGAAGCGGAGGCGGCACGCATGATCGAGGGGCTTATGGCCCTGGGCGCGAAGAACGTGGTGCTCAAGGGCATCAAGCGCGAAGGAGAATCCGTAGTTCATAACTACGTAGCTGGTATTGACTACGACCTTGCCGAAGTGTCCAACGAGTACGTGCCTTATTCCCTGCACGGCACCGGCGACGTGTACGCCTCGTGCCTGCTGGCCGGCATCATGGCCGGACGCAACCTGGTGGAGTCGGCGGACTTCGCCGGGTCGTTCGTGCACGACGCCATGCTCGTCAGCGCGCAGCAACCCCACTTCCGCGACCGCGGCGTGTCCTTCGAGCCGCTGCTCGGCCAGGTCTGCCAGCTGCTGGGCTAGCGCAGCAAATCCCTCACCAACGCAGAAGGCGGGGCTCGGTACGTCCGAGCCCCGCCTTTCTTTCAAGCACAACACTTTCGCCTGCGGCTCCTGCGCGCTTCGGCAGGCACTACCAATGGCAACTGCCGCCTGCTTACACCGCCACGATGCCGGTGAGCAGCAGCACCAGCGACACCACGGCCGCAATCAGGATGATGGCCGCCACAACGCGGTCGCGGGTGTTGTCCAGGTACTTCTCGCCGCGCTCGCGCTTGCCGGCGATGTACATGACGATACCGGGCGCGTACAGAAGCGACATGATGGTCACGCCCACGGCACCCGAGGCCCACGCCAGGAAGAAGCTGTAGATGACGCCGATGACGGCGATCACGCGCCAGAGGCCGATCTTGCCGCCGATCTTGCTTGCGAACAGGCCCTTCTCCTTGAAGGCGAGCTTGGCGAAGTACGCCGCCGACAGCAGATACGGCAGCAGGATCATGCCCGCGGACAGGGTGTAGAAGAAGCGGTAGGTGCTGTCGGAGAACATCATGATGATGAGGAACGCCTCGATGATGATGTTGGTCACGATCAGCGTGGTGATGGGAGCGCCCTGCTTGTTCGTCTTGGCGAAGGCCTTGACGAACACGCCCTGTTCGGCAGCTTCAAAGGGCGACTCGGCGGAGAGCACCGTGTAGCCCAGCATGGCGCCCACCAGCGAAAGCACCACGCCGAAGTTGATAAGGATGGCACCCCACTGCCCCACGGCCGCCTCCATCACGCCAGCGAACTGGGGATTGGGCAGCTCGGCCAGCTCGGACAGCGGCAGAATGCCTAGGGACAGCATGCTGATGAGCATGTAGATGGTCAGCACGCAGACGAACGCGATGACCGTGGCCTTGCCCACGTCGGAGTCCTTCTTGGCGCGGCCGGAGATGGCCACGGCGCCCTCGATGCCCACGAACACCCAGATGGTGATCATCATGGAGTTCATGACCTGGTCGAAGAAGGGCATGCCGGGCTCGGCGCCGTGGGTCAGGTTCTCCACGAACAGAGCCGGGTCGAACTTCTGCAGGAAGATGATGGCCGCCAACGCCACGAAGATGGGGACGATCTTGCTGATGGTCACCACCGCGTTGATACCGGCCGCCTCCTTCACGCCGCGCGACACCACGAACACGTAGAACCAGATGATGACGCTGGCCGCGATGATGGAGGGCAGGTTGGTGCCGTTGCCGAAAATCGGGAAGAAGTACGCCAGGGCCTGGCACAAGAGCGCCGAGAAGCTCACGGTGCACAAAAGCGCCGATATCCAGTAGCCCCACGCGCTGTTGAATCCTAGAAAGTCGCCGAAACCAGCGCTAGCGTAGCTGTAGATACCACCTTTGAGCTGCGGCTTCAGGCGCGAGAGCGCAAAGAAGGTAAGTACCAGGCACAGCACGCCCACCGCCGAGATACCCCATGCGGTGATGATGGCCCAGCCGCTGCCGCCGCCGACGGCCTGCTCGCCGGAAAGCGTGAAGACGCCGGCGCCGATGATCAGGGTAATAACGGCAGTGACCAGGCGAAACAGACCGAGCTTTCCCCGATCTTCCGCCGATTCGCCCTTGCCGGCACTACCTGCGGTCTGCGCCATGGATGCGCCTCCGCCGTTCGATGTTGCCATGGGTTGAACCCCTTTCCTGAGCGCTTGGCCTGTTCGGCTGCTCTCTGGCTTGTGCGAGCAGCCTCCGACGCAAGCTCTTCGTCCATTGGTGGCATCATACCCCAACAATCAGGACAGCAGCACGCCTCTATGCAACATTTCGCATCTTGTTACCGTTTGTATACAGATTTGCTGCGATTTTTCATTCTCTACCGTAAGTTTTCCGCCAATTCCAGACTTGCCAAGCGGAGGCGCACCCCTTTTCATCCCTCCGAAACTCGCGAAGAGCCCCAGCCCCTCTTCCCCTGCGAATCGCTTCGCAGGTATAGCGCTTCTCGGAAAGACGCGCTTCCCGGCAAGCGTCCCTTTCTGCAAGAACCTATTCCCCTGCTTTGATGATTGCTGCATGCGACCAGTTCAGCGAGCAAGCAAATCCCTGTCATGGTTCCGCAAGACCACTCTGATAAGGTGTTGCCAGGGGACGGGACGGAGGCGTCGCACGAAAGGACCGGAAGGTGGGATTCGTCTTGGCGGCACGAAGTGCTTTATCGTTCTATCGGAAGGCATCCGACCGACAAGTCGCCCGCGCTCTGGCAACCGTCGGCTCTGCAACCGACGACTACGCAAGAAGATGCATGGAACTAATGCCCTCTTGCTCCGATGTCAGAAACCTGCAGTCTGCATACCCGGGCATCTTCGAAAACCCCGTGAGCGCCCTCGTCTCCAGCCCCAATCGCCGCAGTCAGTCATCGATCTTCCGATGCCTCGTTTGCAGTACGCCCCTCCCTCCCCGGTCCTTCGCGCTCCTCCCAGAGGGGTACCTGATTCCGATTCCGGCACTGACCGTGGCGAATCTTGCTCGAGAATTGCCCCCTTTGCAGCTTGCCGAATGCGCGAGCGAGCTATGTTCGGCATACCGAAAGGACCCCCGAGACCCGCGCGGGATGCATGACCGGTCCCCCGTCCTAGACATCGCAGGACTGAGGGACTACCTCAACAGAACTTCCGGGGTAACAGGATCCAAAGCGGCCCGTCGCGTGGCTCCATTCATCGTTGAGGCGTCCGCCTCGCCTATGGAGACGACACTTGCCCTGCTGCTCTGCCTTCCCAAGCAAAAGGGCGGCATGGGATTGCCGAAACCCGAGATGAACGCAAGAATCACGATACCCCCGAACCTGCGCAGGCTCGCAAAGCGAGGGTATGTGAGAGCAGACCTCCTGTGGCGGCGGCAGAAGGTTCTCGTCGAGTATGATAGCGATTGGGCGCACGCCAACACGCGCTCCCTCAACGCAGATGCCGCGAAACGCAACGTTTTGCAGAGAATGGGCTATACGGTCATCACGCTCACGAAGGACCAGGTGAACGAATGGGGTGCCTTCTGGGAGTTCGCCTCGATTGTGTCGCATGCGCTCAGAAGGGGGCAGGGGCGAGACCTGGGGGATTGGACCAACCAGCAGGTGCGATTGTGGGCGAGCCGCGGATGCGGAACCGACTGTCCCGAACTGCCTTTTTCGGCTGATGATGCACCTTCGCCGAGGCTTCCTCAGCCAAGCCTGCTGCAGGAGCCCGCACAATCGGCAGGTTCGTGAATTATTCTGCATGAACCTGCCGATTGTGCGGGCTCCACGAGATGAAAGAAGGCCGCCGAGGGCGAAAGGACGCGAGGGCGCTGGCGATAGGCGAAGGGGGCGAAGGGGGCGGAACGCGCGGGGGCGGAGCGCTGGGCGCAAAACGGCTGGGCGTCTGCGGCGCTATTCTACGGCGATGCGCTCCAAAGTGACGGACTCGAGGGCCGGCTCGTTGAGAACGCAGCCCAGGCCCGAGACGAACGGGGGGCGGTTCAGGTAGATGCTGCCTGCCTCCACGGCGTAGGGGGGCGTGGCGATGTCGGTATGGAAGTAGCGGGCGGTGGAGCCGATGTCGCCGGGGACGTCCATGCCGGGCAGCGTCTCGAACGCGGCGGCCACGCGGCGGGAGATGCCAGTGTCGTACATGCCGCCCATCCACAGCTGCAGCCCGCGTTCGGCGGCCAGCGCCACGAAGCGCAGCGTAGGGGCGATGCCGCCCATCTTCCCCACCTTCACCGCGTAGCAGCGCAGCTCGGGATACGAAAGCGCCCGGAGCAGGTCCCGCGGTCGCGCAATGGACTCGTCCAGGCAGATGGGCGTCTTCATGGTGCGCTGCAGCTGGGCCAGGCGCGCGAACAAATCGCCCGGGGCCTCGCCTGCCCGGCCGCTGGGCCGCAGGGGCTCTTCGATCCAGGCGATGTCCAGATCGGCCAGCGCCCGCAGCTCGTCGGCCTGGCTCTCCCAGAAGCTCTGGTTCGCGTCCAGCGTAATGACGATGTCGGGGAACGCCTCCCGCACCGCACGCGCCAGAGCGTAGGCGCAACCGGGGGCCACCTTGAGCTTCAAGCGCTTGTAGCCGGCCTGAACCGACTGGCGGGCCGAAGCAAGCACCTCCGCCACCGATCCCATGCCGATAACCGCGCCGGCCGGCACGGCGCGCATGCTGTCGATCATGGCGGGAGCCGCTTCCGCCCCCGCCGAGCTGGGCGACCCGGCGGAAGCGCCCACAACGACGCCCGACGCTGCCCCCGTAACGGGCGCGCCGAAAACCGGGCCGCTGGCGCTGGGCTGAGCCGGTTCGGAGGCGCTCTCGGCAACGGCGGCGGCGCATTCCTCGGCATAGCATTCGTTCAGCAGCTTCCACAACGGCTTGCCCGTGATGCGACCGTACAGGTCCCACACCGCCGACTCGATAGCTCCCATGGCCAGCGGATACGGCAGCGCACCGGGAACGGCTGACAGCGCGTCGAACGCGTCGGCCGGATGGAGCATGGGCCGCCCGATGAGCGCCGGCGCCAGCGTGTCGCGCAGAACAGGCAGGTCGTCGCGAAGCGTTTCGGGCAGGTACCAGTCGCTGGAGAACGCCACGCACTCGCCCAGGCCGCTGCGCCCCTCGTGGTCGATCACCTGCACCAGCAGCGATTCCCGAGCCCTCAGCGTGCCCTTCGACGTGCGGAAGGGTTTTTTGAACGGCAGTCGGATGCGGTGCAGCACCACCTTCTTTACAAGGATGCGCTCGTCGAAGCGCTGAAGCAGCGCCTGGCGGTCGACCTTGCCCACGCCGGTGCGGGGAAACGCGTCCAGCGCGAACACAGCGTCGGGCAGGTACACCCTGGACAGCCGGTGAGCCAGGCCCTCGCGCACCTCGGCGGCCAGCTGCAGGTTGGTCTGCGCGCTCAGCTGCAGATCGGCAAGGGGATGAGGCGCCTTGCGCTCCACGAACGCCACCGGCCGCCGACCCCACACCGGGTCGGGCGCTCCGAAGACGAAGGCATCGGCCACCGCGGGGATGTCCAGCAGCTTCTTGCGGATCTCGGCGGGATAGACGTTCTCGCCGCCAGACACAAACAGGTCCTCCGTGCGCTCCTGCACGTACAGGCGCCCGTCGCGGAAGGCCGCGCTGTCCCCCGTGAGGAAGTAGCCGTCCACCGTGCGCGTGGCCCGGGCGTTCAGGTAGCTGTCGAACACGCCGCAGCCCTTCACGGCCAAGCGACCCACGCCGTCCTCGTCGGGGTCGATGATATGGGCGCTGTAGCCGGAAAGCAGCCGCAGGCCTCCTTCGTAGCCGGGCGTGACCAGACTGTTCGCAATCATGCTGGACGTCTCGGTCATGCCGTAGCTGGCGAACAGGCGCACCTGCAGCGTGATGCTGCGCGTCAGCGAGCTCTGGTTGGGCGCCGCCCCTCCCAGCAGCACGCAGCGATAGCCGCGCAGAGCCTGCTTGTAGGCGGCGCTCGATTCGGCCAGGTCAAGCAAGTCCTGCAGCATCTTGTCCACCACCGACACATGGGTGGCGCCGATGCGGGGAGCGTCGTCGAGCAGCTGGCGGGGATTGAACCCCTCGTACAGCGTGAACGACGCATCGGCCAGCACGCTGCGCACCATCATCTGGAAGCCGCCCACATGGTAGAGCGGCAGCGCCAGCTGCCAGCGGCTGGCTTCGGAAACGGACAGGTTGCGGTTGGCGATGCGCGCCGAAGAGCACAGGTTGTTCCAGGTCAGCGGCACGGCTTTCGACCGCCCGGTGCTTCCTGACGTGAACATGACCACCGCCCGGGCCGACGGCGAGAACACGCGCACGGCATGCTCGGCGAAATGGACGATGCTGCTTTCCGCTTCCGCGCGGCTGGTGGCGGCCTGCACGCGCGCCTGCTGCCGGGCACGACCGCGCCGCACCGACGCCGAGGAGGTATGGGGGGCCGGCCGCGCCTGCAGCGGCTGGGGCAGGGCTGCATCCCGCGCCCGAGCGCGCATGGCCCGGGTGGGAATGTCGATGCCGTAGTGCTTCGTTGCGCTCGCGTCGTCGAAGGAGATGCTGGTAGAGGCACTGCGCCGGCCGAACCCGGCAAGGGGGCCCGATGCGCCGCCCTGGGACAGCGCCCCTGCCGCAGCCCCCACAGGCAAGCCCGCCACCTGGGCGACGCACGTCTCCATCAGCTGCTCGGCCGTGGCCTGGTTCAACCGCGACGACAGCCGCACGCCGGGGGCGCGCTCCATATCGAATAGGCGCGACATCTTCTCCGCCTCGGTCAGGCGATGGTTCAGCAGCACCAGCCCGAAGCCGCCGTAAGCCGCCGCAAGCGACAGGAACACGAGCATGGGATGGTTCGCCAAATCGACGGCGACGTAGTCGCCCTGGCGGACGCCGTGGTCCATGAGCCGACGCGCGATGGCGGCGGAGAGCAGGCGAGCCTCCCAATAGGTGTAGGATTCCACGGACCCGTCCTTCGCCACGAAGGCAAAGAAGGTCCTGTGGGGATGCATCCGCACCGATTGTTCGAATTCGCCGATCATCTACCTACGCCGCAGCTCCTTGCCATCCGTCGTCTGTCATCTGCCGCCTTCCCGCCGAAAACGCAGCTGCCTGCCTGACGTCCCTTCGCGCCGCCTGCGCCGGAAGCGAGTGCGGCCCGAGGAAGCCCGAGGGCGCGCCTTCTACGGAAAGACCGGGAACTGCCCGAAGTCGGGGGTGCGCTTCTCCTTGAAGGCGTCGCGGCCCTCTTTCGCCTCGTCGGTGGTGTAGAACAGCAGCGTGGCGTCGCCGCCGAGCTGCTGCAGGCCGGCCACGCCGTCGGTGGCGGCGTTCAGCGATGCCTTCATCAGGCGCAGCGCCGTGGGGCTGAGGGCAAGCATCTCGCGGGCCCAAGCCACGCACTCCGCCTCCAGCTGGTCGAAGGGCACCACCTTGTTCGCCATGCCCATGGCCTCGGCCTCGGCGGCGGTGTACTGTCGGCACAGGAACCAGATCTCGCGCGCCTTCTTCTGCCCCACCACGGCGGCCAAATAGCCCGCGCCGTAGCCGGCGTCGAAGCTGCCCACCTTGGGGCCGGTCTGGCCGAACTTCGCCGTTTCCGCGGCAATGGTGAGATCGCACAGAAGCTGCAGGATGTTGCCCCCGCCGATGGAGTAGCCGTTGACCATGGCGATGACCGGCTTGGGCACCACGCGGATGAGGCGCTGCAGATCGAGCACGTTCAGGCGCGGGATGTTGTCCTCGCCCACGTAGCCGCCGTTGCCGCGCACCTTCTGGTCGCCGCCGCTGCAGAAGGCCTGGTCCTCGGGGCGTCCGTCATGGTTGGCGCCGGTGAGGATGATGACGCCGACGGAGGCGTCGTCGCGCGCTTCCGAGAACGCATCGTAGAGTTCGGTGACCGTAAGCGGCGTGAAGGCGTTGCGACGATGCGGCCGGTTGATGGTGATCTTGGCGATGCCGTCCATGGTTTCGTAGATGATTTCACGGTAGGACTTGCCCGCTTTCCAGGCGAAGGTCTCGGACTGCGACGCATCGTGCGTATCGTGGGCCATGGCTCCCCTTTTCCACCAAGTACGATCCAAACCGAGCGCTGCCGGCCGACGCGCTTGCGGAAAGCCGTTCGGTCAAGGTTTGCGCTCCACAGCAAAAAAGCCGCTGTGCGTTGAAGCGGCGTCGCGAGTGCGTTTAGGGGGTTCGATTGCGATGGGCCTATTATAGTCACGAATCTAGAAATGTCGCCCACAAGTTAGCCGCCGGGCGGAATCAACATGTTGTGTGCGCACAAGCGCCCGCCCGCGAGATACAGGGGATGGGGTTGGGGGCAAGAGCGGTCGGAGTCGGACTGCCGCAGCCGCTGCAAGCAAAGGCGAGGCTGCAGCCAAGCAAGAGGCCCACGCCGCTGCCTGCGTCCCGTTGCTAGTTGCCGGCTTCCCCGCAGTTGAAGGGGACCAGGTCGATGCTGTTCACGCCGTGCTGCTCGCACAGGGCGATAAGCCGCTTGTCCAGGGTGAACAGGGTACCCATGGTGCGGCGAGCCAGCACGAAGTAAAGCATGTCGTAGGTAGAGTGGTCGAGCCGCAGGCTTTCGGCAAAGGCCTCGGTGGAAAGCTCGGGCGTGGGCACGAAATCGTCGACGAGGGCGATGGCCTTGTCGTAATACTTGTCGGCCAGCTCCTTGCCAAGATGCTCGTTGCGGCGAATCTTGCGCACGACGCTGCCCACCTCGACACGATAGAGCTCGGGGGCGACAACCTTCTCGTTGCAGAGCATAAGACTTTGCAACCCGTTGCCCACAGGGGTTTGGCGCACCATTTCGATGGCAGCACATGCATCCAAAACGATCATGCCGCGTCCTCCTCTCGGGACTGGCGCACGAGCTCGACGCTGCTGGGCAGCTGATCGCTTTCGGGAAGCGGCGGGAGCTTCCGTATTTCTTCGAACAGCTGGCGGCGTTTCTCGATCAGCCCTTCCGACGGGTCAGGGCGACGACAAGACTCCTCGTAGATGCTGGTTTGACGGCGCCTGCGATCGCTGCGCGCAGGCGCAGGCCGCATGCCCAGATAGTCCTCAAGAATGGTG
Organism: Adlercreutzia aquisgranensis; assembly: GCF_943193145.1. Taxonomy (NCBI): domain Bacteria; kingdom Bacillati; phylum Actinomycetota; class Coriobacteriia; order Eggerthellales; family Eggerthellaceae; genus Adlercreutzia; species Adlercreutzia aquisgranensis. The sequence goes on along the minus strand of NZ_CALPDA010000001.1, from coordinate 119,407 downwards.
AGCGCCTGCTGGGAGATGCTGCGGTTCTCTCGGGCGGCACACGCGCGCAGCCGCTCGTAGACCTCGGTAGGGCAATCCTTCACCTGCAACGCGGGCATGACGGCTCCTTTCTCGCTTCTGCGGTTTTCGCAAGTATAGCATGCTTTCTGCATTCGTAACTCATGCTTTTTGTATTTCCTCATGCGTCGGAGTTCACCAGGCGCTCGCTCGGAACTGGGCATCGAGCGACAAGCCTGCGCGCACTTGCAGCGATCTGGCACTCGCCGAGCCCCCGCCGCGGTGCGCATACAGTGCATAGCGAAGGGGTTCTGCAGGATTTTGCGCGGAACCCCTTCGCTATGCACTCCCACCTGGGCTGTATTCGTGGCGAATTCGAGAGGTCGACAAGCCCGCAGCGAAATGTTCTTGCAGGTAGCTTGCCCCTCCGTTATACTTCATCCTTGCGTTTCTTCGAGAAGCGCCCTTTCGCCAACGTGGCTCAGCTGGTAGAGCAACGCACTCGTAATGCGTAGGTCAGCGGTTCGAATCCGCTCGTTGGCTCCAGGAATGCGAAGCGCCCCGTCATCTGCGGGGCGCTTTTCTTTTGCTTCAACCTTGTGGGCCGCCTGGGCTTTTATTGCCGCCGTGCAGCGCGTTTCTGCAGGCTTTTGGCCCCCGCATCATGAGGCAAACTGTATCGCAGCTGCAACCGTTGGAAAACCTGCAAGCTATTCGTGCTGCATCTCGATTACCGCGCACCGGTCACGGCAAGCTCGGCCGCACCCAGCATGCCCGTATCAACCCGAACCACCTCGTCGAGCTCGATTCTGGGATTTGCAACCAGCAGCTCTGCGGGGCCGTCAGCCACAACCAAGGTCGCACCCGACTTCTCTTCGCACGGAATGCGCCGCGCGCCCCCTTCGAGAAGCCTCGCAGCCTCCTGTTCGCCAGCAAGACGCGCGTGCAGTTGACCCACCGCGCCGCCGCAGCTCCTGCAGAAAGCCACATCGAGCACGATAGCCCGCCGACGCTTGCGGCGCATCGCCCTTGCCAGCCGCTCGCTCACCACAGCGCGCATGCCGCACCGCCTCCTTTCGCCTGGCCAGTGTAACACGACCACCACGCCGCCCAGCGTCGGCGGGCGCCGCCGGATACCGTCGCTCGCAACACGTACCGACGCACCGTCGCATTCACCTTACCGAACAACCGCGATGCCAGGCCAAACAAGGTCGCCGCCCCGAACCTGCACCTGTCCGGTGATTGCGACAGCCGTCTTCGAAGACCGCCACACAGCGATACGCTCCCCCGCCCCCGCCCATCAAACGCCCTCAACGCTTGAACAATGGGGGCGTTTCAGTTCGATGGCAGATGGCGCTCCTTCGGAATCGTTAGCTCGACCAGGCCTAAAGTAATGGTGACACCAACGAATCCGCCAACCTGAGGAGGCTCATCATGAAGCATTTCGCCGGCCATGAAGAGGAAGTCCACGAGCGCATCCACGCCGACAAGAAGGCCGACCGCGTAGAGGACGAGATCCGCCACGAGCACAAGGCAGCCGAAGACAAGTCCTATCACGAGATGAAGGCCGAGAAGGCCAGCTGGGAAGAGGACATGAAGGTGGGCGAGAAGAGCATGCGCCGCCAGGAGCACGAAGAAGCCGCCGATCTGAAGGACGAGGCTAACACCGACCTAGAGGAAGGCCGCACCATCGAGTAGCGGCGCCGGCGCAATTCCGCCCTTCTCGCGCAGCGCATCCCCCGCATTAGCAAGCCCGCATAATCGGCAGGTTGGTGCATTTTTTCTCACGAACCTGCCGATTGTGCGGGCTTTCGCCATCCGCTCGCTTCTCTTACTCGTCCCAGCTACTCGTCCGGCGCGCTGGCGCCCGCTGCCGTATTGGCGCTTGCTGCCGTACCGCCCATCGCGGCCTTCTCGTGCGGCACTTCGCCCTGGGCAAGGGTGGGCGCCTTGAGAGCGCTCCACTGAATGGCCGACGCAGGACAGACGCTCTTGCAGACGCCGCAGCGAATGCACTCGGCCGAAGTGGGAATGCGCTCGGGCGCCTCCACGTCCATAGGGCACGCTTCCGCGCACCGACCGCACTGTATGCACGCGCGGTCGTTCACCGTCAGCTTCACGAAGCTTATGCGGTTCATCAGGCCGTAGATCGCCCCCAGCGGGCACAGGTACTTGCAGAAGGGGCGGCTGACGAACACGGCCAGCACCAGAACGGCAACGGCGACGCCCAGCTTCCAGTCGAAGAGCGCGCCCAACATGGCCTGCAGCGAGGGGTTGGTGGCGATAAGCGGGATGCCGGCCTCGATGGTGCCGGCTGGGCAGAGGTACTCGCAGAACCAGGGGCTACCCAGGCCGAAGTTGTTGGTCGCCACAGCGGGCAGAAGCAGCACCAGAAACACCAGCACCAGGTACTTCGCCTTGCGCAGCACGCGGTCCAGCCGTTTCGGCACGCGCAGCTTCGGGGCGGGGATCTTGTACAGCAGATCCTGCAGAAAGCCGAAGAGGCACAGGAACCCGCAAACCAGACGGCCCACGAACACCCCCACGATGGCCAGGAACCCCAGCGCGTAGAACGACGCGGAGTACTGCGCGCCCATGGCCACGTTCTGCAAGGCCCCGATAGGACATGCCCCCGCAGCCGCCGGACACGACCAGCAGTTCAGGCTGGGGGCGCACACGTACTTCGAGTCGCCTTTGAAGATGATGCCCTGCCAGAGGTTCAGCAGAAACGGGTTCTGCGCCAAGGCGGCGGCCGCTTGAATACCCGCCCGGCGCAGGGCGTAGTTCAGCTTCACAGGCCGCTCCTTGTCGCAGGCGCCTCCTGGCAGCAGGCGCGCCGCGATGCCCTGGCCGAGTTCACCGCCATAGCCCTACCCGATGCCTATGCAGGAAAGGCAAACGTTCGTCGCGGCCATGAACAGGGGGTTCAGCTCGCCGCGAGCGATGCCGAACGCCAACGCCGCCACCCCTGCCGCAAGGATGACGAAGGGTGCCGCCTTCCGCAGGGCCGCCATGCTACTGCACGCTTCCCAGACGCTCTTCGATGAGCTCCAGGTAGGCGTCGGCAACGTCCTCGTCGCTGCCCAGCGCCGGCACGCCCGCCAGCCCCTGCCCCACCAGCTCGCCCTTGCTGTCCACAAAAACCGTGGTGGGAAGGCTGCTGACATAGCCCGTGAGCGACTGCCCCAGGGATTCGCTGTCCAGAAGCACGGGGAACGTGACGCCGCTCTCGCTCAGGATGCTCTCGGCCACCTGCCTGTTGAAGTCGCCATCCAGGCAGATGCCCACCAGGTTCACGCCCTCGGGCAAGCTCTGGTACAGAAGCTCCAGGCCGGGCATCTCCTCGATGCAGTAGGGGCAGGTGGTGGACCAGATGTTGACCATGGTCAGCTTGTAGTCGGCCAAATCCTCGTTCGTGAAGGTGGCGCCGTCCATGGTGGCGGTGGTGAAGTCCGTCATGCCGATAGTGGGCTGCGTGGTCGCCCCCGACTGGCCGCTGCCAGCGGCGGCGCCACCACCGTTTGCAGACCCGCCGTTCTGCGCTCCCCGGTTATCCTGCGCGGGCGCCCCGGCGGCTCCCTGGCCCTCCGACGCCCCCGAAGAAGAGCCGCAGCCGGCGAGCATCCCCGCGCTCAGGGCAACCGCCAGCGCCATGGCCGTCAGGGCCGCCGCCTTTGCGATCCGCTTCCGCGGAGCACCGCCCCGCACCGCTGTCACGTCTACGTTCATGATGCATCCTTTCGTCTTCATGGGCCCATCATACCCGCGAATCGGCCCGTCCACGAGAACAGCAGGGAAGCAGCCGAAGCGGGCCGGCGGCTAGCGACAAGCCAGCGGCCAAGGCTATCGAAAGCCGCTGTCGCGGTATTCAAGCGCCTCGCCGCAGGTATTCCCGATGGGTGCGCGGACGGCAGGCGCGCAAAAAGAGGCGCCCCTCCATGCGGAAGGGCGCCTGGGGTTGCGCGCGTTGGCTTGCTAGCCGCTACGACAGCATCGCCAGCACGGTCTGGATGGCAACGCCTTCGGCCTCGGCGTTCACGATGGCGCCGCCGCCGGCCACGTTCGTGGAGCAGGCGCAGCCTATGATCATGGACTTGGCGCCGTCCTCGCCGGCCAGGTCGGCCACGGTGGCGTCGAACGCAGAGCCGTTGCCGGTCACATGCAGGCAGTTGGCGGCCACGCACTGCTGGGCGTAGGCCGGAGCCGCAGCGCACAGCGTGGCGGCAGCCTTGTTGAACATGCCCGTGATGGAGGCGGTCGGAGTCACCACGGCCTGGTCGTAGGCGAACTCGCCCTGGACCGCGGCCTGCTTCACCGCACCGGAGCCCTGGGCCCCTTCGGCGGCCTCGGCCGCAGCCTGGGGCACATCAGGTGCGCCTTCCGCAGCCACAGCGGTTCCCGCGCCCGCCAAAGCCGAGCTCGCCAGAACCACGGTGCCCATGGCGGCGCCCCACTTCTTCGCAGTATCCTTCTTCATGGTGCGTCCCCCTTCCTTATTCCGTCACCTTGACGATAACCGACGCCGGACGGTAGGGCTCGGAGCCCTCGGAATCGATGGTCTTCACCTGCAGCACGTAGGTGCCGGCCTTCTCGGGAGTCCAGGTGCCCTCCCAGATGACCCACTGACCCTGGTCGAAGCTGTCGGGAATGGCGACCTCGGTCCAGTTGTGACCGTAGTCGGCGCTGAACGCCACGGCCTTCATGGTGTGGCCCATGTTCGCGTTGTCGAAGCAGTAGCCCTTGATCTCGACAGCATCGCCCACCTTGTACTCAAGGCCGTCCTTGTTCGGAGCGAACCAGCCGGAGCTCTGAACGCCCTGGAACCCGTCGGGGAAGGCGGCCATGAGCGGCCAAGTGCCCGCGGTAGCCTTCTCGTTCTCGCCGAACGTGATGGTGGTGATCCACTTGTCCCAGAAGGCGCCGCCCACGCCGGGGATGACCATGGTCAGCGGATAGCCCTGGTCGGCGGTCAGCTCGTGGCCCCACATCTCCAGCGCCAGCACGGCGCCCTGGTCGATGAGGAACTGGATGTTGCACTCGTGGCCCCACTTGTCCTCGCCCATGCAGGCCATGGAGATCTTGCCCTCGGGGATGCCGCCGATAGCTTCGATGAAGTCCTCGACCTTGACGCCCTTCACGGGGAAGTTGCCGATCATCGTGCCGTTCACGGGGTTGGTCATGCAGATCTGGGTGGCTTTGATCTCGGTCTGCGGCATGGCCTTGAGGTCGGCCAGCGTCAGCGTCTTCTCCTCGTTGGCGCCCTTGACCGTCAGCTTGAAGTTCTCTTCGGTGAACTGCGGCACGTCGTAGTTGTCGGCGATGAACATGTCCTTCTCGTCGAACACGGGCTGCGACAGCTCAACGTTGACGGACAGCTCGCGATCGAGCACCACGTCGGTCAGGCTGTCGTTGTTCCACTGGCGCAGGTTCAGCCACTCCTCGGCCACCGCCGGGTCGGCCGAATCACCGTAGCCGGCCATCTCGGCGGAGTACTTGTACTCGTCCCACATGACCATCTCGCCGGCCAGGTTCGTGGCGTGGCAGCTCCAGCAGTTGCCGTTCTGCTCGTCGGTGAACGTGGGGTTTGCGTAATGGGACGCATGCAGCACCGCGGACAGGCGCGGGCCGCCGAACTTCACGTTGTAGCGATGGCAGGCCATGCAGTCGTTGGCGAAGTTGTCGTAAGTCTGACCGTAGCCAGCCGGGCTTGAGAGCACGTGCTGGATGGGGCTCAGATCGCCCATCACGTCGTACAGGTCGGTATGGCAGGCGCTGCATCCGCGATTGCCGTCGTTGATGAAGTCCACGTTGTAGTCGGTCTTGGTGAACGAGCCGGCGTCCTTGTTCTGGAAATCGCCAGGCATGGCGAAGGTGTCGGCCGCGGTGTTGGCGGCCTTGTCGTCGGCTTTGTCGGCCTCGGGCTCCGCAGCGGCGGCTGCGGGCTGCTCGGTCTTGGGCGCGGTGTCGGCGGCGTCCCCCTTAGGCGCCGGCTGGTTCGCGCATCCGGCGATGGCGAACACCGACAGCGTCAGGCTCAGAGCCACCGCTGCGATCGCCGCTTTCTTCAACCCCTTCTTCCTCATGAATTCTCACCTCCATGTAAGAGTTCGAATACGTCTGCCGTCGCCCCGCAACCGATTCCTCCTCTCCCCCGCTCTCTCTGGGCGACGGCCGTACCCGAACGTACCAACTTCGGGCAGATGCTGCCTAGTCATTCCTCGATGATTTTCTGACCAGGCAAAACGCAAACTACGTAAAAATCAATGAGGTGCCGATTCCATCTGGGACTATACTTTCCAGCCAGCAGAAGGCCACAAGTACGGCCTTGTCCGGGAAGGAGCGGCGCGATGGGAGTTCTGGCCACCATACGGGGCAACGCGACCGCCCTGCACCGGGCGCGGCTGATACTGCTGGCAGGGGCGCTCATGGCCTTCACCGGATGGTGGGAACTGCTTCACGAGCTGGCGCGCAACTGGATTCTGGCGGTGTCGTGGCAAGAGGAGTTCGCCTCGCCCGCCCGCTTCTTCACGACCTTCCACTGCCCCAGCCGCGCCCTGGGCATGCTCATCGGCGCCGGCGGCTATCTGCTGCTCTCTCGCGAAAACCGTCAGGAATGGGTGCGGCGAATTCCCCTGGTTGCCTGGGTGGCCATACTAGTGGCCATCGACCTGCTGCACTTCGTCGCGCTCTGCGAGCTGTACCTGTACCCGCTGGCCGCACTGCTGCACATCGCCGCCAACGCCATCCTGGTGTACGGCTTCATCGGCGCCGCCCAAGTGCTGTTCGAACGCCCTGCACAACTTTCGGCCCTGGTCGCCATAGCCATTGCGTCGGGCCTGGCCCTTGTGAACCTGGTTGTGGTGCCCGTTTTGGACAAATCCAGCAGCCCCTGGTTCGATGAGTCCTGCAGCCTGGCATTTCTGCTGATAGCATGCCTGTGCTCCTACGGATTCGCGCGACTGCTGCCCACCACTGCCGACCCGCGCTTGCAGTCGCTGCTGATACAGGCGCGCATCGTGGACTCGAAGGAGCCGCGCGCCCTCATCGCCCACCTGGTCATGTACGGCGCAGTGCTGGGATTCCTGCACACCATCGGACGGCGCGTGGTGTACGGGGAGACGTTCTCCACGGCCGGGGTTCCCACCATAGCCGTGGACGGCAGCATTCCGCTGGGCCTGGGTGCGCTGCTGGCCATCGCGCTGGTGCTGGTGCTGCACACGCGTCGCGAGTGCACTTTCGCCCGTGTGTGGAGCACACTTCGAAAGGCAGTGTTCACGCTGGCGGTGCTGGAGTTTCTGATGGTGCCGCTCGTGTCCATCGCCATCCCCGCCGTGGTGACCGGCGACTGCGCGGCGGTGCTGTACCAGATGCTGTTCATCATGGGCTGCTGCCTCATCTACAAGGAAAGCGACTGCACCGGCACCGGCCTTGCCGCCTGGGGGATTCTGTTCTCAAGCTTGGGCCAGTTCGTAAGCGGCATCATCTGCGAGTACACCATCCGCCAAGTGCTGATGGACTCCGAGCTGTTCGCCGTGCTGCGCATCGTGGCGTTTCTGCTGTGCACCCTGGCGACCTTTTGGGTGGGCTCGGACGCCGACATCAAGAAGCTGTGGGGCCTTCGCCGCGACTACCTGCCCAAACAGTACCAGGACAAGCTGGTGCGCGAAAAAGTGGCGGCGTTGGCGCAGCAGGCGTCCCTTACCAAGCGCGAGCAGGAGGTGCTGGTGCTGCTGGCCCAGGGCGTGCGGGCCGACGCCATCGGCAACCAGCTGTTCATCTCGCCCAACACCGTGCGCACCCACATCCAGAACGCCTACGGCAAGCTGGACATCCACTCGGTAAAGGAGCTGAACGCCCTGCTAGCGGACGCGGCGTAGGGGCTAGCGCGGACGGGGAATTCCACACTGATCCCGACCATCTCTGTATGCCGTATAATGAAGGACGAAACAAACTCACATTCCAAGATGAAACCCGCGTAAACACCTGCGGGAAAGAGAGCATCACATGACGGACATGAAACCGTGGGGCTTCGAGCTTGAACCCTATATTCGCGAAGCAGAGCCCGAACGTGCACGGCGAGGCAGAGACTGGTCGACCGCTATCGGCCTGCAGGCCGTAGATGGACTGTCGCCCTCGACGTACCTGATAGATACCGCCAAACAGCACATCGAAGGCCTCATCACCATTGATCAGGTACGAAAACGAATCGACTCCTACTACGAGCGAAAGCAAGATCGAACCCAGGAAGAGCTGGAATCAAAAGAAGCGGACGTGGTCTCCTCGCGCATAGCGATGATCCTCGGGGAAACTGCGTTCACGTTCTCTCCTTCGGCGTGGAAAAGGATTCACGGGCGGCTGTTCGAAGGGCTGATTGAAAGCGCGGGATCGTATCGAACGTACAACATCACGAAGCGGGATTGGGTGCTGAAAGGCGACACCGTTCGCTATGCCCCCTGGGAGAACATCGACGAAACCGTTGACTACGATTTCGCTAAGGAAGCCTCTTTTTCCTATGCTGGATTATCAAGAGCAGAAATAGCCCATCACATCGCCTCCTTCGCTTCCGGCATCTGGCAGATTCATCCTTTTTGCGAGGGGAACACGCGCGCCACCGCAGTATTTATCGTTAAGTACTTGCGCACATTGGGCATCGATACCGATAACGACTCGTTCGCAAAGCACTCCTGGTACTTTCGCAATGCGCTGGTAAGAGCAAACTACAGCAACATCGACCACAGGGTGCATGAGACGTCGCGGTATCTGGACGAATTCTTCGAGAATCTTCTGATGGGGACGCAGCACGATCTGAGAAATCGCCGCTTGCATGTCGATTGGCCGCAAAGCGACCCTGCAGGGCATCTCGCAATCGACGGCAACACGGAGCGCGAGAAAGCTTGCACCGAACAAGTGACCGAACAAGTGACCGAACAAGTTGCGCGGCTCCTCGATGCGCTTGGCGACGAGGAGCTTTCCGCAGCAGCTCTCATGGACCGACTTGGCCTGAAGCATCGGCCTACGTTTCTATACACCTACGTCCACCCCGCACTTGCGCTTGGGCTCATCGAAAGGACAATCCCCGACAAACCCAACAGCCGCCTGCAGAAGTACCGAAAAGCCCGCGCCATATCCTGACCAGCGACGCAATGCCCCAACGTCCCGGCCGGATGTCCGCGAACGCGATACGGCGGCGCGGTTAACGACATGGAATGCGCCCCGCTAACGGACGCGGCGTAGGGGCTAGCGCGAGCGAACGGGGAATTCGGCGCGGGCGACATCGAGAAGCTCTTGCTGGGAATGCACGTCCATCTTCGCGAAGGCGTTGCGGGCATCGACACCACTGGCCCGTCCTTTCCCGCCGTAGCCGAAGGGCAACCCGACGATTCTTTGCCAAACCTGCGATTTCTGCCGGAAACGGGCGTCGCTGGCGTAAAGTGGTGAGTCCGAGAAAAAGGAAGCGCCATGCAACACACCGACACGTCGAACGCCCGCAAATCTGCCACACCTGCTAGTCGCGCCGCCAGCAGCATGTCCGCAGAATCCGCGGGCCGTTCCGCCACCGCAGGCTGCACGGCCAGCGCCGCACACAACAACCGCGCCGCTAGCTGCACGACCGCTGTCGCGCCCGCCGATTGCGCCGCCAGCTACTCCGCAGCCGCCGCGCCCTCGCTCGCGGCCCAGCCGGCGCAGTTCACCGAGCCCGACACCATCCAGGTGCGCGGCGCCCGGGTGCACAACCTGAAGAACCTCAGCCTGGACGTGCCCCTGCGGCAGCTGGTGGGCATCGCGGGCGTGTCGGGATCGGGGAAGAGCTCGCTTGCCCTGGGCGTGCTGTATGCGGAAGGCAGCCGGCGCTACCTGGAGGCGCTTTCCACCTACACGCGCCGGCGCATCTCCCAGGCCGGACGCGCCACCGTCGACGAGGTGCTGCACGTGCCTGCCGCCCTGGCCCTGCGTCAGCGACCCGGCATCCCCGGCGTGCACTCCACCTTCGGCACGTCCACGGAGCTGCTCAACTACCTGCGGCTCATGTTCTCGCGCCTGGCAAGCCACCGCTGCCCCAACGGGCATATGAACCCGCCGTCGCTCAACGTGGCCGCCGAGGCGCCCATCACCTGCGAAACCTGCGGCGTGGAGTTCTTCGGACCCGGCGCGGAGGACCTGGCCTTCAACAGCGGCGGGGCGTGCCCGGAGTGCGGCGGCACCGGCGTTGTGCGCGAAGTGGACGAATCCACCCTGATCAAGGACGAGAACCTCACCCTGGACGAAGGCGCCGTGGCTCCCTGGGGGCACCTCATGTGGTCGCTTATGGTGGACGTCGCCCGCGAAATGGGCGTGCGCACCGACGTCCCCTACAAAGACCTCACCGACGCGGAAAAGGACATGGTGCTGCACGGCCCCATGGAGAAGCGCCACATCCTGTACGTGCCGAAGGACAAAGGCAGCGCCACGGAGCTTGACTTCACCTACTACAGCGCCGTGAACGCGGTGAAGAACGCCCTGGCCAAGGCCAAGGACGAGAAGGGCCTGGCCCGCGTGGCGAAGTACCTGCGCGAAGCCCCCTGCCCCGCCTGCCACGGCACCCGACTTTCGGAAAAGGCGCGCAGCAGCCTGATCGACGGATTGAACCTTGCCCAGGTGACCGCCTTCACTTTGGACGAACTGCGCGACTGGCTGCCCACGGTGGCACCCTGGCTGCCTGCGGAGATGCGCCCCATGGCCGCCTCCATCACCTCCGAGATGCGCGAGCCTATAGAGCGCCTGGAGCAGCTGGGGCTGGGGTATCTGTCCCTCGACCGCGCCAGCGAGACCCTCTCCAACGGCGAGCGCCAGCGCGTGGCCCTCACCCGCGCGGTACGCAGCCGCACCACCGGCGTGCTCTACGTGCTGGACGAGCCGTCCATCGGACTGCACCCGGCGAACGTGGAAGGGCTGCTGGGGGTCATGGACGACCTGCTGGCCGACGGCAACTCCGTAGTGATGGTGGACCACGACGTAGACGTGCTGCGCCATGCGAACTGGCTGGTGGAAATAGGCCCCGGCTCCGGCGCGAACGGCGGGCGCATGATAGCCCAGGGCACCGTGGCCGACATCGAGACGAACCCTGCCTCCCGCATCGGGCCGTTCCTGTCCGGCGAAGCGAAGGTGCGCGTGCGGACCCCCGTCGCCGAATCCCACCTGTTCGACGAGGGCACCATCAGCTTGAAAACCGGCGCCATTCATACGGTGAAGCCGCTGGAGGCGGCCATCCCGAAGGGACGTCTTACCTGCGTCACCGGCGTCTCTGGCTCGGGAAAGACCACCATGGTGCTGGAAAGCCTGGTAGAAGGCCTGAAATGCGAGCTTGCGGGGAAGTCGCTGCCCGCCCACGTGCTGTCCGCGGATGCCCCGGACATCAGGCGGGTGGACCTGGTGGATGCAACCCCTATCGGCGTGAACGTGCGCTCAACCGTGGCCACCTATTCCGGCGTGCTCGACGACCTGCGCCGCGAGTTCGCCAAGCTCTCCGATGCGAAGGCCCGCGGACTTAAGGCCGGCGATTTCTCCTACAACACCGGCAGCCTGCGCTGCCCCACCTGCGACGGCACCGGCCAGATCTCGTTGGACGTGCAGTTCTTGCCCGACGTGGACATCCCCTGCCCCGACTGCCGAGGCAGCCGCTACAGCCGCGACGCCTGCGCCGTGCAGATGCAGATGGAGGGGAATGCGAAGGCAGGCGCGGAAGGGACCAACCGCACGTCTGCACAGGGGCTCCCCGGAAAGACCACTCCGCTTCCCGCGGAATCTGCGCCCGGCACGGGGGTGCCACGCGCAGTTCCGCACGAGCGCCAACGCGAAGCGTTGAGCGCGAGCTCAGGACTGTCTGAGCATGGTGCCCCCGTGCCGGGCGCAGATTCCGCCCCAGGCACCCACGACCACGCGCGCGACTTCGCCGCCATCCACACGCTGTCTCTTCCTGAGGTGCTCTCTCTCACCGTTGACCAGGCGATTTGCGCTCTTGCACACGTGAAGCGCGTTCACGACAAGCTGCAGGTGCTGCACGATCTGGGCCTGGGCTACCTGACGCTTGGCGAGGCCACGCCGGCGCTTTCCGGCGGCGAGGCCCAGCGGCTGAAGCTGGCCAGCGAGATGAAGCGAAACCAAAGCGACGCCCTCTTCGTGTTCGACGAGCCCACCATCGGGTTGCACCCTCTGGACGTGGCGACCCTCATCGGCGTGCTGCAAAGCCTGATCGAGCAGGGAGCTACCGTGGTGGTCATCGAGCACGACCTAGACATGATCGCCAACGCCGACTACGTGGTGGACATGGGTCCGGGCGGCGGCGAGCAGGGCGGAACCGTCGTCTGCGCCGGCACGCCCGCCCAGGTGGCGGCCTGCCCGGCCAGCGCCACCGGCCGCTACCTGGAAAAGGCGCTGTAGCCCGGAAGACAGCCCGGCAAAGCCGGCGTAACGGGAGCCCCACAATTCCGAGAGCGACGGACGCCGGCCGCACAATCGGCCTATGCTTGGTGCGGCGCGCCGTATTGCGCACCAGGTTGAAGGAGGTCGCTATGGATATTCGGATCAAGCGCGTCTACGAGCCCTACGACCCCACCGACGGCTACCGCGTGCTGGTGGACCGCGTGTGGCCGCGCGGGCTGACGAAGGACAAGGTGCACTACAACCTGTGGGCGAAGTTCCTGGCGCCGTCGACGGCGGTGCGCAAGGCCTTCGGGCACAAACCCGAGAACTGGGAGTCGTTCCAGAAGGCCTACATCGCCGAGCTGGACGCCAACCCCGAAGCCCTGGAATTCGCCCGCAAGCTGGGCAGCGCCGAGTTCGCAAAGCAACTGGCCAGCGAAGGATTAGACAATCCGCCACACATCACGCTGCTTTTCGGCGCCAAAAACCAGACCATGAACCAAGCCGTGGTGCTGGCAAGCTGGCTCCCCAGGCACAAGAGCTAACAGCCGCTGCGACAGCCGTCCCGCCAGCTCCTTCCACCCCATGGAACAGTGCACGAGGGCGGGGTTCTGCAGGAATTCACGCAGAACCTGCCTCCCGTGCACTGCACAACCGCAATCTAGTCGGCGCGCTCACCAACCGACGGATGGCCCATCATCACCAGCAGCTCTTCGCGCTTATGCACGCCGAGCTTCTTATAGATGTTCTTGCAGTGCGTGCGGGCCGTCGAGTTAGACACGTACAGCTCCCGCTCGATGTCAGGCAGCGTCTTGCGCTGCGCAAGCAGGAGCAGCACCTCCTCTTCGCGTCGAGTAAGACCGTACTGCTCCGAAACCGCCGAGCAGCAATCTCCCAGCGTTTGGTAGTATGCCGCTACCGGGTTCGCCTGGGACTCATCCTTCATAGTACCCCACGACGTGCGGTAGTCTCGCTCCGTCAGCAGCGTGACGAAAGCGACGGCCACGACAATCGCACAGGCGAATGCGACGGTGTAACGGACGGCATCCGGCTGCAGGGACAGAAGCCCTCCGGCAGCCGACCCCGCATCGTAGGAAATGCGCTCGATGAACCCGAGCAGCCCAAACATCCAATAGGAATTGATGGCGTAGCGGCGACACACGTTGCACAGCAGCGCCATGATGAGCACGCTGAAGCACAAATAGCCTGCGTTCACGCTTCCGCCGGCTGCCACCAGCGCCACGTCCCCGCTTCCCGTGAAGAGCAGCAGGCCCACCATAAGCAGAAAGAGGGTCAGATAGTACAGCATGCGAGGATGGACCGAGCGCCTTTTCGCCTCCATGACGATCGTAAGGACCGCAGCGCACAGGAAAGCACCCAGGTACGTAGCGGGTTCCAAATCGACCGGAATGTGGCTGCGCACAATGGCCGCAACGAACAGCGTGACCAGCATCAACGCATAAGGCCGCACCGGTATGCGCAGCCGGCCCGATTCGGCGTCCGGCAAAGAATCGGCGGCCGCGCACAGCTTGCCGCGGAACCGCCGCCCCCAGACAAGCAGCACAAGGGGAATGGCAGCCAGCAGCACCACAGCGAGCACACGGGCCTGCGCGAACACGACGACGCTGGCCACGGCCGATCCCAGAAAATGGCAGAACACGAAGGTCGCAACGGTGCAGCCCAGCGACACGCCCGTGAACAGCTCCGAGAACTTCAGCAACGCAAAGCACCAAAACGCGCCCACGCCCACAGAGCCGATGACTATCACCAGCGAGGCTACGAGGGAATGGCTTACGAAGCGGGCCAACAGTATCAAGGCTACCCCCGCGCTCGCTGCTATGCATACCGAAGCCAGGAACGACGGACTACGGAACAGGATCCGAGCCCTTCCTGCAACCAGCGAAACGATTAGGAACAGCGGTGTCCGAACGAGCTCGGCACAGTTCACAGGATTGAGTCCCGAAGCCCCCGACGAGTTGCCCAGGAACGGGGTGAGTGCATCGAAGAGGATGAACAGGCTCATGCCCAGAAGAAACGGCGTCTCGAGCAGCTCACCGGGAACCCAGACCTTCGTATTGCCAAACCTCGCCACGCTCCCCCCTTCCCTCGCTTCGCATTGTAGCAAACCCGAGTATCGCCTTGCGAAAAGCGCTACTCGTTTTCCCAGATGAGAAACCAAATCACCCGTTTTATCGCCCGCTCGGCCGAAAAAGCGCCCCAAGAAATAGCCCCTTTCGTAGACCTCGTCGGCAAACGGAATCGGAGATGATCGCCCGGTCCGCAAACGACAACGCAAGGAGGGGACATGAGCATGCAGCATTTAGCCAGCAAGCCGGTGTCGCGCCGGAATCTTCTTACCGGAGGGGCGGCAATCGCAGCTGGCGCGCTTATCGGAGGAGTGGCGACGGGGATGACCGCCTGCGCATCCGCCGACCAGAAGGGCACCTCGTCGCAACCATCGAACGGCACGACGAAGCCGGCAACCTCCCAGACCACGGCACAGGCTGTCGAACTCAACCCGCAGGATGACTCGTTCGAGGCGAACACCACCGACTTCTCGGCACTGTTCCAGCCGATACAGCTTGGTGGCAAGCAGTCCAAGAACCGCATCGTGAAGAGCGCGGCCGGGTCCTACGCGGTCAACGAAGCTGTGAACGAGCAGGCGGTCGGCTACTACCGCGAGCTTGCTCGGGGTGGAGCGGGCGTGATAGGCGTGGAATTCTGCGACTGGCTGATCGAGGACGAGAACTCGCTCAAGCCCATCGTCGACGCGATCCACGAGGAAGGTGCCCTGGCCGGCGCCCAGATCTGGGGCATGTGGACGCAGTCGTCTTCCAGCAAGAACTCCATCTCGCAACTTGAGCAGACCGCCGTCGAGGGAGGTATGCCGCACCTGCCCCTCACGACCGACGAGGTGCACGCGTTCCAGCAAGAGAAGATCGCACTCGCCCAGCTACATTACGCCACGGGCTTCGACATCATCGAGCTGAACGCCGGCTGCGACCATACCTTCGACACGTTTCTCTCGCGGTTCTGGAACACGGAACGCGACGACGAGTACGGCCCTCAAAGCCTGGAGAACCGCGCTCGCATCCTCACGGAGATCATCGAGGAAATCAAGCGGACATGTCCCGGGGTCATCGTGCACGTGCTCTACAACGGCGTGGAGGAAAACGTCGAGCAGCTGGGTGACAGCGAGCTGTGCATCACCCCCGAGGAAGCAGCGGCTTTCGGAAAGCTGTTCGAGCAAGCCGGTGCCGACATGCTGCAAGTGCGTTTCGGCACCTTCGGAAACCACGCCGCAAACTTCCTGACCGACCTCATGTTCGTAGGCGCCCCGGGCAACACCGGGCTAGGCACCCAGGTAGATTTCAGCCGCCACTACCGCGGACTCGTGAACGGCAGCCACGGGGGCATCGGCGCACTTATCGATGTAGCGGCGAACGTGAAAAAGGCCGTGGGGATTCCCGTGGGCACCGTCGGCGGCATGGATCCGCGACTCGCGCCCGACCTGGTGAACGATGCCGTCGCTGATGGGAAGATTGATTTCGTCGTCATGAACCGGCCCCTCGTCGCCGACCCCCATCTGCCGGAGAAGCTGCGGTCCGGGAGGATCGACGACGTCCGCCCCTGCAACCACTGCTCCAACTGCTTCATGTCGGTCATAAACCCCGATGGCTTCGGATTCTGCCGAGCTAATCCAGCCCACACCCGCGCTTTCACCAACGAGATGCCCGAGGGATACGAGCCGGCAAAGGCACAGGTTTCGAAGAGGGTTATGGTAGTGGGCGGAGGCCCCGCAGGCATGGAGGCCGCCGCCGTTGCCGCCCAGCGAGGACACGAGGTCACGCTCTACGACGACAAGGGAGCGCTCGGAGGCACCCTCGACTTCGCCGCCTTGGTAAAAGGACCGCACGAGCGCATCGCAGATTTCAAGGAATGGCAAAAGCGACAGCTGGAATCGGGCGGAGTTGCCGTGGTGACGGGCACGACGGTGGATGCCTCCCTGGTGAAAAGCGAGTCGCCCGATGTCGTAGTGCTGGCAACAGGGGCGTCCGACCCGGGCGTGATGCTCAAACCCGCGGGAAGCACGGTCGTCCTTTCGATGGAGGAAGCCGCTACCAGCGAAGTGACAAGTCCCGTCTGCATCGTCGGGGAGAACCTGCGGGCGCTGGACCTTGCGAACTACCTGCTCCAGCAAGGTAAAAACGTGTCCATCGTGCACGAA
The DNA here is from genome assembly GCF_943193145.1 of Adlercreutzia aquisgranensis. Classification (NCBI taxonomy): domain Bacteria; kingdom Bacillati; phylum Actinomycetota; class Coriobacteriia; order Eggerthellales; family Eggerthellaceae; genus Adlercreutzia; species Adlercreutzia aquisgranensis. The sequence goes on along the minus strand of NZ_CALPDA010000001.1, from coordinate 102,783 downwards.
GGGGCGAAGGAGGACCTGGCACCCGAGCAGGCACCGTGGCCGCGCGCCATGCTCATAAGCCTGCTTGAAGGAAGGGGTTCCCAAATTCATCACGGCACGTCTAACGTCGCAGTGGTGGACGGCGGCGTGAGCTTCACAACCTCCTATGGATTGGAGTGCACGCTTCCGGCGGCATGCGTTGTGGACTGCGAGCCGCTCGTTCCCAACGACGCCCTGGCCCGCGAGCTTGACGGAATCTGTGACGTCATCGTGGTCGGCGATGCCGAGACGCCCTCCAATATCATAAACGCCGTAGCCACCGGCAATCTGAAGGGTCGGCAAATCTAGGGCACCCGGCCTTCGCCCTATCCTTCGCAAGGGTCATTCCAACGGGGCGCCGCTCCTGCAAACGCAGCGCGGCGCCTCCCTGCAACCATCCATCTGGATGTCGCCACCCATGGAACAGTGCACGAGGGCGGGGTTCCGCAGGAATATGCGCAGAACCTGCCTCCCGTGCACTGCACAAGACTCCCGGGCTGCCGGGCCTAGCCTATCCAGCTGCCGATGAGCGGCATCCACCCCATGACGAAAATGACGGCGATCAGCGCAGGCACGCCGTACTTCAGCCACGGCTTGGCCCACGCGGGGAAGCGCATGCCTTCGCCGGCGTCCGCCTCGGCCAAAAAGTTGCTCCAGCCCCAGCCGCCCTTCGACACGCAGAACAGCACGTACAGCAGACTGCCCAGGGGAAGCAGGTTGTTGGACACGATGAAGTCCTCGATGGACTGGATGTCACCGATGCCCGGGATGGTGGCGCCGGAGAGCACGTTGAACCCAAGGGCGCACGGCAGGCTGAGCACGGTCACCGCCATGGCCATGCGCGCCACGGCCACCTTGCGCGACCAGCCCCATTTGTCCATGGACCAGCTGATGAGGTTCTCGAAGACGGCGATGATGGTGGACAGCGCCGCGAAGCTCATGAACACGAAGAACAGCGCGCCCCACAGCTGCCCCAGCGGCATCTGCTCGAACACGCTCGGCAGCGTGATGAACACCAGCCCCGGCCCCGATCCCGGCTCAACCCCGAAGGCGAAGCACGCCGGGAAGATGATGAGGCCGGCCGTGATGGCCACCGCCGTGTCCAGGCCGCAGATGCGCACGGCCTCGCCGGTGAGCGAGCGCTCGCGGCCGATGTAGCTGCCGAAGATCTCCATAGCGGAAATGCCCAGCGACAACGTGAAGAACGCCTGGCCCATGGCGGCGTACACGGCGTCGGCGAAGGTGGCCCACTGCTCGGCGGCAGTGGCGCCGGCAAAGAGCTTCCCAAAGTCGGGTACCAAGTAGAACGCCAGGCCCTCGGCCGCGCCGGGCAGCGTGACGGCACGCACCACCAGCACCGCCATGATGGCCAGCAGGCAGCACATCATCACCTTGGTGATGCGCTCGACGCCCTTCTGAAGCCCCAGGCTGCACACCAGAAAGCCCAGCACAATGACCACGAGCATCCACCCGATGAGCTCGCCGGGGTTGCCCAGCATGGAACCGAATACGCCGGCCACCTGGTCGGGCGTCATACCGTTGAAGGTGCCGGTTCCCATCTTCACCACGAAGGAGAGCATCCAGCCACCCACGGTGGTGTAGAACATCATGAGCACCATGCAGCCGATGAAGCCCCACCAGCTGAACCAGTGCCAGCGGCGCGAGGGCTGCAGCGCATCGAAGGCCAACGCCGACGAGCGCTGGCTGGCACGGCCTACGGCGAACTCCATCACCATGACCGGCAGGCCCAGGATAACCAGGAACAGCAGGTACAGCAGCACGAAAGCCGCTCCGCCATACTCGCCAGTGATGTAGGGGAAGCGCCACACGTTGCCAAGGCCGATGGCACAACCGGCGCTGATGAGGATGAATCCGAGGCGCGACCCGAACTTCTCGCGAGCCGAGCCACCGGCCGCCGCTACCGCTTCCGCGCCCGCCTGCTCCCATTGGTCCGCCGCGCCAACGTGGGCGGGCTGCTGGCCGGATTGCTGGGAAACGCCGTTGTGTTGGGTCATAATTCGTTCGTCCTTCTTGCCTTCCGTGCGATAGGTGACCGCGCTCACGCGCAAGCCACGCCGGGACAGCGCGCCTGATCGCCCGCAAGCCCCGGGTCGTTGCCCCCTCTGCAGCGCAACGCCGTGCACAGTGTAGTTAATTTGAACGAAATTGCACAGAGAAATCGGCCGGGCGTTCCAAGCGGTCAGCCCAGCCGAGCGAACATAGCCCCAACGGCGGCGAAAACGGTTAGCGAAGCTGGGCCGTCACCGCGTCGGCAAGAGCCTGAGCCCGCGATGCGTCCGCCAGCAGCCGGTCGCACTCCTGGTCGATGGCGCGGGCGCAGTCGCGGTCGGCCAGGGCCTGCGTGTTCACGAACACGTTGATGGCGGCCGCCTGCATCGCCGCGGCTGCCAGAGCCGCACCGCAGCCCACATCGGATAGCAGCATGCGGCTGCCCTTCCGGTTCAGCTCCTCGAGCAGATCGACCACCGCAGCCACCTGGCCCATGACCTGCAGCGGGGGCTGCAGCGCCGCCTGGGTGGCAGCTTCCAGCACGGCGGCGCGGCTCGGGTCGTCCTTGGGGATGGCGTAGGCCTGGGAAAGCGGCTGGAATGCGGCGGCGTCCTCGTCCACCAGCTTGAGCAGGCGCTCGCGGGCGCTGTCCGCTTCGACGAGAATCCGCTGAATGTCCTGCTCGTAGACGGCGTACTTCTTCTTGCCCGTGGTGAAGTTGGCCACCATGGAAGCCAACGCCGCCGCCAGCGCCGCCGCCAGGGCCGCCGCCCCGCCGCCGCCCGGCACGCTCTCGGGACCGGCCAAACGCGCTGCGAAGGAGCTGCAGGAAAGATTCGCGAAAGCGGGCTCGCAATCCTCGGGCGCCGGCTGAGCCGAGCCGCCCGCAGGCCGCCCCTCCCCGGCGTTCGCCGCAGCCGGTTCGGCAGCGCCCCCGTCCGAAGCCCGCTCGGCCGCTTCCACCACATGGGACACCAGCACCGCCGTGGTCACCGACCCGACACCTCCCGGAACTGGGGTGATAGCGCCAACGATAGGCTCCACGGCTTCGAAATCGACGTCGCCCACCAGCTTGCCGGCGTTCTCGTCCCAGTTGATGCCCACGTCGATCACCACCTGGCCGGGCGCCACGGCGTCGGCCCCTATCACCTTCGGACGACCCGCGGCCACCACCAACACCTGGGCCTTGTGGCAGGCCTCGCTCAGGTTCTTCGTACGCGTATGGCACATGGTCACCGTAGCGTGGTTCGCCTGCAGCAGCAGCGACACCGGCTTGCCGATCACCAGCGAGCGGCCCACCACCGTCACGTCGGCGCCCTCCAGGTTGCAGCCGTAATAGTTCAGAATGCGCACGCACGCCTCGGCCGTGCACGGGGGGAATCCCAGGTCGCGGTCGGTGAACACGCCCAGCAGCGAGCCGCCGGTGATGCCGTCCATGTCCTTCGCCGAATCCAAAGCCGCGCAGGCAGCTTCCTCGTCCAGATGGGCCGGCAGGGGGCGCATGAGCAGGCAGCCGTGGATGGAGGCGTCGGCGTTGACCTGGGCGACGGTGTCCATGAGCAGCGCCTGGGGGCAATCGGCCGGCAGCGCGAACGCCTCAAGCTTGATGCCGGCAGCCTGGCAGCGCTTCGAGGCACCGCGCTCGTAGGACACGTCGTCGGGCCGCTCGCCCACACGCACGATGGCCAGCGTCGGCTGCACCCCGCGCTCGCGCAGCCGGGCCACGCGGGCGGCCACCTCTTCGGTAAGCGCATCGGCAACAGGCTTGCCCTTCAGCAGTTGGGCCATAGCAGTGTTCCTTTCAAACGGTAGGAGGGCGGTAGGAGGGCGGTTCGCAGCAGCTGACAATCCGAAGACAGTCGGTCGCGGCCCGCAGGCAGCGGTCGGCCATCGACGGCCAGCAGTTAGCAGCGGCGCGGGAGATCAGCTGCAACCAGCGGCGGCGCGACGGCCAGCGCAACGGCGGCCAACGACCAGCGCGCTCAACGGCAACGGCAGCCGGCGCCGTTCGTCGGCCGCACGGCAGCTAGACCAGTACCTTCTTCATCCACTGGTGCTCAACGTGCTCGTCCAGCTCAACGGGCCCGTAGGCCGCATAGCCCAGGCGCTCGTAGAAGGGCTGGGCCTGCAGCTGGGCATGCAGATGCATCTCGGCAGCGCCGTGATCGCACGCGATACGCTCGGCCTCGGCCATGAGCTTCGATCCGGTGCCCGCCTTGCGGCCCGACGCCAGCACCGCCAGCCGGCCCAGAATCCACCGGTCAGGGCGCGCTTCCACGCCGCTTTCCATGGCGGACGGGAACAGCCGCGCGCAGCCGAGCAGCTCGCCGTCGCCGTAAGCGCACAGATGCACCATGCGCGGGTCGATGTCCAGATCGTCGAACTCCTCCTGGAAGCCCTGTTCGTCAAGGAACACCTTGGTGCGTACCAGGGCCGCATCGTGAAAGGCGCCCTGCTTGAATTCAACGGCCATACCAGCTTCCTTCCCGCGTCGTCCGCGTAACAGTCCGCATAGCATAGCACGGTCGCACACCCCCTTGGCGAAAGCGACGCCCAACGGCAAACAGCCCGCAAATCAGCAGCCCGACCGCAACGTCGGCAGCAAGCCCAAGCCCCAAGCCCGTTCCAGGGTCGCCGGCTGCAAAGGCCGGGCTCGGGCATGCCCGCCGCAAAGAGCGAGCGCAGACAGTTTCTGGCAGAGATTGGGGGTTTGGCAAATCTCAGCGCAATCCCGGGGAAGCCTGAGCGGGCGCGAGAATTTCCCACCTGGGAAAACAAGCCGAGACCCCTGGAATAAAGGCGCGATCCGCAAGCCGATATTTGCCAAGCCCCCAATCTCTGCCAGAAATCGCCCGCACGGCGAGAGCGCCTTCAACCAGAAATCATTTGCGGCGACAGCGGTTCTGCCACCGCCGCCATCAACGTTTCGAACTATAGGAAAGCGGCCGAAATCTGTGACCACCCGAAACATACGGAATCGAGTATCCCCTGCTCATAGGCTTACTACTTGCGAAACGTCAGGAGGTGATGCCAGCGCGTGCCGCCCCCTGCGCGCATCACGGTTCGGTTAATCTCAGCGAATCTGTCAGCTCTGGCGCACGGGTGCGGTATACTCGCAGGCGGCCGCAACGGCCATGCACGATTCCCGTTGGGAAACCCAGAGGAGCAGCCCATGACCTACGATGAACTGAAGGAAGCAATCAAAGACGCTATGAAGGCGAAGGACAAGCCGCGGCTGTCCATCCTGCGCCAGGTTCACGGCGAAATCAAGAACATAGAAGTGAACGAGCGCCGCGACGTCACCGACGCCGACGTGGACGCCATGCTCAAGCGCGTCATCAAGCAGACGAAGGAGACGCTGGACGGGTCCATCAAGGCCGGCAACGACCAGGAGCGCACCGACATGCTGACCAAGCAGGTGGCAGTGCTGGAGAGCTACCTGCCCCGCCAGGTGGAAGGCGCCGAGCTGGAAGCGCTGGTGGACGCCACCCTGACCGAGACCGGCGCGGCCACGAAGAAGGACATGGGCCGCGTGATGGGGGCCCTCACCAAGGCCACCGGCGGCAACTTCGACAAGGCCCAGGCCGCGAAGCTTCTGGGCGAGAAGCTGGCCTAACGCCCGGCAACGGGGAAGCAAGCGCCCGCCAGGAGGGCGCGCTTGCAAGCGCGAAGCCCCTTGCAATCCGAGCGCCGTGCATTGCACGTCCGTGCACTACATATATGTAAGCCTGCGGGGAGCAACTTCCCCGCATCCGGTTAGAAGGAGAGACCATGGCAGAAGAGAACCTGACCGGCCAGACGCCCGACGGGGCGAACGGCACCGATGCCAACCCTGGCACCGTGGAGGAAATGAGCTGGGAGAACGTGGAGGCCTACCAGCCGGTTTCCACCGGTACCGCCGATGAGGCGACGGTATTCTCCACGCGCACCGAAACCGCGGAGGCCGTTGGGACGACGTCGGCGGCAGCCGCCCCCGGCGCGCCCGAGCGCCAGCCCGTGCCCACCTACATGCCCTCGCAAGCCTGCGGCACCGCCCCCACCGCCGCTGCTCCCGGCGGCCCTGGCGCGCCCACGGGCGGCAGCCCCTACGCAGCAGCGCCCGACTACAGCTACGGCGCGCCGGCTCCCCAGGCCCAGCAGCCCAGCAGCGGCAAGGCCGTGGGCGCGCTCGTGTGCGGCATCCTGGCCATCCTGACCTCCGAGACCGTCATCGGCGGCATCATCCTGGGCATCGTGGCCCTGGTGCTGGCGGGCCAGGTGGTGCGCGCAGGCGGCAAGGACGGCAAGACCACCGGTGCGAAGGTGTGCGGCGTCATCGGCATCGTGTTCTCGGTGCTGTCGCTTATCGCGTACCTGATTTTCTTCGCCTTCGGCATAGCCATGCTGGCCAACTACGACTACGACTACAACTACAACAGCTACAGCTCCAGCGGGTCGGCCGCCACGCCCTACGGCTCCGATTCCAGCAGCTCCTCGGACGGCCCGATGGCCATCACCGAGGACGACCAGGCAGCACTGGACGTGTCGGTGATGACCCTGGAAACGCTGGCCGGCGACGAGGAGACCATGAGCTACGTGGCCGACAAGGCAGCCACGTGCTTCCAGCACTTCAGCGACGGCGAGTTCTCGCTGGAAGACGTAGGAATGGAGCCGCTGGCCTTGGCCCAGTGGATGGCCAGCACCGTGGTGGTCGACCCGTCCTCCGCTATCTCTTTGGCCGATGAAGACGCGGGCACGGCCACGGTGTTCCTGGACCTGGAGTGCACCGACATGGTGGAATATACCGACGAGATCCTGGAGCTGCTTTCCAGCGATCCGACCGCCATCGAAGACGCCGACCTTGACCAGTTCATCCAGCTTATCGGTAGTGCCGCGCAGGAAGCCATGAGCACCGCTGATATCGACGAAGATTGCAGCGTCGCCTTTGATCTGGTCAAGCAGGACGGCATCTGGGTAGTTGACCGCGATTCCCTGCTGGCCGCCCTGGACCTGATGTTCTGCCTGAACAACTTCTAGGGCGGGCGCGCGAACGGCAGCGAAGCGCAGCTGCTGCGTCGGGCACTGCCCTTGCAAAACCTCAGGGCCAGCCGTTTGCGGTTGGCCCTTCTTCTTGCCCGAACCAGCCCGGTTGCGCTTTTCGACATGATGCGCAGTCGATAGTGACATCTGTTCGTAAGTTCGCTACAATACCTCACATGAATAGTACGCTTGTTCCATATGACGCCAACGACGACTTGTTGCCCGTTGATTCGGGAAACGCGCTTGCGGCTTCCGGCGACGGGCTGCGGCCGCGTTCGGTGCTGGACGGGCTGAACGAGGCGCAGCTTGAGGCGGTCACCACCACCGAAGGATACGTGCGCGTCATCGCCGGCGCCGGCACGGGCAAGACCCGCGCGCTCACCCACCGCTTCGCCTACCTGGTAAACGAGCTGGGCGTGCTGCCGGGCAACATCCTGTGCGCCACCTTCACCAACAAGGCCGCCGCCGAAATGCGCCACCGCATCCGCCGCCTCACCGGCGACAACGACACCGGCCGCATCAACACCTTCCACGGCTTCTGCGTGGACGTGCTGAAAGAGGACGGCAACGCGCTGCACTACCCCAAGAGCTTCCTGGTGCTGGACAACGGCGACATCGACGCCATGCTGGCCATGGTCTACGAAGAGCGCGGGCTCACCCTGCGCGACATGACCTTCGCCAACGCCCGCGACATGATCGAGATGATCAAGCTGCAGGAGCGGCCGGATTACTGCCGCGATATGCTGGCCATGCCCATCGACGGGCTGCACCAGCGCTTTCTGCAGGCCGAAGGTACCAAGGACATCATCTTCTACGGCTATCTGTACCACCAGAAGAAGTGCTTCGGGCTGGACTACAACGACCTGATCGTGTTCGTGCTGCACCTGTTCGAGACCTACCCCGACGTGCGGCTGAAATGGCAGCAGCGGCTGGAATACATCATGGTGGACGAATTCCAGGACATCGACGGCATCCAGTACCAGCTCATGGAGGTGCTGGCGGCTTACCACGGCAACCTGTTCGTAGTGGGCGACCCGGACCAGACCATCTACACTTGGCGCGGCGCCGACGTGCGCTACCTGCTGGATTTCGACAAGCGCTTCCCCGGCACCCGCACCATCATGATGCTGCAGAACTACCGCAGCGTGCCCGAGGTAGTGGCCGTGGCCAACTCACTCATCGCCAAGAACCGCACGCGCATGGAAAAGTCGCTGACGGCGCAGCGGACCGACCACGGGCCCACGGTATGGCATCACGCGAAGAGCAGTCCGGCAGAGGCTGCTTGGATTGCGGAAGGCATCCAGGCGCTGCACGAGGGAGGGGTGCGCTACCGCGACATGGCCGTGCTCTACCGTGCCCACTACGCCTCGCGCTCGGTCGAGGAAGCACTGGTGAAGGCAGAAATTCCCTACGCGCTCACCAGCGGCGTTCCCTTCTTCGGCCGCAAAGAGGTGAAAGACGCACTTTCCTACCTGCGCCTTGTGGCCTACCAGGACGACCTGTCCTTCGCCCGCGTGGCCAACACCCCCAAGCGCAACCTGGGGCAGCGGCGCATGGCGCATCTGCAGGACGTAGCCGCCCGCGAAGGGTGCAGCCTGTTCCAGGCGCTGCAGCGCTCCGTCGACGACGACATCTTCAAGGGCACGAAGGCTCGGGCGCTGCTGAAGCTGGTGGACGATTTCAGCGGCGCTTACGAAGGGCGCCCCGTGTCCGAGGTGCTTGCGGCGCTTATGACCGCCAGCGGCTACGAGCGCATGCTGCGCACCGAGGGCAGCCAGGAGCGGCTGGACAACCTGGCCGAGCTCAAGCAGGCCATCTACGAGTTCGAAACCTCCTGCGGCGAAGAGGTGACGCTGGAGCACTACCTGTCGTCGGTGGCGCTCATGTCCAACGCCGACGCCGTAAGCAGCCAGCGCGACCAGGTGCGACTCATGACCATCCATGCCGCGAAGGGCCTGGAATTCCCCCACGTGTTCCTGTGCGCCCTGACCGAAGGGGTGCTGCCGTCGAAGAAGACCGCCACGCCGGCAGCCATGGAGGAGGAGCGGCGGCTGGCTTTCGTGGCCATGACCCGCGCCCGCGACGGCCTGTACCTGTCCGAAGCTGAAGGGTTCTCCCACGAAGGCAGCGGACGCTACCCGTCGCGCTTCCTGCTGGACATCGACCCGGCGGCTCTGCAGTTCTCCGACCGTCCCGCCGACGACTACCTGGACCAGGCCCGCGCCGCCATCGCCGCATCCGACCAGTGGATGACCGCGCTGGCGCAAGAGGCCCGCTTCGCCGTGGGCGCCCGCGTGCGCCATAAAACCTTCGGCGACGGCACCGTAGAGGCCATCGACCTCACGAAACGCGCCTACCTGGTGAAATTCGACGCCCTGGAAACCTCGCGCGCCCTCAGCTTCCGCGCGCCGCTGGAAGAGGGAGAGGCGCAAAAGGGCTGCACGATTGGCATCTCCATCCCCAGCGACACGCGCTACGACAAGGAAACCGCCCACGACAAGCACGCCAAGCGCCACCGCTCCTGCTAGGCTATCTAGAGTTCTGGGCATCGGACACGCACCCGGGGGAGCCGTGCACCCGGCGACGACTGTAGCGGCCCGATGCGACCGACGACGGTTATGGCAGTCCGCCGCAACCACCGGCAACCCGCTGCAGCCAATTGCTTCTGTGACAGCCCGCTGCAGCCGACGGCGGCCGTGACAGCCCGATGTAACCGACGCCGGCCGTGGCAGCCCGGTGCACCCGACGACGGTTATGGCAGCCCGCTGCAGCCGACGGCGGCCGCGGCAGCCCGATGTAACCGATGACGGTTATGGCAGAAAGCCGTGTAACCGATGACGGTTATGTACGATTTTTTGTAACGAAAGACGGCTGTGGCACGTTTTGGCTGCCATAATCGTCTTTCGTTACATCGCCGCGAGCAGGACCACCGCGATCGCTTCCGGATGGACCGAGAACTACGCCGGCTGCACTCGCACGATAGCTTCGGCATAAATGGCTCGTGGTTGCGGCCACGTCTTCTGCACCGGCGCATCGAAACAGAATACGCACGGTCACAGCGCAACACCCATGAACGACTAACACTTCAAGGGTCGCTCCGATGCGGGTATGCGCCACAGTGCAGGCCAGCTCCTACCCCAAGGGCATCGAGCAATCGCTCCGGATACGCTCGCGCAGTGGCTTCGGCACAAGCTACACGCCACGGCAAACATCGATGGCGTACAGCTGCAACCGCCTTCCCGCACGGTGGCGGCGCTCGGCCGTCTAAGAGGCTTGCGGGGAGGTTCGCTTCGCTTGCTTCTGATGGTTCTTCACGGCCATGCTCACCTTGCATGCCACGTAGGCGATGCCGAAGAACAGGTAGGTTGCGGCATTAACCATGTAGTCGGCGAACTCGGCGGTGCCGGGCCCCACGTAGATGGCGTGGCCCAAGCTCAGCAGGATACCCTGCAGCACCAGCAGCCCCATGAACGGGTAGGCCATGGCCTGGATGGTCTTCCAGGTGCTGTGCTTCATGCGCTTGCGGATGAACCGAAACGACGTCAGCCACGGCACCGCGAAACACACCAGAAGCGGCACGCCCACGATGGTAACGGCCGCCATCATGACCGGAGCCGCATCGCCCCAGATGAACGTCCAGTACATACTCAACGACAGCGGTATCATGAACGCGACGCGGCAGATGTGGGCCGCGATGATGAAGCCGCCGATGACGGAAAGCTCGGTGCGCACGGAAAGAAAGCGCTTGGTCACCCACCATTTCCGCGGCAACGCGCCGGCGAACATGACCGCCAGGTAAAACGCCACACCCACGTAGCAGCTGACGAACAGGTCAAGCACCACGTCGGCCCACGGGTCCCAGGTAATGCCGTCGATGAGCGTGACGGCGGAGAGGGCCGCGTAGAACACGTAGAACGGCACCGGATGCTTGCGCAGCACCGGCGCGGCAATCAACGCGAACGCCACCACCAGCACCAGCGCTTGAACGATGTTGGGCACGATGGAGGGTACGAAGGGAATCATGGCGGTCGCCTTGCTTTCTGAGGTCGAGTGGAGCAGTGCTAGCAGGCGGCCGCCGATACCCAGCGCCCGCCCAACATCCGCAGCCCCAGTGTAGCGAACGCCAGCCGCAGAACGCACTTCAGGGCGGCGGCGGACGGACTTGCAGCAAAAAGGTAACGCCCTCGTCAACCGCCAAAAGCACTTTGAAGGGCCGGACAATCGAGCGAGGGCCACCCCAAATCGTGCATATCAGGCAGGTTCATACGCTTTTCCTGCACAACCTACCCGCTATGCACGATGCCGGAGGCCGAAGGGGCTGAAGGGGATGGGGACTGGGGGATAGAGGCCGAAGGGACTGAAGGGGCTGAAGGGGATGGGAGCCGAAAGGACCGGGGGCGGAGGGGAGCAGGAGCCAAAGGGTCCGGGCCCTTGGGGGCTAGAAGGCTGGGGACAGAGGGATTTGAGCCGAAGGGACCGAGGACCGAAGGGGGGGGGTGAAGGCTGAAGGAGCAGGGGGCCAACGGGCTGGGGCCCAGAGGGACCGAGGACTGGAGAAGCTGGAGAAATCGAGGGGCGAGGGGACTGAGGGCCGAGGGAGCCGGGGTTGCGGCCCGCTTGCCGATGTGCTTCGACTCGTACTTCTTAGCGGCCTCCTACTTTGCCTGCTTGCCCGCTTCGCGCTTCCTGCCCTTCTTGCTCTTTTTAGCCTTCGACTTCTCTTCGTTCTTGCCGTCTTTGCCCTTCTCGGCCTTCTTGCCCTTCCCGCGCTTCGTCTTCTTTCCGGCCTTCTGCAGCTTCTTTTCGCCCTTGGCCTTCTTGGGCTGCGCCTCCAGCTGCGCTTCGTCGGCAAGCACCTCGCTCGGGGCAGCTGCAGCCTCCGCTTCGTTAGCGGCCTCTTCCAGAATTTCCTGCGCTGCCTCCAGGTCGAGCTCGGTCGGCATGGCTGCTGCAACCTTGGACGGCGCAACCGCCGCAACCTTGGAAGGGGCGGGGCCTTCCACCCGCTCGGCGGCAACAGGCGGCTTGAGCGCGCCCTCGTCAGCACCATCGCCGCCGACTGCCGCGGCCGATTTCGCCCTGTTGCCGCTGGTCGCAACGGGCACTTCCGCGCTGTCGCCGTTGGCCGCCGCGGCCGCCTCCGCGCTGTCGGCGCTGGTCGCAACGGGCGACTTGAGTGCGCCCCCATCAGCAACATTGCTGCTGGCCGCCGCAGCCGCTTCAGCACTGTCGCCGCCGACCGCACCATCGCCGCCTGCCGCCGCGGCCGCTTCCTCGCTGTCGCCGCTATCAACCGCGCCAGCTTGCGTGCCGCCGCAACTGCATGCGCAGCTGTCGACCCATTCCTTGCAGTCGCGGTAGTAGATATGCATGTCCTCGAAGGCGCCGTAGCCGTTCAGGTAGCCGCCGGGGATGGTGCCCACGCGAGCGAAGCCCAGATCCTCGTACAGATGCATGGCTCCCACGTTGCTGGCCACCACCGCGTTGAACTGGATGCCGCGGAAGCCCAGCCGCGCCGCCTGGGCCAGCGAGTCCTTCACCAACTCGCGGCCTAGCCCCAGCCCGCGGCTGCGCTCGGCCACGCCGTAGCTGGCATTAGCCACGTGCCCGCAGCGGCCCACGTTGTTCGGATGCAGGATGTACAGGCCGAACACCACGTCGTCGATAACGGCCACCGCCGAAAGCGACTGCTGGGCGAAAAACTTCGCCGCCTCTTCGGCACTCAGCGGATACACCTGCGGAAACGCGTTCCCGGCCTCTACGATTGCGTTCCAGATGGCCCGCATGCCCTCCAGGTCGCTCTCGCGATAGGGGCGAATCTCCAACGCCATGGCGCTTCCTTTCCTTCTCGAACCCTTCCGCGGGAGCCCTTGCTCCCTGCAGCCAGCCTCGCTCGCCGGCGCGGCTTTCATGCACCCTGCATCCGGCGTCGACCGCCGGCACGGCCGGCCCGCGTCGGGCACCATACAAAATCGGCCACTTCGTCATGAAAACGTCGCGAACCTTCCGATTATGCGGGCTTTCCGGCCACGTTGCTAGCCGCACCGACCGCATGGTCCTCGCCCGCAAGCGTGCCTGCCCTGCTAATCCATGTCCAGCGCGTACACCATGCCGGCGCCGTACAGCTTACCGAAAATGTAGCGGTTGCTGGCGGATTCCTCGCTCACGTATACGCGACCTTCATAGGATTCGATGCCCTCGGTCATGGGCGGGGCGGCCACATCGGTCACCAGGCTGCGGGAATCCAGGCAGTACAACGGCACCTCCTGGCCGTCGGCCGTAAACATGCCGTCCTGGGTCAGGCGGGCGGTGTCGTAAGCCAGCAGGTGCGACGTGGCCAGCCCGTAGGACTGCGACAGCACGATGCGGCCGTCGGCGGTCAGGCACGTGCCCTGGATGCGCTCGGGGATCGACAGCACCGCCTCGGGCGCGTCGGCCAGGCCCCACTGGGCGGTGTCGCTGAGCGGATAGGCGTAGATAACGGCCGAGTTCTGGGAGCCGTCGGGCGTTGCTATGCGGTGCTCGCCAGGCGTTTCGTAGTTTCCCGCCCGATAGAAGTTGCCCACCAGCAGATACTCCCCCTCCACATTGCCGAACGACGGGGTGAAGTCCAGGTCTATCTTGCCCAGGGCCAGCACCGTGTCGCCATCGGCGGCGTTGACCAGGTCGCTTTCCTCGAACACCAGCAAGCCGCCTTCGCAAGCCACGTACACGTAGCGCCCGCTGCTGGTGATGGCGGAACCGTGCCCGTCGTAAAGCTCGCCGTCGGGCGCGGCCAACAGCAGCCGCTGCACCGAGCCGTCGGCCGAGTGCCGATAAACGGGAGAAGGCCCGCCGTCAGTGGCATAACCGCTGAACAGCCATGCGTCGCCGTGCTCCAGCCAGTCGAGGTCCTGGCAGATGAACCCGGAATTGATGCCCGGAATGGGAAACGCCGCCTCGGCCTGCTGGTAGAAGGGAGCGTAGGCCACGCGCACGAACACGTTCACGCCGACAATCACCGCTACCGCCACGCCCACCAGCACGCCAGCGACAATGCCCAGCACCTTGGGCCAGCGGGGGCGCTTGCGGGCGTTCTTCGAGACTGTCGCCTCCTTGGCAGGGTCGTTGGACGCGCTCGAAGACCCTGCATCCGCATCGCGCCCTTCCCCATTGCGCTGCGCGCTCTCGTCACTCTTCGCTTCAGCCATCACATACCTCGACTCGCTTCGTACTTAGCGCGCGGCGCCACCGCCGTTTCGGCCCGCCTCGCACACGTGGCACGAGCCTACCATACCTCCGCGATCGACCGACAATCTGATGCGCAGATGCAACCTTCCCCTGATGCCGAAATGTCGAACGCAACCCCCCCCTCCGCCTTCCAAAAGGTTTCCCAACTAACTTGGGAACTTCCGGCAGTGACTAGAGAAGTTTTGGTGGTTACTTGGGAGCCTTTGCTAGTTGTTTGGGAACTTGGGGACCTTGAACTTCCTAAGTTCCCAGGTAAAACGTGCAACCCTAGGCACTGTGCAAGGACGCCCGTCAACGGGGCTTTCAGCTTCTCCACCACAACCACGCACCCGATAGTCGACAGCGTGTAATAGGGAGGGGGCAGGCGAAGCTCGCACGGCATCGGGGCTGTCTCGCTATCCCACCTTGCAGACGCCCGCCGCTTCACTGCTCTCTGCCACGCCTTACCGCCGGTACACCGTGTAGGCGCGTCCCTCTGGGTCGTCGTGGGCGCGGATGGTCACGTCGAAGGCCTGCTCCAGGGAGCCCGACGCCAGCACCTCGTCCACGGCGCCTTCGCCCAGCCGGCTTCCCCGCTGCATGACCAGCAGCCGATCGGAATAGCGAAGGGCCAGGTCCAGGTCGTGGATGACCATGACCACCGTCTTGCTGTGCTCCCGGTTCAGGCGCCGCACCAGCGCCATGAGTTCGTGGCAGGCGCCGATGTCCAGGTAGGTAGTGGGCTCGTCCAGCATGATGGTGGGCGTGTCCTGGGCAAGGGTCATGGCGATGCAGGCCCGCTGGCGCTCGCCGCCGGAGAGGGTGCGCACGTCGTGGTTGCGGAAATCCGCCACGCCCGCCAGCTCCATAGCCTGCTCCACCTGGCACCGGTCCTCGGCGCCCATGCGCCCTCGCAGCCCCTGATGGGGATAGCGCCCGCAGGCCACCAGCGCCTCCACGGTCATAGCCGGCGGCCGCATGGACTGGGCCAGTGTAGCCACCATGAGCGCCCGCTGCTTGGGGGCGAAGCCCGCAGCGGGCCGCCCGCCCACCAGCACCTGGCCAGCCGACGGGCGCAACATCCCGTTCACCAGCTTCACCAGCGTGGACTTTCCGCAGCCGTTCGGCCCCACGATGCTGGTGATGCAGCCGGCCCGAAATCCCGCGGAAAGCCCCTGGATGAAAGGCTGCTTCCCGTAGGAGAACACCACGTCCTTCAGCTCCGCTGCGAACCGGGAGTCATGCGCCTCGGCTTCCGTCCCCACGATAGCCGAAACCGCGTTCAAACGGCCAGCTGCCTCCGACACGTCGGCCCGTCTCCCCAACGCTGCCCCGTGCGCTCGCACGTCCACCCGTCGCCCCTCCTCTTCCCTAGTCAAGGCCGCCCCTCCTGTTCCGCAAAATCAGGTAGATGAAGAAGGGGCCGCCCAGAAACGCCATGAGGATGCCCACGGGCACCTCGTAGGGCGCGAACAGCACGCGGGCCAGCATGTCGCACAGCACCACGAACACCGCGCCTGCGACAGCGGAAAGCGGCAGCACCCAGCGGTTGTCGTAGCCGACGAAGAAGCGCACCAGATGCGGGATGATCAGCCCCACGAAGCCCAAAAGCCCCGCGAAGCTCACCGCCGCGCCGGCCAGCACCGCCGCCAAAGCCAGCAGCCCCAGCCGCCATGCTCCCACATGTATTCCCAGGTTATGAGCGGAATCGTCGCCAAGAGCCATGATGTTGAGCACCGGCGAGAGCAGCATCGCCAGCACCATGCCCGCCACCAGGTACGCCGCCGGCCAGCCGATGTCGCCCAGGAGCACGCCGGAAAGGCCGCCCACCAGAAACGAGGACGACCCCACGTAGGCGTCCGGGTCCACGATGAGAACGGTGTTCATGCCAGCCCCGAACACCGTGGTGATGGCGATGCCGGCCAGCACCACGGTGAGCCGGGATGCGTTCGCGCCCAGCGAGATGCCAAAGATGACGAGCGCCGTGACCATGGCCCCCGCAAAGGCTGCCAACGGAGCCAGCCACAGCGCACCGGGAGCCAGGGATGCGGCCAGCAGCACAGCCAGCCCCGCCCCCGAGTTGATGCCGATAACGTTGGGGCTGGCCAGCGGGTTGTCCAGCACGCTTTGGATGATAGCGCCCGCCACGGCAAGCCCCGATCCGGCCAGAAGCGCCGCCAGCACCCGGGGCAGTCGCACGTTCACCAGGATGCTCTTCGCCGCGTCGGACACCTCGCCGCCCGTGAGCCACGCCACCAGCTCCGGCGCGCTCACCGCCGACGACCCCACCAGGAAGGCCGCCGCCGAGGCAATCACCAAGGCTGCCGCACACAGCACCGCCGCCAACGCGGGGCTCATCCGCCGCACCATTCGCCTCCCCCTTCCGAATCTCGCGCCCGATTCGACGCGCTCGCCTTGCCGTCGCGCACCCGTCGGTGCGCTTGCGCTTGTCCTTGTGCACCCGCTGGCGCGCCCGCGCCCGCGCACCTTTTAGTTCCCGTACAGCACGTCGTAGAGCGCCTGGTAGCTTTCGTCCCAACGGTTGTTGGGCTTGTACTGGAACAGGTGCGGGTCCAGCACCAGGTAGTTGCCGTTTCGCACCGCGTCCAGCGTGGCCCAGGCCGGGTTGTCGGCGGTCTGGTCCTCGAGCGCCTTGCGGGCCGCTTCCTCGTCGTTGCCCATGGGGATAACGAAGATGTAGTCCGGGTTCAGCTCGATGACGGACTCCAGGCTGAAGTCCTTAAGCATGCTGGGATTGTCGTCCACCAGGTTGTGGACGCCCAGGTCGGCCAGCATGGCACCGGTCATGGTGGACGATGCCTGCACGCGGGTTCCTCCGGAATAGGTGGTCAGCACCAGCGCCGTGGGGGCGTCGCCGGCCGGGGCAGGAACCTTGTCCACGATGGCCCGAATGCGGTCGGCGGTCGCCTGGCCGTTTTGCTGGTACAGGTCGTCGCGACCGGTGATATCGCAGCAGATGCGCAGCATGCGCAGGTAGTCGTCGAAGGTGGTCACCTGGAAGTACGCTGTGGGAATGCCCGAGGCGGCCAGGGCCTCCTTGAGCTCGGTCTGGCTGGAGTCGCCGCCGCGGCCGCCGGTGCCGCTGGTCATGATGACGAAGTCCGGCTCCAGTGCCAGGATGGCCTCCAGATTCAAGCTGGAGAAGTCGCCGACCTTCTGCACGTCCCGGGATGCCAGGTCGTAATCGGACAGCGTGAAGGCGTCGTCGGAGGCGCCCACCAGCGTGCCACCGGCCAGCTCCCAGATGCTGGCGAAGCTGCCCATGCAGGCCACCACGCGCCGGGGGTCCTCCACGGTCACCTCGGCGCCAGAGTCGTCGGTGAACGTGACAGGGCCCGCTGGCGTCGCAGCGGGAGCGCCTCCCTCGGAAACGGCCCCTTCCATGGAACCTCCGGACTGCGCCGCTTCGGTCGCACCACCTTCGTCCTGAACCAAGTCGTTCGGACTCGACTGCCCCAAGGTGCAGCCGGCCAAAGCCAGCGTGCCTGCCAGCAACAGCGTCGCCCCTGCGACTGAAATGCAACGATTGCGCATGTCTCTTCTCCTTCTGTACATCGAAACCATCAAGGCTCCCCGCCCTGCGAACGCCGTCTTCCGCCACGCCGTCGGCGCCGCCACCCCCGCCATGCCGACCTCAGCGCAACCTCTTTGGGAAAAAAGCGCGACGGAATCCCGCACAATCGACAGTTTGAGCCCGAAAAACACACGAAACTGCCGATTATGCGGGATACGCAGCAAGGAGGCAGCGGGCTGGAACGACGTGGCAGAGGGCCGTCGCGTCTGGAAGCGTCGAGGTCGGGCAAAGCGCGTTCGCGGCCGCGGCGAAGCCGGCCGGTTAACAAGCCTCCACGGAAAGTCCCAGGCCATGGGCGCAATAGTCGTCCTGGGCCATGATGTCGCCGTCGTGGTAGTACGCCGCGCGCGCCCGGCAGCCGCCGCAGCCCTCGGCAAAGTCGCAGGTGCCGCAGGCTCCGGAGTAGGCTCGGGTGCGCAGGCGCTCGAACACCGGCGAGGTGCGCCAGATCTCGTCGAAAGGCTGCTGGCGCACATCCCCCGCCTCCTCGGTCATGTACGCGCAGGGGCGCACGATGCCTTCGGAGCCGATGACGCAGTAGGTCAGCCCCGCCAAGCAGCCGCGGTCGAAGCGGGTAGGCACGTCTAGCTGCTTCGCCACGCGGGTGAACTGAGGCGCGCAGGTGGGCTTCACGTCGATGGGCACCTCGGCGGACTTGCGCATGATGTCCTGCAGCAGCCGCTCGTTCTCCTCCACCTCCAGGCTGGTCTCCTGAATGAACTTGCCGCGCCCCACGGGAATGAGGAAGAAGATGTAGTGGGCCATGGCCCCCACCTCCACGGCGAAGTCGGTGATGGCGCACACCTCGTCGCGGTTCCAGTCCACCACCGTGGTGTGCAGCTGGAACGGCAGCCCCGCGCTCTTGCAGGCCTCAATACCGGCGCGGGTCAGCTCGAAGGCGTTGTCCAGCCCGCGGAAGCGGTCGTGCTTTTCGGCGTCCAGGCTGTCGACTGAAATACCCATGGCGCAAGCGCCGGCATCCTTCAGACGCCGAGCAACCTCGGGCGTGATGAGGGTGCCGTTGCTCCCGAACACCGGACGCAACCCCACCTCGCGCGCGTGGGCCACCAAGTCGTAGATGTCGGGGCGCATGAGCGGCTCCCCGCCAGAGAAGATCATCACCTTGAACCCGGCGGCAGCTATCTGGTCGATGAGCCGCATACCCTCCTTGGTGGTCAGCTCCTGGTCCGTGGCCTCTTCGGCGTCCTGGTAGCAATGGGCGCATTTCAGGTTGCAGCGGTTGGTGGTCATCCATGATACGAGCATCGTTTTCCCTTTCTGCCCTTCCCCGAAAGAAGAGCGCACTGTCCCAGGGGGAGCAACTCCCCCGCTATCAAACATGGTTCTGCGATTCGAAATCCGCGGGTTTCCCCGGCGCCTGCGGGCGCACTCCCTAGACGGCAGGCGGCTCCTCGGCCGAGCGGGCAAAGTCGCCGTTTGCCTGGGCCAGCGTTTCCAAAAAGCCGAAGACCGACCGGCTCAGCTTGTCAAAAGAACCGTCTTTGCGGCCGGCGTGGGGACATTTGCTTTCCATGAGGATGAGGTTCTCTTCGAAGCGCGCCGAGCCCTGCTCGCCGGAAAGCCGCAGGTAGCGCTCGGCCAAAGATCGGTTCTGAGGGCTCGTGGGCGGCTCGTCAGCCGACATCTGGCGAATGGCGTCGGCAATGAGCCCATGCCACTGGGTAACCGATTCGCTGCGCCGCGCCGACTCGCCGGCGCTGCTGCCGCCGCGGCCGTCCGTCCCAGCGCCTGCCGGGCCGTCGCCTTCGTCGCGGATGCAGGTGAGCTGCCAGAACAGGGAATCCTCGCCCTGGCGCTCCTTGATGAGCGCGGCCAAATGCTCCCAATCGACGACCTGGGCGTCTGCAGCGCCGTCCAGATCGTCGTAGAGGGCCCGCAGGGTGGAAATGCGGGTAAGCAACGTTTGCAGATCGTCTTCCACGGCTTGAATCTGAGAAACAACCAGGGATTTCAGATTCTCTCCGTCGCCCATGGACGCCCGATGGTCCTTGATGGCCGTAAGCGACTGGCCCAGGTACTTAAGCGTGAGGATGCCGTACAGAAGCGCGGCGTCCTCTTCGGAATACAGGCGCTGGTTGTTGGGACCTTTGGCCGACGGTGCCAACAATCCCTGCTGGTCGTAGTACTGCACCGTGCGCACCGTAACGCCCACGCGCCGGGCCAAATCGCCCACCGACATGTATTCCGCATCCGCCATATGCGCTCCTTTGCAGCCCGAAGCCGCACGCTCGTCTCTCTTAGCGCCCGCCCGGTGTTTCCCCGCACCGAACACGCCGCTTTCGCCAAGTGCCTTTCTCGACATTTCGAGCATAGTCAATGACGCTACGTCACCGTCAATTCGCTCCATAATATCCGAACACGCATTGCGCAAACGCAAGATACGCCGCCCCCGCGCACTCGCCGAAAACCTCGCATACTCGCCAGCATTGCCGGGAAGCGTCAGCAGGGCCGAAAGGCATGCCCACAAAATCGTACACTTCATCAACGAATCCTAACCAAACTTCCGATTCTGCGGGATTAGCCTGCAACCGAAGAGCTGCGGGCTAAGGGCAGGCTGCGGACGGCAGAGGCGATCAGGGGCAGGCTGCAAGCTGCGGACGGCAGAGGCGGGCGGGGGCGGGTGAAGGACGCCCAGATTCACAACCACCCTCTACCGCGGCTCTTCTGAACGCTAGTTGTCGCGACGATTACAGAGTGGTTTACCTTTCTTTTCACAAGTTCTACACAACTCTAACAGCGTGCTCTCATGCAGTTTTCCGCATGCTCAAGCGCCTACTATCCAAGTATCCGGAAAGGATGACCCCACAACGTTGGATTCGTCTCCGGTCTCGCACCTTTCAAAAGCGGAAAACGCAGGCCACACGCTGAATGCAGCGCGGAAACTGAACGCGATGGCACGCGGAAGTCGAACGCGCGGGCAACAGTCGCCAAGCAGAAACGACGGGCTGGCGCCTCGGAGGAAAGTCGACAGCAAGTCGACAGCGACGACACGCGACGCGACGGACGTAGCGCGAAACGCAGATGGCCGGAACCGAAAGCGGCGGGACCACAGGCGAGCCAGGCAGAGGATGGCCTGACAACGCTGAGATCACCCTCGATGGCGCAACCAAGAGGGCGAGCAACCGAACTAAGGCAGCGGCTGCTAAGCGCACAAGGCGCGCGCCCGCGCATTAAAGGAGGACATCATGACCCGCACCAACGCACCCACCAACTGTTGCCCGACGCTAAGTCGCCGTTCTTTCATCAAGGGAGCCGCCGCCGTCGGCGCCACCCTGAGCTTCGCAGGCTTGGGGCTCGCGGGCTGCGCTCCCCGTACCCCGGAAGAGGAAGTGGTCGAGGCTTGGTGCCCCGGAACCTACACCGCCGAGGTATCCGGCCATAACGCACCCTACACCGTGGCAGTCACCTTCTCCGACGACGCCATCACCGCCATCGACACCTCGGCCAACCAGGAATCCCTGGGCGTTGGCGCCGACGCGCTGAAGGCGCTGGCTGACGAGGCCATGGAGTACCAGACCATCAACATCGACACCGTCACGGGCGCAACGCTTTCCAGCATGAGCCTGCAGGAAGCGCTGAAGGATTGCGCCGAGCAGGCAGGCGCCCTGGCCGACCTGGAGGACGAGCCGGCCCCCGAAAAGCCCGAAGCCGAATACGTTTACACCTGCGACGTCTGCGTGGTGGGCGGCGGCGGATCCGGCTTGGCTGCCGCTATCGCCGCAGTTCAGGCGGGCGCCGACGTTATCGTACTGGAGAAATGTGGCATCACCGGCGGCTCCACCAACGTCTCCGAGGGCGCGCTGAACGCCGTAGACCCCGATCGCCAGGAGAAGCAAGGCATAGACGACTCCATCGAAACCTTCTACGAAACCACCATGGAAGGCGGCCACCAGCAGGGCACGCCGGAACTGGTGCACTACCTCACCGACAACGCCCTGGATTCCGTTCACTGGCTGGAGAGCCTGGGCGTGGAGTTCAAGGACGAATGCGGCTCGGCCACCGGCTCGCTGGGCCAGCGTAGCCACTACCCCGCCACGCCTTCCGGCAACACCTACATCCGCTCGTTCCAGCAGTTCATCGAGGATAACGCCGACAAGATCACCCTCATGAACGACATGCAGGCCCAAGAGCTGATCGTGGACGACGGCGGCGCGGTCACCGGCGTAAAGGCCCTCTACGACGGTACCCAGGAAGTGGAAGTGGACGCTCCCGCCGTCATCATCGCCACCGGCGGCTTCGGCGCCAACGTAGAGTACCGCCAGAAAGTCAACGACGGCGTATGGGCCGAAGTCACCTTGGACGACAGCATCGGCTGCACCAATATTAAGCCCTGCGCCCAGGGCGAGGGCCTAGCCTTGGCGGAAGGCGCCGGTGCCGAGCTCATCGGCCTGTCCGACATCCAGCTGCATCCCTGCGGCACGCCGGGCACGGGCCTCATGGAAGACATACGTACTTCCGGCCGTAACCGCATCTTCGTGAACACCGACGGTAACCGCTTCGTGAACGAAGGCGCCGAGCGCGACACGCTGTGCAAGGCCATCTTCGCTCAGCCCGGCGGCACCTACTGGGTGGTGGTGAACTCGCTGCGCTACCCCGACCCCGACGAGCCCGACGCCAACGGTGCCACCATCAACAACATGCTTGCGCTGCAGCACATCGTGGCCGCCGACACCGTGGACGAGCTGGCAGCCCAGATGAGCGTGGACCCGGACAAGTTGCAAGGCGCCATCGACGCCTACAATTCCGTGGTAAACGGTGCCGAGGACGAGTTCGGCTTCGTGGCCAACAACACCGCCGACGCCGAAATGGTGGATGGCCCCTGGTACGCATGCCGCAAGGTTCCCACCGTGCACCACACCATGGGCGGCATCCGCGTGGACGTGGAATCCGAGGCCTGCGACGCCGACGGCAACCCCATCCCCGGCCTGTACGCCTGCGGCGAATGCACCGGCGGCATCCACGGCTCGAACCGCTTGGGCGGCAACGCCATCGCCGACTGCATGACCTTCGGGCGCAACGCCGGCACCAACGCCGCGGAGTACGCCTTGGCCTAGCGCAAGCTGACTGCGGCCGGGACGGCGGACGCATTGCCCCGCCCCGGCCGCCCCTTGAACCCGGCGCTGCGGCTGTGCGAACTGCGGAAACATCGCACGACAAGCAAGCGTCGCGGCATTATTTTGGCGGGTCTGCCCCCGCATCGTCCCAACCCCCTCGACGATGCGGGGGCGTCCTCATGTCGCAGTACCCCTCGTGTCGCGGCGGACCACGCGTTGGAGCGGCCTTCGTGTCGCGCGCCCCTCCTATCGCGGCGAGCCGACAGCTCGAGGGGGCAATCCTCGTTTCGCGGCGGGCCAACAGCCGAAGGGCAATCCTGAAAGAACCTTAAGGCTGCTTCCATAAGACGCCCACGCTACCATCACGAGTTATTCAAGGCCGACATTTATACTTAGGAATCATCGTTGTTCCATCCCCTCCAACGATGACTGCTTGAGAAAGCAGAAGCGATCTTTCGAAGATCGCATCCTCCCCTCCTTTTGACCCCCGGTTCCCCTCCGGGGGTCGCTCTTTTCCACCAACCAGCGCCGTGCAGACATACCAGCGCCCTGCAGGCATACCAGCGCCCTGCAGGCATCGAGGGGACATCCGGTCCCGCGGCTCAACAGTGCACGCGGGCGAGGTTCTGCGCGATTTCCTACGGAACCCCACTCTCATGCGCTGTCCCCTCTCTGCCGCGCCGAATTCCCTGGACCCGTTTACCATTCCCACGCAAACAGGGGCGGCTTCTTGCTATGATGATTCCATCGGTCAGCCCCTTTGAGAAAGGACTCGCTATGGGCATGAAAGCGGAGGAAGCTCTGGAAATCGCTCGCGAGGAACTGAAGACCTACCTGCACGCCAACCACTCTGCCTACATGGAAGTGGACGGTGCCCTGTACTACCTCACCGACGCCAACGATTCTTACTGGCGAGCCCAGGACACGAACGCCCTGAACGAGAAGGGCCACTACACCGACGCCTCCGAACTCGTGCCCACCTTGGGCGAATTTTTGGACCTGCCCTTCGCCGACGGCAAGTCCGTCTACGACCTGTTCGACAGCGCCACCTTCTACGCCTCCGAGAAGCAGGTGGCATAGAGCGCCCGCCAGCCCCGGTCGGCAATGCGCCCGCACTAACAGCCCGACGGTTTTGGCCGCCGGGTTTTTTTGCAAGCGCTGCAAACACCACGAAGCTTCGCGTCCGGATCGCACGGTTTTGGCACCTCCGCACGGCTCCCGCGCCCTGTTCGCGTCCGGATCGCACGGTTTTGGTACTGTTAGCCGCGGGCAACGTGTCCAAAACCGTGCAATTCGGCCCGAAATCGCCCTTACGGGCAGGGTCGAAGTCCCAAAAGCGTGCAATCCGGACACAAACAAGGGGCATAGGGTACGCAAGGTATACAAGGGTTCGAAATATGGGGGGCGGAGTAGGCAGACGCGCGAGGGAGCGGGATGAAAGATGCATGGGGACACATGGGAACGCGAGGGAGCGGAGTAGGCTGGGGGCGCGGGAAGCGCGAAGAGATGGAGTAGGAAGACGCGGGGGAACGCGAGAGAGGGGCATGCAAGACGTGCAGGGCGTGAGAGAGCGGGGTCGCAGGGGGCGCGGGATATGCGGAGCGCACGGGATGCAGCGACTGGTGCGCGGTGTGCGGCAGATTGTGGGCGCGGGGTATGCGGGATATGCGGAGTGCACGGGATGCAGCTAGTCGGGGGCGGACAAAACTTCGTAAACACAGGTGCGGGTCGGCTCGCGCTTGGCAAGCCGGCCCGCATTCCAATCAGGCTAGAAACGCTCTGCAGCCGACCCGCTACGCCTCCTGGCGCTCCAGCGCTTCCACGGTTTCGGCCAGCGAGCGCATGATGTTGCGCCTCGACAGGGCGCCCACCAGCTTGCCGTCCTTCACCACGGGCACCTTCTTGATGCGCTTGGCGGCGAACAGCGTACACACCTCGTCCACCGGCGTGCTCACGTCCACCGACACCACGCGCTTGGTGGCCACGGCCATCACGTTCAGCGCCATCAGCTCGCGCAGGCGCGTGAGCGACGTCTCGTCGTCGATGTAGCGGTAGCCGTTCAGCGCGGAATCCAGCAGCGAGATCTCGGTCTTGCCCAGGTAGGACGCCACGTCGCCGTCGGTCACGAACCCTACCAGGTCGCCGGCGTCGTTCACCACGGGCAGGCCGCTCGTTTGGTCGGAGGCCATCAGCTTGATGACCTCGGCCATGGTGGCGCTGTCGCGCACGCACAGCGGCTGACGGTTCATGACGTCGGAGGCCACGTACACGTGGTTGGGGTCGGCGGCGGAAATGAAGTCCTCCACGCGGGTAGCACTCACGGTCACGCCATCGAGCCCGGTCGCGTAGTCGGTCAGCTCGCCGGCCTGGCTGGGGACGGTTGCCGCGGCGGGCTTCTTGTCGCGCACGAAGAACAGGATCACCAGCGCCGCCACACACATCAGCGCGAACGTGGTCATGTAGGCCATGTGGTCGCCCAGATAAGACTGCTCAAGGGGCGCTGCATTCGGAGCAACAGCGGGGGCCAGCGCCGAAACCGACACCAGCACCGCCGTACCCACCGAGGCCGCCACCTGGTTCAGCGTGTTGGAAACGCCCTGAGCGTGCTGGATCACGTTGTTGTCCAGCGAATTCACGCCCCAGGTGTTCAGCGGGGTCATGGTGAACTGCAGGCCCAGCATCAGCACGGTGTAGGTGATGGTCACCATGATGAACGAGCTATCGATGCCCAGCCGCGCCAAGCCCGACGCACCCAGCACCGCCACGATGATGCCCGGCACCACCACGCGCCGCACGCCGAAACGGTCGAACAGGCGCCCGCTCACCAGGCCCATGAACGCGCCGATGAGCGCACCGGGCAGCATGGCCACGCCGGACATGGTAGCCGTGAAGCCCAGCACGCCCTGGATGTAGAGCGGCGTGATGACGCCGGTGCCCATAAGCGCCGCCTGCACGACAACGATGATGATGACGGCCGTCGCGTACTTGCGCGAACGCAGGATGCCCACCTGCAGCATGGGTTCGGGCAGCTTCGTCTGCCGCAGCACGTATAGCCCGCACAGCACCAGGCCAGCCGCCATCAAGCCCACGGTAACCGCCATGTTGCTGGTAGAGGCGAACGTGGAAAGCCCGTAGAGCAGGCACACCAAACCCACCGTGGAAAGCACCACCGACAGCACGTCGAAGGGAGCGCGGGCGAAGTCGCCGTAGTTGCGCAGCACGGCCACCGCCAGCACGATGACCACCACGGACAGCACCGTCACGATGGCGAACAGCGCACGCCAGCCCACGGAGTCCACCAGCAAGCCAGCAACGGAGGGGCCCACGGCCGGCGCGAACCCGATGATGAGCCCGATGACGCCCATGGCGGTGCCGCGCTTCTCACGCGGGAACACCAGCAGGATCACCGTCATCACCATGGGCATGGACATGCCGGTGCACGCCGCCTGCAGCACGCGGCCCAGAAGCAGCACCCAGAAGTTCGGAGCGATAGTGGCCGCCAAGCTGCCGGCCGTGAACAGCGCGAACGCCGCGATGAACAGCTGGCGGGTGCTGAAGCGTCCGATCAGGTAGGCCGACAGCGGAATGACCACCGCCTCGACCAGCGAATACCCCGACGTCAACCACTGCACCGTGGTGGCGTCCACCTGCAAATCCGCCATGATGGCAGGCAGCGCCGGCGACAGCAGCGTCTGGTTCAGCACCGCCAGCAGCACGCCCACCAGCAGCACGCCCACCATGACCAATTCCTTCTTCCCTACACCCAATACCATACCGATTCAAACCTCTCTTCACTTCTCAAGTCGAAAAAATGCGAATGTTTCTATGCTACAGGAGATGCGTCCTTTGAGACCCGCCAATCGGTAAGCGGCGTTAGTAAAAACCGGGGCAACCCTTGCGCGCTCCGGCACGCTCCTTGCCCCTATGAAACAAGGGCCGGCCCGGGCACCTTGCCACCCGAGACCAGCCCTTGTCGCTTGCTTGGGAGTCGCCCTCCCCCGCTTACGCTACCGTCTTCACGGCTCCCTTGTCGCAGCGGTTGCCCCAGCTGTCGATGATGTCCTTGTCGCGGTACACGCAAATGACCTCGCAGTGGTTGGCGCACTTGTTGCACTCGATCTCGCGGGTCTTGAAATCGAAGTCCAGCATGGCGTCGAAGTCGAACGTGCCGCTGACGAAGGGACCGGCCGCGGCGTTGGTCACCGGGCCCGCGTCGGCCGCCAGCAATGCCACGCCGAAAGCGCCCATCAGGTGCCCGTCCGGGTCCACCGCCACCGGCATGCCCAGCTGCTCTTCGAAGGCATGCACCACGCCGGCGTTCTTCGACACGCCGCCCTGGAACACCACCGGCTCAAGAATCTTCTTGCCCTTGCCCACGTTGTTCAGGTAGTTCGATGCCACGGCGTTGCACAGCCCCGCGATAATGTCCTCGCGCGCATAGCCCACCTGAATCTTGTGCACCAGGTCGCTTTCCGCGAACACGGTGCAGCGGGCCGCGATGTTCGCCGGCTTCTTCGAGGTCAGGGCCACCTCGCCGAATTCCTCTACCTCCACGCCCAAACGGTGCGCCTGGCTGGACAGAAACGAGCCGGTGCCCGCCGCGCACAGGGTGTTCATGGCGTAGTCCACCGCAATGCCGTCGGACACGCAGATGATCTTGGAATCCTGGCCGCCGATCTCAAGGATGGTGCGCACGTTGGGATGCAGGTGCGTGGTGCCCACGGCATGCGCGGTGATCTCGTTCTTGATCACCGAGGCGCCCAGCATCGCGCCCACCAGCCGCCGCGCGCTTCCCGTGGTGCCGGCGCCCACGATCTGCACTTCCTCGCCCGACTCGGCCAGCTGCGATTCCAGCTCGCGCACCACGTTCTTCGACGCCTCGGTGGGGTTGCCTTCGGTCCACAGGTAGGAACGGGCGATGATGTTGCGGTTCTCGTCGATGACCACGCCCTTCGTGGAGATGGACCCGATGTCGATTCCCAGATACGCCAACGTCATTTTCTCTTCTCCTTCTTCATGGAAAGCATGTCGTAGAACGCCTCGAGGCGCGTGTCCAAACCGGTGTCGGAGGTTTGGGAGTCGTAGGTCAGGTACAGAATGGGCATGCGGAAGTCCTCGCTCACCCGCTGCAGCACCGGGATGCAGTCGATCTCGGGCGTGCAGCCGGCGGACTTCGCGTGTATCACCCCGTCGAAACCAGCCTCGCCGTACTTCTTCGCCGCCAGCACCGTCATCGTGGAGGTGGGACCCATGTCGTAGGTGAGGTAATCCTTGGCACCCGCGCGCAGGTTGGGCTCGTTGTAGCGCAGGTAGCGGTTCGTGAAGTTCAGCATGCGGTGCACTTCCACGCCCATGGCCGTCAGCTTGTGGTCCAGCTCCAGGTTGGCCCGCTCGTCGATGGCGGTGAACAGCTCGCCCACGATGCCGATGCGGATGGGGTCGGCCGGCTTGTCCAGCGGGATGGCGCGCAGCTCGGCCATGGCGTCACGGAAGGCGGCGTTGATGTCGCGCTCGTCCATGCAGGTGCGGAAGGCGTCCATGGCGCGCTCCCAGGCGGCGTCGAACACCCCTTTCTCCACTTCGAAACCGGCGTTGGCCAGGTAGAAGTCGCGCAGCTCGTCAAGGCATTCGATCATCTTGCCCGTGGCCTTCAGCTGCATCACGCCGTGGGGGATGTCGATCTTGGGGTTCACCAGCTTGATGCATTCCTTCGCCCAGCCGACGTAGCCCAACTCGATGCCGTGGGAGAAGTTGAGCATGATGAACTCGTAGCCCATGTCGCGCAGGATGGATTCCTGCAGCTCGCCGTAGTAGCCCAGCCGGCACGGGCCGCCGAACTGGATGAGGATGTCGGCGCCGCGGTCGAGCGCTTCGATAAAGTCGCCCAGGATGTGCTTGAACGGCGTGCACACGTAGTCGCTGGAGTTCTGCACGCCCATCTCGTCGGTAAGGCGCGTGGCTTCGGGCAGTGGCAGGTAGTCAACGTCCAGCACCTGTTCACAGAAGAACTTGAACGCCGGCTCGTAGTAGCAGTAGCGGAAGAACGCCGCCTTGGTGTACTTGTGGTGCTTCGCCTTGTGACGCGCCTGCTTGGCCGCCTTGCGGTCGGCGTGCAGCGAGGGCGGGCGAAGGCGCTCGTGCTGGTAGGCAATGGACGAGCGCACCTGTTCCAGCATGGCCTGGGGCTCCACGGAGGGCGACTGGTCGGGATTGCCGTTACTCATGGACGTAGCCTCCCTTCTGCTGGAAGCGCAGGATGTCGACGAAGCTTTCAACGCGGGTTTCCACGCCGGCCGTGCCGCTTTGCGCGTCGATCATCAGGTTTAAAATGGGCTTGCCCTGGATGCAGCGCATGATGGCGTCGTTGGTCATGGAGTCGGGGCCGCAGGGGAAGGCGCTGATGAGCACGATGCCGTCCACCTGGTCCTCCAGCAGCAGGATGGCGCCGATAAGCTCGCGATTGATCAGCCACGGCATGGTGTCGGAGAACTCGAAGCTTTCCTTGTAGGCCTTGTCGTGGTCCACGGCTTCGGCGTAGAGCACCGTCACGTCCATGGATTCCAGCGCCTCCAGCACCGCACCAGAAAGGTACGCGTCGCGCGTGATGTAGGGATGAGCCACCACCAAGATGGAGAGCGGGGCTGCAGCAGCGTCGACCTGGGCAGTTGCCTCGTCGGCGGCCACGGCGGCCTTCGCAGCCTTCGAGATGGCCCCTTCGGGAAGCTTGTGGTCGGAAAGCGCCGCCCGCTGCGCCTTGGCGTTGGCCGCGGCCAGGGTCTTCTCCGCCTTGGCATTGGCGGCGATGGCGGCCTTCTCGGTCTTGCGCAGCGACTTGCGCTGGGCTTCTATGGCCTTGACCAGGCGCTCCTGGGAATCTGCCAGCGCCTTGTCGTGGGCAGCCTGCGCGTTCCAAGCCGCCTTCGACGCCTTCTTCGCGTCACGGACCGAAGCGCCCATGCGCACCGCCATCTCCTCTAGGGCTCGGCGGACGTTCTTCTCGCTGCGCGCGTCGGTGATGTGGCACGAGACCACCCGCAGCTTCTGGTCGCGGAACGTGTTGCGCACCAGGTCGGTCACCGACTGGAACTTGGTGCAGAAGCCGTGGCGGGGCTGTTCGGACGAGTAGCAGGGCACGAACACCGCGTCGCAGCGGCCCGCCAGGTTCGCCACGTGGCCCATGAACACCTTCGAGGCCAGGCAGCACTCGTCCACCGAAAGCCGGTCGCCCTCGTCGGCGATATCTTTGTCTGTGGGGTCGCTGAGCTGCACCTGGTAGCCCAGCTGTTCGAAGAACGTCTTCCACAGCTCTCCGAACCGATAGTAGAGCAACGCGCGGGGAATGCCGATTACCCGGACGTCGGCCCATTCCTTGGGTTGGGGCACGAATCCTCCTCATTTGTTGACAAATCAACTTACCATCCTAGCACAGCCTGCCTCCCGAGCCGGCCGCCCCCGCCTCGCTCCACCGCCATTCCATCGCATCGGTCGGCCCAGCCTCCCCACCCCGCCGCCACACCCCCAAGGGCGCCGGGCCGTCGATCGCATCCACCCGCGATACCAGCGCAGCCATCCGCCCGCGGCCCCACCGCGATGCATGCGCCCCACGCCCGCAACCCCACCGTGATGCACGCCACCCGCACCGGCGGCCCACAATCCGCCCCTCCACGCCGCCTGCTAGCACTCCCGTCTCACCAGCAGCAAGCCACCCCTCCCATCCCGCTTCCTGCGCCCGCGGCCCCATCGCGATGCACGCGCCCCACGCCCGTGGCCCCACCGCGATGCACGCCACCCACGCCCGCAGCCCCATCGCGATGCACGCCGCCCACCAACCACCGCCCATGTAATCGATGACGTTTATGGCAACCGAAACCTGCCATAAACGTCTTTCGTTACAGGAAATCGTACATAACCGTCATCGGTTGCAGCGTTTTCTGCCATAAACGTCGTTCGTTACACGGGGGATGGCTGGAGCATGCCATAAACGTCTTTCGTTACAGGAAATCGTACATAACCGTCGTTCGTTACAGCGATTCCTGCCATAAACGTCATTCGTTGCATCGGAGGCCGACGAAGCGCCACAAACGCATTGGTTGCATGGGGCGGCTGAGGCGTGCCGCAAACGCCATCGGTTACATGGGGGGCGGTTGGGGCGTGCCACAAACGTCGTTCGTTACATGGGCAGCGACCAGAGCCCGTCACAACCGATAGCCCCACGCAGGTAGCCACCCGCAGCCGCCCTTGGCGCACGAACCAACGGCTGCGCACAACCGTCATGCCACCCTGGCAAGCCTTCGCGCTACTCTCCCGAACAGCCCGTACCAACCAAAGAGTCGTCGTAGAGCAGCATATCTAGCTCGGCGCGGGAATGAATGCCCAGCTTGGAGTAGATGTGGCGCACGTGGGTCTTAATGGTGTTGGTCGACAGCACCAAGGTCTCCTCCACAGCATGAATGCTCTTTCCCCAGGCCAGCAGCACTAGAACATCGGTCTCACGTGGAGAAAGCCCATAACTTTCAGCAAGAGCATGGCTTCGCAGCTCGATATAGGTCCGCAGCGCCTCGGAAGCCTGATCGCCGGTGAGCGCCCGGGGGAGCTGCCCCTCCTGCACGCCCTCGGCCCGAGCCGACCCCTTCGCCTCGCAATCGCCGAATCCGACGGCGCCCCTCAGGGGAGAACGGGCGCTACTCGGCGCGTCGCCCTCCTGAACGGCGAACTCGTTAGCCGCGTTCACGCCGTAGAGCCAGTAAGCCGTCGCCACCCCGAAAGCCACAATGGCCACCGCATACAGCAGCTCCGTCCCTAATGTTCGGTTCGCCAGCTCCAGGGTCATGCCGCTCGTGTACCCGCCAGCGAGAAAAGCCACGGTGGTGACGATGCGAGCGGCGGCTACCAGCACCACCACCGGCAGCCCGAACCGGTGCGAGCTGTCGCACAGAAGCATCACCAGCACGATCATGCCCACGGTCTGGGCGACGCTGATGAGTACCCGGGCCGCAGCGTCCCCGTCGCCGGCGATAACCCCCACTAGAAGACTCACCGCCATCACCGGCAGCGCAATGCCCATCATGCGGTAAATCGACACGCCCGACGAGCGCATGGACGAAAGAGCCACGAGCGCAACCACCAGCCCCCCAGCGCATCCGACCGACAGCAGGTCGAGCGACGTGGACAGCACCGCTCGGCTCACCCCTGCGGCGAAATAGAACACCCCTATAACGAAGATGATGCGCCAAGGAAAGATGCGGCTGTGCAACAACGAGGCAAGACTCTCGCCGCGCCAGCGATTCGGGGCACCGGACCCTGCCGCCCGGACCAGATAGCCTAATCCGCAAGAGAGCATGGCCGAGCTGGCCAGCGGAAGCGCCATCCCGATCCCCAATAGCATAGAGGCATCCAATGGCCCCAGCCCGAAGTACAGCGCCGAACCCAGCAGGTACGAACCCGCCACGGCCACGCCCGCGCTCGCAATGTCCAGCTTTGCGTACAGCTCGCACCACAGCAAGAAAAACAACGTGTAGACCGCTGACGAAGCATAGGAGGCCAGCTCGAAGACGAAGGGCAGCGCGGCAAAAGGCTGACCCGCCGATGCGAAGCCCAGAAGCAGCGCTGCCGCCGTTCCCGCGCCACCGATGCCCCACAGCACACCGGGACGACGCTCGAGGGGGTGTAGGTGCTTCCACAGCAGCACCGCCACCACAGGTACCAGAATCTGCAGCGACGAGCTGAACACTTTCGGCGCAGCAAAGGGCACTACGAAAGCCTTCCAAGCCAAAAGCAACCCGAAACCGAAGAAAGCCGGGTGCAGCACAAGCGCCCGTCCCGCTTCCCGTTTCTTTCGTTTACCCATAAATCCCCTTCTGCCAACGTACCGTCCCGGGCAGGCGCAGCGGTTCCTCCCGAACCGCAAACCTTCCGGCCCGCCCTCTGCTGCGACGGCACGCGTGTGGCACCATTGTACGTGAAAGGCCCACGTCGAAAGAGGGGGTTCTTCGCGTCGATGGTGCCGCTTGGCCGTTT
The DNA here is from genome assembly GCF_943193145.1 of Adlercreutzia aquisgranensis. NCBI lineage: Bacteria > Bacillati > Actinomycetota > Coriobacteriia > Eggerthellales > Eggerthellaceae > Adlercreutzia > Adlercreutzia aquisgranensis. Next base: position 69,840 of record NZ_CALPDA010000001.1, on the reverse strand, counting down.
TCACCACGAATGGGCGATAGGGAATCGCAAATCACCCTGCCTTCGCTATACCGCGTCATCGCTCTCGAAGCTTACCATCCGCCCCATGAACCGGGTATCGAACGTACCCGCGAGGAAAGGAGAGAGGGATGCAAGCACAAGGATCGTTGAGCCGTCGCGCTTTTCTGGGGGCCATGGCGCTGGGGGGCGCTGCCGCAGCCATGGGCGCCGCCGGCTGCTCGCCGAAGAGCGAGGCCCCCGCAAGCCCCACGCCGTCACAGGACAAGCCAGATGTGAACGCCGCTGCCGAACCCACTGCCGCACCGGCCGCCACAAGCAATGACTGGCTGGGCACCGAGCCCGCAACCCCCGACACCTTCGCCGAGGAAATGGACGTGGACGTGGTGGTGGTCGGCCTAGGCTGGGCAGGCGTCTGCGCCACCCGCGCCGCCTGCGAGGAAGGTGCTTCCGTCGTCGTCTTCGAAAAGGGAGAGAACTTCGGCCTGACGTCGAAGAACGCCCATGCGTTCGGCAGCAAGCTGTGGCTTGAGCACTACCCCGAGAGCGAAAAGTACTGGGACCGCACCGCCATCATCAATGCAGTCATGAAAGGCTGCCTGAACCGAAACAGCGACGCCATCATGAGCAAGTGGCTGAACACCAACGGCGAAGCCTTCGACTGGTTCTTCGGCGCTGCGCTGGAGAACCCCGAAGTCGTGTTCACGTCGTCGGCCGAGGGCAACAAACTGCCCAAGGACGCGACGGGCATTAAGGAAACGTCGTGGCCCTACCCCGCGAACTACAACCCGCTGGAGGAATACTGGCCCTGCTTCCCCGGCACCGCCTGCGTCGCCCCCAATGCCACGCCGTTCTTCGAGGCCAACATCGCGAAAGCCGAGCAGGCCGCAGGTGACAAGCTGCGCATCATGCGCTTCACGCCCGCAATAAAGCTGCTGCACGACAACGGCCACGTAACCGGCGTCATAGCGCAGGATGCCGACGGCAACTTCTACAAGGCCACCGCGCGCAAGGGCGTCGTGCTCGCCACGGGCGACTTCTTCAGCAACCTGGCCATGGTCAACGCCTTCCTGTCGCGCCGCTTCGACGAGGACGGCATCAAGAACATCTACTCGGTCATGGACGCGCAGGGAAACCAGTGCAACGTAGGCGACGGGCATCGCATGGGCGCCTGGGCAGGTGCCATGATGCAGCTCGACGGCTGCAACATGACCCACGCAATCGGCGGCGGCACCTACACCGTGGGCACTTTGCCCGCGCTGGTGCTGAACAAACGCGGACAGCGCTTTATGAACGAGGACATCCAAGGACAGCAGTTCACGGAGCGCCTGTACGAGCAGAAGGACAAGACGGTCTTCCAGCTGTACGACGCCAGCTTCTTCGATCACATGGACGATATGCCCTACGGCCACGGCAAGCATCCTGAGGTGAAGTTCGAGACGGTGCAGAAAGAAGCCGAAGAGGGCAAGCTACTGACCTCGGACACGATCGAGGGGCTGGTCGACCAGATGGACATCGACAAGGATGCGGCGCTGGCCAGCATCAAGCGCTACAACGAACTGTGCGCAAAGGGCGATGACGAGGACTACGGCAAGGTATCGAAGCGCATGATCGGGCTGACCACGCCCCCGTTCTTCTGCGACACCTACATCGGCGACGGGTCTATGAAGGGCGTTGGCAATCTGGTGACCATGTCGGGCCTCGAAAGCGATGAGGAATGCCACGTGTACAACGAGAACCTGGATGTCATTCCCGGCCTGTACGCGGCCGGCAACGTGCAGGGCAACCGTTTCAGCGTGGTGTATCCCGAAGTGCTGCAGGGCCACAGCATCGCCATGGCCATGACCTTCGGCTACATCGCCGGCAAGAACGCCGCCGCGGGAAAGTAGGCGAGGCAGGCTTCGGCCCCGCGAGCAAAAGGCGCGAGTAAGCGTCAGCAGCGAAAAAAAAAGAGTCAGCGCACAAAGATTGGGCTGCGGAGAACTCGCGAGGACTTCGCAGCCCCTTTATCGCTGTTGGGGGTGCATTTCGCTATAGCCTAGCAAGAACGTACCCCCAACAGAAGACATCCGTGCTTTATGCGACTCCCGTCTATTCCAGCCCATTCAGTCGAACGCAATTTGCGTAGGCCAGCTCCTGGAGGAGCCGGTAAAGCGGCTGAACATCGTACTTCTTCGGGAATTCCAGCTTGTGCGACACGTACGTAAGGGAATGGGCCTTCATATCGGCGGTCTGGATATAGGTAAACGTCAGCTCACTATCGTCGAATCCGAAGCCGGCCGTCTCCATCGAAACCTCGACGATTGAGAACAGGTTGATTGACTTCACAGACATCTTGGAACCAGTGGCCCCCTGCTTGTCTGTGAAAATAATTCTCTTATCCGTGAAAATGAGCGCGTCCCTGATGAGCTTGAAGCCCACCTGTATCTCCTCGCCCTCCATGAGATACATGCCATACTCTTTGCGCATCTGGTCCACAGACATCTCGCTGTAGTTGCCAAGACCGCCCTGCACCACCCCGCTTGCCGCGTTCTTCATCCCGCCAAGCATGTCCTTCATACCCAAAGCCACAACCAAACCCTTTCTCTCCTGGAACAGCCCGTTAAACACCCGGCCATCGTTCATCATGGCGAACGAAACCTTACCAGATTACAGAAATCCTCACCTTAGCTCAGGGCGTAGACAGGAGCAGGCGGCGGTTGTGCCAGGTCGCAGCGCATGGGCGCGGAAGCGGGCAACAACCGTAACAGACCGCCGCCGATGTTCGATGTAACGGGAGACGTTTATGGCAATCGAAACCTGCCATAAACGTCTTTCGTTACAGAAAATCGTACATAACCGTCGTTCGTTACAGGTTTTTCTGCCACAAACGTCTCCCGTTACACCGGAGGCCCGCAAAGCGCCACAAACGCATTGGTTGCATGGGGCGGCTGAGGCGTGCCGCAAACGTCATCGGTTACATGGGGGGCGGCCGGGTGTGCCACAAACGCCGCTCGTTGCATGGGCAGCGACCAGAGCCCGTCACAACCGATGACCCCACGTAGGTCGCCACCCGCAGCCGCCCTTGGCGCACGAATCAACGACGGCGCGCAACCATCACGCCCCCTCTTGGCAAGCCTTCGCGCTGCTCTCCCGAACAGCCTGCGCCGGTCGAGAAGTCGCAATCATACCCACGACCTGGGCGACGCTGGTGAGCGCTCGGATTACAGCGTCGCCACGACCTTCAGCTGCATCGCCAGCAAGATCGTCGCTGCGGGAACGCAGGAAACCCGCAACCTCGTCGGCGGCGGCGCTAAACGACTGCCGCTTCCCAGCACCGCCCCGCGAAAGGACTCGGGGCGCCTGCCACCGCTAAAGGCAAGCGAACCCGGGTTTCTCCCGCAAACGCAACGGACTTCCACGCGAGAAGACTGGAACATCCCTGTTCGGCGGCTTCATCGGTTTCAGGGGATAAGCGATTTGCCGAAATTTCGTCTACTTGGGTGGAATCGCTGGCTGCACGCGTCGCGTAAGGTTGGATGCGCCGGCGCGACGGCACCCGTCGCCTGGCGTCGGAGCATCCAGCCAAAAGGAGGGAACCTATGGACAAGAAACTCACTATGGACCGTCGCGGCTTTCTGGCCGGCGGTGCCACCGCTCTCGCGGCTGCCGGCCTGATGGGGTTGGCAGGGTGCGCAGGAAATCCCGGCTCGGGCAGCGCAACCGGCAACGGGAGCGGCTCCAACGGCAGCGCTAACGGCAATGCGGTCAGCAGTGACGCCGTCGTCAACAGCTGGCAGAACCCGCCGGCGCCCATCCCGGCCGACCAGATCGTGGAAACCGTGGACTGCGACGTGCTCATCATAGGCGCCGGCACCGCAGGCGTGGTGGCAGCCCAATCTGCCGCCGAGGCAGGCGCGAACACCGTGCTCATCGAGAAGTGCGCCGAATTCAGCGCCCGCGGCCACGACGTGGGCGTGGTGGACTGCAAGGTGCAGCGCGACAGCGGCGTAACCATAGACAAGGCGCTCATGCGCGAGTACTACTGCCAGATCACCTGCAACAAAACCGACATGGGCCTGTTCAACATCTGGATGAACAAAAGCGGCGAGGTCATGGACTACTACATCGACCGCCTGACCGCCGACGGCCTGCCCTGCAACGCTGGCTCGCTCGGCGAAGCGGCGGCCAAGTCCACGAACCCCTGCACCAAGGAGTTTCCCACGGCCATCCAGTTCGGCATGGAACAGAAGACCGCCGACGGCGAGTACACGAACCACCTGATGGTGCGTTATATCGAAGGCTACGCTCGCGAAGACGGCGCCGACATCCGCTACAACACCAAGGCCGAGCAGCTCATCCGCGAGGGCGACGGCCCGGTGACCGGCTGCATCGCCTCCACCGACAATGGATATGTACACTTCAACGCCAAGAACGGCGTCATCATAGCCACCGGCGGCATCACCCAGAACGAGCAGATGCTACGCATGTGGGCGCCCCCGGCAGCCCAGACCGACCAGATCCTGTACACCCCCATCGACGGCAACACCGGCGACGGCCTGAACATGGGCATGTGGATCGGCGCGGGACACCAGAAGACCAACCAGGCCACCATGGCTCTGCCCTCCAGCGCAGCGGCGGGCGGCCAGCTCTCCGACGACGGCCGCGGCATCACCTGGATGACCGTGAACCTGAACGGCGAGCGCTACGTGAAGGAAAACTCGCCCGGCCCGAACCTGTGCCACGCCACGCTGCCCCAGCCGGCAAGCGAAGGCTGGTCCATCTTCGACGCCAACTGGGAGACCAACATCCTGAAGATGATGCCCTCGGGCAAGGACTTCCGCGGCGAGGACCTGGTCAGCGACAAGCGCAAGGCCTCCTTCGAAGAGGACACCAAGAAGGGCCTCATGTACAAGGCCGACACCTTGGAAGGGCTTGCCGAAGCCATGGGCATGCCTGCCGAGGCGTTCAAAGCCCAAGTGGATCGCTACAACGGCTACTGCGCTTCCGGCAACGACGAAGAGTTCTCCATGCCGGCCGAGCAGCTGTTCGCCATCGACACGCCCCCGTTCTACGCATCGCGCAACCGCTGCGGCGTGCTGGTGGTCATGTACGGCCTGAACGTGAACGCGAAGTCCCAGGTGTGCAACCAAAACGACGTAGCCATCCCCGGCCTGTACGCCATCGGCAACGCCCAGGGCAACTTCGTCACCGACAGCTACCCCATCCTCATCCCCGGCATCAGCCACGGCCGCTGCGTCACCTTCGGCCGCTTGCTGGGCCAGGCGCTGGCGAAGGGCGAAACCCTGTAAACCCGCGTGTAACCAACCGCCGAAGCGAATGCATCGGCAAGGCGGCAACCGAACCGCCCTCCACCCCCTTGCGATACCCCGACGGGACTGTCGCAAGGGGGTCTCGTCGTAGGAGGGCGGAACCTCTACAATGGGAAAGTGCAACCTGCGCGCCGACCTGCACAGAGCACGCGTGCACCAGACATAGGGGAATCGAATGCATCAAGGGGCAGCAGAATGGCTCTATTCCAGAAGATAGCAAAGCTTCCACCGCGAGCCTTCGGGTTCGGCCTTTGGTGGATGTGGATCTACCTGGCCGTGCTCAGCCCCACGTTCGCGCAATCGCCCTTTGCCGCCCAGCCCATGGGCGGCGCGTCGCTCAGCTTCCTCACCATCGCATCCGGTGCCGTCATCTACGCCGCCGCCATTCCCCTGGCCTGGGCAAAGCCGGGGCTGCTGCAGCGACGCAGCGCAGCGGTCGGCGCCGGGGTAGTTGCGGCGGCGGCCACGGCCGCCATGGCGTTCAGCGGCCTGTTCGGCAGCGCGGGCAATACGGTTTTCATCGGCGGAAGCCTGGTGGCCGGCATGGGTATTTCAGTCATCTACCTGCAATGGGGCGTGTTTTACGCAAGCCTGGAACCCAAGCACGTTGCGCCCTGCACCGTGGTCTCGTTCCTGCTTGCCATCGTGCTGGCGTCGCTTGTGCTCGATCGCGGCGTGCTGACCTCGCTTGCCGCCATCGTCATTCCTCTAGGAGCCGCCCTGCTTGTGCCCGCCGGCGCGTCGAAGGGCATCGCAGCCCGCGACAAAGGGACACCTTCCACGATTGCCGGCGAAGGCCGCACGATAAGCCCCGGTCAGCCGACTCTCTGCACGTCCGCAGCCAAGGCCTCTCCACACCGGCCGTTCCCCGCCAGCGTGGTGGCGCTCATCCTGGTGTTCTCCTTCGCTTTCGGGCTGTTTCGCGTGCTGCTATCGCCCGACGGCCCAAGCAGCCACGACATGGGCCTCGTAATGCTCTGTAGCGCTGCCATGGCCTTCGTGATGCTGGCCATCATTATGGCGTTTTCGATTTCGCTGGGCTGGGATTCCGTCTTTTACCTGGCTCTTCCCTTGATTGCAGCCGCGTCGCTGGTGCTTTCCGTCGTAGACTTCGGAGACCGGGCGTTCGTGTGGGCCATCATCGTGGCGGCCGTTCGCGTTGCCGACCTCATCATGTGGATGATCTTCGCCAACGTTGCCCGCGCTTCCCGACGCAGCCCCGTTGCCGTGTTCGCCCTGGGAAAGCTGACCGCGCAAATCGGTGTTCTGGCGGGCTTGCTGGTTGCTCGCTGGCTGGTCGCGTCCTTCGCCGTGGAATCGCTGCTGCTTCCCACGGCGCTGGCGTTTCTGGTGTTGGTGACGCTGCTGGGATCGACCGCTGCGCTCAAGAACCGCATAGCAGCCGACAGCCCGACCGTCGAAGGCGGCTCGACGAACGCTCGCGCCTGCGGCCCGGAAGACGAGGCGTCGGCCGCCCAAACCCGCATCCAGGCCATCGCGCAAGCCCGCGGCCTGTCCCCGCGCGAAACCGAGATCTTCCTTCTGCTGGCGAAAGGCCGCACCATTCCCCGCATCGCCGACGAGCTGGTGCTGGCCAACAGCACCGTGACCACCCATGTGCGCGGCCTCTACCGCAAGCTAGACGTCCACAACCGCCAAGAGCTGCTGGATTTCGTGGAAAGAGCCTAGCCCTTGCTCAACGGCTGCGCAAAGCTGCAATGTCGCAGTAAATCGATTCGCTACGAGATTGCAGAATGCGACGCGATCGACTTTCCCGGCCACGACTTCGCCTTCGATGCTTGCCTGAGCCGAAGCGACTCGCCTCAACATCGAAGGCAATCCGCTGACCTCCCTCAAGATCGCCGCAGCGCGAGGGTGCGGGAGCAGACTGCGGCGCGAGCAGGCAGGAGCAGGCTGCGGCGCGAGTGGGCAGAAGCAGACGACGGTTGAGGCAGGTTGCAGCGAAAGGGCGCGGAAGCGGGCGACAACCGTAACAGACCGCCGCCGACGCCCCGTGTAACCGATGACGTTTATGGCAATCGAAACCTGCCATAAACGTCTTTCGTTACAGAAAATCGTACATAATCGTCTTCCGTTACAGCGTTTTCTGCCATAACCGTCTTCCGTTACATGGGGGGCGGCGAAGTGCCATAAACGTCATCGACTGCATGGGGGCGGCCGGAGTGTGCCACAAACGCCATCGGCTGCATGGGGAAGCGGGCACCTGCTGCTTTTTCCGGCGCCCAAACCGATGCTTCCGCAACGGGCTGTTGCTTGCGCGTGCGCGGCGAAGCTTCATAATGAAACGGTGCCGCAGCACAATCACCCCTACGAAAGGACTCCCCCCATGGCTATGAGCGACACCATCTCTTCCATCCGCACCGAGAAGGGGCTCACCCAAGAGCAGATGGCCCACGACCTGTACGTCACTCGCCAGGCGGTATCGCGCTGGGAAACCGGCGAAACGCAGCCGGGCATCGACATGGTGAAGCTCATCTGCACCACCTACGGCGTGCCGCTGGAGCGATTCTTCGACATGCCCATGGAATACTACTGCCAGTGCTGCTCGATGCCCATCCCCGACCCAGCGCTGCACGGCACCGAAGCCGACGGCAGCTCCAGCGAAAGCTACTGCAAGTACTGCTACCAGCAGGGCGACTTCACGGCGAAGGGTGTGGACATGGACGAGTTCATCGAGGCCACGGCCCAGCTGGAAGCCGACGCCATGGGAATCTCGCGCGAAGAGGCCGTCTCGCTCATGGCCACGCTGCTGCCCCACCTGAAGCGCTGGCGCGAAGCCGAGCAGCAGTAGGCGAAATGACAGGGGCCCGACAGAGGCGCGCTCATCTCCGACGAGCCCCTGCTTAGCCGCCTCTAAGCTGCCCAGGTGCCAACACTCCCGCAGTTCGACGCTGGCGTTTCCCGACGTCTTTATCGGGATTCTAACCAAGATGAGCCTTCAACGCCTCACGAACGACCCAGGACATCGACCTATCTTTAACTTTGGCGCAAGCTGCAACCTGACCGTACAATTCCCTCGAAACCGTAGCCGAGATACTCCTCGCTTTGTGTTGGAGATTGCTACTTTCATTTTGCCCCTCGATCTACGAAGCTTCAGATTTTTCCTTGTCTGGACCGAACAGCGAGAAACGGCCGCCCCGCATGATGCAGAAGCTTTGAGCCAAGGCTATGATCAGCTCGAACACCATGAACTGCCTCATATTGAGCCGAAGCCAGTCTCATTGCCCAAAACTCAAGGGGGATGCGCTCTCACCTCAGAGAACCTGACAAGCGCGCAATTCGTTCTCCACGTTAGGAGATTATTGCATGCGTGAATCCCTGGTAGCATGAGGGCTGTCGCCCGGAAGAACGGATTCACGAACAGCCGACCTGACGTAGCCAACAGCCCAGGCTGGCGCATCATTCCGGCTTCCCATCCCCTCGCGAAGAGGCTATACTTCGTTTCTGGTCAAAAAAGTGTGTTAATACACAGAAAATGGAACTGGGGAACACCATGGAGTATTCTCGCGAAACCTATGTACGCAAGCTTTTGGAAAGCATCGGGTCGGGCCAGATAAAGATCGTCACGGGAATCAGGCGGTGCGGGAAGTCCTATCTGCTGGGAACGCTCTTCAAGCGCCAGCTGCTGGAAGGGGGAGTAAGACCGGACCACGTCATCGAAATCGACCTCGACGGGTTCCGGAATCGGCCCTTACGCGACCCGAACGCTTTTCTCGACTACGTTGACTCCCGTGTTCGGGACGGAGAGAAGCACTTCCTCCTCGTCGACGAGGTCCAGATGCTCGACTCCTTCTCCGACGTTCTCAACGACCTGACCCGCTCCTGCTCTCTGGACGTCTACGTTACCGGAAGCAATGCCCGCCTTCTCTCGCGGGACGTCGCAACCGAGTTCAGGGGCCGAGGCGAAGAGATTCCCATGAGGCCGCTGAGCTTCTCGGAGTTTATGGAGCAGTACGAAGGCGACGTCCGTAACGGGTATGCGGAGTACGTGACCTACGGCGGCCTTCCCCCCGTGACGCTGCGGGAAGGAGACGAGCGCAAAGCTGCGTACCTGAAAAGCGTGCTCGACGAAACGTATATCCGCGACTTGGTCGAGCGCTACGGAATCCGCAACGAAGGTGATTTGGGCGACTTGGTGGACGTGCTGTCCTCCAACATCGGCACCCTGACGAACCCCACGAAGATAGCGAACACCTTCAAAAGCGAGAAGCACTCCACCCTTTCCCCACGCACGGTGGAGCAGTACATCAGGCACCTGGAGGAGTCGTTCCTCTTCGAGAAGGCAGTGCGCTACGACGTGAAGGGAAGGCGATACATTGGGGCGAATGCGAAGTACTACGCGATTGACCTTGGGTTACGCAATGCCAGGCTAAGCTTCCGGCAGCTTGAGGAAACGCATATGCTTGAGAACGTCGTTTACAACGAACTTCGAGGGCGTGGGTATACGGTCGATGTCGGCGTCGTCACATCCTACAGGAGAAACGGCGCCGGGAAGACGGAGAGGGTGAACTACGAGGTCGACTTCGTCTGCAACCAGGGCAGCCAGCGCTACTACATCCAGTCCGCATTCGCGCTCCCGACGCCAGAAAAGGTGAAGCAGGAGGAGGCGTCCCTCGTCAGGATAGACGATTCGTTCAAGAAGGTTATCGTCACCAAGGACGGCCTTGCTCCCCACTACAACGAGGAGGGGATACTCATGATGAACGTCTTCGACTTCCTGCTCAACCCCGCTTCTCTGCAGTTTTAGCGCTTCGCACGCACAATCGTCTTCTCAACTACGAAGCAACGGCGAAAGCGGCTACGATAAAGAAGCAGTCTCCAAAAACGAGATATCTACCTGGGTGAACGATTCAAGCGCCCGAGCTGCTTCGCGGTAGAGATCGCCGCAGCTTGCCTGGTCAAGCGCCTGGCAGAACGAGGGCAGCCACGGTCGCACGTGATCGCGCAGAAACTCCCGGGACGCAGACACGTTGACCTTCCACGCCTCGGCGTCGCCCTGCTCGAAAGCCTGCGCGGCCCGCTGCCCGAGCGACGCCAGAAAGCCCAGCTCTATAGCCAGGTGGTCGTCGGCGATGCGCGGGTAGCGCGACGGGATCAGCCCGTGAGCGACATAGGCCTTGCGCACCTCCAGCGTGGAGGGCTGGAACAGCGTGTCGTCCTCGCCGCGATGCGCCGACTCCCACGGAGCCGCTTCCGGACGCCGCGGCCCCACGAACAAGCGCGCATAGGCGCTGCTCAGCGCATCGAGCGCCTCCGCACCCCCGTCCGCACACCGCTGGGCCGCTGCCTGCAGCTCGCCGACACGCGCCCGCAGCAGCTCGCCCGCCGCCCGCTCGCTCCCGCCGCCCGCCGCATCGGCGCAGCAGCCACCAGCAAGTCCGCCCAGCGGCTGGCCGTCGAAAAACAAGCTTGTCACCTGCAGGAGCTCCGGCGATGCCAGCGACGCCACCACCGACTCCTGCGGCTCGCGGCCAAAAAGGGCCTGCATAAGGCTGTAGACCGCCGTGCGCGCCGAAAGCCCCAGCGCAACGGTTTCGCGTTCGTCCATGAAAACCCCTTTCGTCGGGAAGTGGAAAGCTGAAAGCTGAAAAGCGGCCGCCCGGCTCCGGCCAACAGGGGGCGGGGCCAGGGCCGGGCGGCCGCGAGAACCTACACCGTCTCGGAGATGAGCTCCTGCTCCTCGTTCAGCAGCACGCCCTCCAAGGCGCCGTCGGGGTTCAGGCGCGACGGCGAGAACACCACGTTCGGCCCGGTGCTGGTATCCTCCGGCAGCGGCGCGATGGTGGCCACGTCGCCGTACTTGGCTCGCAGCTCATCGATGTCGCCGAAGTCCAGGCAGCGCATGGAGCACGACGCCACGCAGTAGGGCTTCTCGCCCTGGTCCAGCAGGTCAGCACAGAAATCGCACTTGCGGGCGGTGTTCGTGGCATCGCTCACGTACGAGGCGCCGTAGGGGCAGGCCTGCACGCAGCTGCCGCACCCGATGCACGTGGATTCGTCGCGCAGCACCACGCCGTCCTTGTCGCGCTTCACGATAGATCCGGTGGGGCACACCGCTTCGCACGCAGGCTCGGTGCAATGGTTGCAGGACACCGACACCGAGTACGCGAAGGTGTTGCTGGGAGTGCACGCCCCGCTCTCGTCCACCTCCCAGTCGCAGTTGGCGTAATCGTACACGCGGCGGAACTTCTCGCCCAGGGGCAGGTCGTTCTTGTCCTTGCAGGAGATGATGCACGCCTTGCACCCGATGCAGATGTCGGTGTTGTGGTAAAAGCCCATTTGGGTCATGGTCGGTCCTCCTTACAGCCCCGCGGTCAGCGGCGCGCGCTTGTACTCGGGCAGCAGCTCCTCGCCAACGTAGCGCTCGATCTTCACCAAGTTCGAGTTGTACGACTGGTACCCGTCGCCCAGCAGATCGCTCTTGCACAGCGTGTTGGCGTTGGCGCCCACGTCCACACCGGTCTGCTGGTCGATCTTGCGCCAGTTGCCCTGCCCCAATATGACCACCCCGGGCATCAGGTGCGGCATCGGGTTGACGCGCCGCGCCACCGCACCGCCCTCCTTCGTGGTCACCAGCACCCAGTCACCCTTCTTGAAGCCCGCCTGCTTCGCGTCGTAAGCGCTCATGAGCAGGTCGTTCGCGAAGATCTCGTCCAGCTGCTTCACATGGGCGAACGAGCTGTGGGAATGGCGAATCACATGGGCGGTGATCAGCTGGAAGCAGTACTCGTCCTCGGTCTTGGCGCGCTCGTAGCCTTCGGGGCAGGCCTTGTACTTCGGAAGCGCGTCGATGTCGTTGAAGCACGCGCGGTCGTAATAGTCCTTCAGCGACTGGCAGTAGATCTCGTACTTGCCCGAGGTGGTGGCCACGGGATTCGCTTCGGGATCTTCCACGAAGGCCTTGTCGAAGATGTTCATGAAGTGGTCGCCGTCCTTGCGCTCCAGCTGATAGCCGCCGTTTTTCAGGAACTCGTCCAGCGCCACGATACCCTCGTGCGGCTCGCCCTCCACGCCGTACTCGTCCAGATCGGCCTGGGTGATGGTGACCAGCGGCGCGCGCGAGCCGTCCTCCTGCAGGATGGTGGCGCCGGCGATCTTCTTGAACTCCGCCTGCTTCACGGTGATGCGGGGCGCCACGTCCTCGCCGATGCCCAGCTTGTCGCACAGCATGAAGTACACCTCGGGGTCGGACTTCGACTCGAAGTACGGCTCGATGACGCGGCGGCCGGCCAGGCAGATCTCGGCCGGAGCCAAGAAGCCGCAGCAGCACAGCTCCTCTTCCAGCGTGGTGGTCACCGGCAGCAGGATGTCGGCGTACTGCGCGTCGGGCACCAGGTAGCGGTCCTGGATCAGCACGAACTCCACGGTCTCCTTGCGGAACGCCGGCTCCACCCAGATGCCGCCGCTTTGCTGGTTCGCCGGCTGATGGATGGTGTCGCGCACGATGCAGCGGATATCGCAGGGCTTCTTCTCGCCGTTGGGGCCGGGCACGGAGTACTCGCCCTCCACGATGGCCTTGAAGGTTTCGCTGAAGGGGATGCCGTACTCCTCTTCCGGATTGAACGCGCCGTTCTGCACCTTGCTGCCGCCGCGGGGCTCGGTGCAGATGGGGTTGGGAGCGTACTTGTAGCCGGTGCTGCCGAACGACACCATGGGGGTGCCGCCGGGGGTGCCCAGCTGGCTGTTGGGGTTCGAGGCGCCGGCGGAGATTTCAGCGCCCAGCACGCCCACGTTTCCGGTCATCCAGCCCACGGTGAAGAACAGCTGCGCGTAGCGGTTGCCGTAGTAGGTGCGGGCAGGCGCCCCGGAGGACTTCCAGGCCATGGGCTTGGTGGTGGCTATCTCGCGGGCGAAGGACTTGATGGTCTCAACGGGGGTTCCGCAGATGGCGCTTGCATATTCCGGCGTCTTCGGCACGCCATCGTAGGTACCCAGGATGTAGTCCTTGAAGTTCTCTTCGGAACGCGCGTCCTCCGGCATGTGGTCGGCGTCGAAGCCCAGGCAGTGGGCGTCCAGGAACTCCTGGTCCTGCAGGTCGTTCACGATCATCTCGTAGGCCAGGGCCTCCAGCAGCGCGCCGTCGGTGCCGGGGCGGCAGGGAATCCACTCGTCGGCGATGGCCTGGGCGGACTGATGGAAGTAGGGGTCAACGAAGATCACCTTGGCGCCGCCGGCCTTCTTCGCGTTCAGGAAATGCCACATGTTGCCGCCCGAAGCGGTCCAGGCGGGGTTGGTGCCCCAGAACACGATGAGCTTGGCATGGCGCAGGGCGATACGGTCCTGGGAATCGGCCACGCCCGACGACCACGCGCCGCGCATCTGGCGCGCCACCACGGGAAAGCCACCCTGGGACGCCTGGCCCCACGTGGTCAAGCAGCCGCCCAGCGCGTTCAGGATGGGGCTGCCTACCAGGCCGCCGTTGATCTTCGGCTCCAGCTCGCCCAGAGCCAGGAACGAGCGGTTGCCGTAAGCGTCGCGGATGCGCGTGAACTCCGACGCGATCATGTCGATAGCGTCGTCCCAGCTGATGCGCTCCCATTCGTCGGCGCCGCGCAGGTGCGCGTTCACGCCCTCGCCGCCGCCCGGCTGCCAGTTCTTGCGCTTCATGGGGTACTTCAAGCGCTCCACCCCCGTGACGAAGCGGCGCGTGCTCATGCCCTTGATGCAGGGACGCAGCTGCGGGTAGTCCACGCTGTCGGGATGGGTGTTGCCCGTACCCTGGCGCACGATGATGCCGTCCACCACGTAAGCCTGGTTGTGGCAGCGATAGGCGCAGGTGCCCGTGGTGCAGTTGAAGGTAATCCACTCGCCGCCTTCCAGGGCCTTGGCCGTGGGCACCTCGCGCTTGGGCTCGTCGCCTTCCGCCTGCGTGGCGTCGTCGGCGGGGTCGTCCACCTCTTTCAACGTGTTGTCGCAGCCCGCAAGGCCCACGGCCGATACCGCGCTCAGCGCAGCGGCCGCCTGCAGGAACCGACGTCGGTCGAGCGCGGGGCGCGCCGTGTTGTCAACTGTGCTCGCCATAGCGTTCCTTTCTCCTCTGTTTTCCCTCTTGCTTGCGTGCGCCCACCGGCCGAAGCCGGCCCTCTCGGGCGCGGTGGCGCCAGCCGCAGCCGGACGCCTTGCCACGACCAAACGATACGCTGCCGAGCGCTTCGGCGATATCACTACGGCGCCCGAAACCGCAGGCGAACGTGTAACTACAACGCCGTAAATCGCATCAGGCTCGCGTTTGAGGGAGGGTGAGCGCGGCGAAATCCGTATAATGGTCACGCAAGATTGTTGGGGGTTCGAGAGGGGTGCCATGGGCGTCAGCGAACGGCGCGTGCTCTACACGTTCACGCTCGGCTTCGGCTGCATGCGCGCATGGGCGCTCACGTTCCTGGGCGACAGCGGCGTCACCCCGCCAATGTCGCTGCAGCTGTCCAGCAACATGTTCTACGTGTTCGCACCGCTCATGGTGCTTGCCATGGCGCTGGTCATGGCTGTGGTGCCGAAAAGGTGGGGCGAGATGCGTTTCCTGTCCCCCCGCGGCATCGGGGCTGCAGCCGCGGTGCTGAGCGCGGGGTCGCTGCTGCTGGTGGCCAACCCGATGCCGGGTTCCGTTGTGCCCGAAGCCATATGCGCCGTGGGCTTCGGCTGCTTCCTCATGCAGTGGGGTATTGCGAGCAGCCGCATCCCCGTCGACCGCCTCATGCTGGCGCTCGGGCTGGGGCTGGTGACGGCGGCGCTGCTGTGCTTTGCGCTGTGCCTGCTGCCACCGCTGTTCGCGCACATCATGTTCGTCCTGTTCGTGCCTGCATCGGCCGCAGGGCTGATAGCGACCGCCCGCCATGTGCCCGTCCAAGCAGGCGAGCTCTCGGCGGGATCCGGCTCGGCTGCGGCGAAAAGTCGCGATGCGGGCAACTCCGCGAGCAAACGGGCGCCCATCGTGTTCGCTGTCGCAAGCGCGCGCGGGGCTTCCGACGCCGCAGCCGCCCGCGAATGCGACCCCAAGAGACCGGCTGGTCATGGCGGCGCGCTGCTGCGCCTGGCCCTGGCGATGTTTCTCATGGAGCTTGTCGCCCGAAGCTCCCTGATGCTTTCCGGCGAGTACTTTACCGGCGTGCTGGCCTACCCCTCCTACTCGTTCGAGCTGGCGCGCCTGGCGGGAACAGCCCTAGCTTCCGTCCTGTTGCTGCTGGTCATGCGCCTGTCTTCGATGCCGCTCAAAACGCTTTACATGCTCGTGCCCGTGCTGCTGGTCAGCTCGTGCCTGTTTCTGCTGTTCGAGAACTGGGGCATCCCATTCGTCACCTACGCCATTGCGTTCTCGGCCGGCGCGTGGCTTGAGACCGTGTTCTGGATCCTGTTCAGCCATGCGGGAAGCCGGCTGCATCTGCCCGCAACGACGGTATGGGGCACCGGACGCATAGCTTTCTGGCTGAGCACCTTCGTCGGGCTGATGCTCTGGTCGGCCCAAGGGGTTGCCTTCCCGGACGGCATTGCCGAAAACGCCGGCGCCATGACCACGATCACCCTGGTCATGGCCTTGCTTTCCATGGTGGTGTACCTGTTCGTGCTTCCCGAGAAGATCGCCTCCTCCTTCGGTATCGCCGAAAGCGCCGACAGCGAACCGGCGGCCATGCCGCGCAGCATCGACGACGCCGCAGCCGACATCGCCAAGGAGTTCGGCCTGTCCAAGCGCGAGACGGAGGTGTTCGCGCTGCTGGCCAAAGGGCGCGACACCGCCTACATCCAGGAGAAGCTGTTCATCTCGTCAGGCACCGTCTGCTCGCACCGCGATCGCATCTACCGCAAACTGGACGTCCATTCGCGCCAAGAGCTGCTAGACCTCGTGGAGGAGCGCATGGGGTAGGTTGCCCGACCTGCGCCCGACCCGCCCCGCCCCGCGGCCGGCCCTCCGCGCGCTCGACCCTCGCTCAGCCCGAACTGCGCCTGCGCCCCGCCCCGCGGCCGGCACACGTTCGACTCACACCCCGCCCTCCCTCTCGCCCGACCCGAACTGCGCCTGCGCCCAGCCCCTCGGCCCGCGCTGCACCTGCGCCCCCCTCCCTCGCTCAGCCCGACCTGCGCCCCGCCCCGCGGCCGGCACACGTTCGACTCACACCCCGCCCTCCCTCTCGCTCGGTCCGAACTGCGCCTGCGCCCCGCCCGACACATCGCCACCGCCTGCCCGCGATGCAACGAACAACGATTATGGCAAGCCGACCGCATCCCCCATGTAACGGAAGACGTTTATGGCAATCGAAACCTGCCATAAACGTCTTCCGTTACAGAAAATCGTACATAACCGTTCTTCGTTACATCGATTTTTGCCATAACCGTCATCGGTTACATCGCTGGCTGCCGAAGGGCTTGCTGGAGGACTTGCCGGAGAGCGCCGAGAGTCGGGGTGTAGCGGACGCTAGGAACTCGGGGGTGCGGGGACGGCCTCCGATCGCGTCGTGCGCTATCGCATGGCGGTAGCGGGGTGCGGGGATGCAGGGGGTGTCGAGACTTGCCGTGACCGCCGCTTATCGTGCGAGATTCCGCAAACCAATCGCTAACTACAGCTCTTCCCCGTTGCAGTCGCAGTTCTCTGCAGCGAAGGACGCCGAGGGGTTGGCGCGGCTGATAAGAACACTGTCGATATGTAGCACCCCAGTCGGCAGAGGCGCTTGTAACCTCGATATTCACCACGACCACTGCCGGCGTCGTCGATATCCAAGGCAAGTTGCGCTTCAGCCGGCAGAGGCGCTCGCAATAGGTTACGTTTCCGTAATGTCACATGTAGCGAAGTACGTTTCTGCGGTAACGCATGCAGCGAAA
The DNA here is from genome assembly GCF_943193145.1 of Adlercreutzia aquisgranensis. Taxonomy (NCBI): domain Bacteria; kingdom Bacillati; phylum Actinomycetota; class Coriobacteriia; order Eggerthellales; family Eggerthellaceae; genus Adlercreutzia; species Adlercreutzia aquisgranensis. Next base: position 52,702 of record NZ_CALPDA010000001.1, on the reverse strand, counting down.
CGCGTTTTGTGGCTGAATGTCCCACAGAAACGTTATCGGTTGCACGAAATCGCTCAGAATCGTCGTCCGCTACAGCCTCTTTCGCACAGAAACGCAATCGACTACATGCGAGCACGCAGAAACGCAATCCGTTACACTGGTTTTGTCCCCGAAACGCAATCGGTTGCACCGTGCCCGCGCAGAAACGCATTCGGTTACGTCGTGCCCATGCAGAAACACAGTCGGTTACGCTGCCCTCGCACGAGCGAGCATCGCCCCTGCGCGGGAACGCAATCGGTTGCACCGTACCCGCGCGGAAACGCGATTGGCCGCACCCAGCGCGCAGCCGCATCCGCACCGAGCCGCTGCCGTTCGAAAGGAGCCAGAATGAGCGACAGTCGCAGAAAACCGAGCACCTCGCACACGGCGGCAGGGTCGCGCGCTACCGCCTCGCGCACAGCTGCGGCGCCGCGCACAGCCATCCCTCGCACGACGGCGGGAGTGCGCGCTATCGCCTCGCGCAGCACGCGCCCCACCACACCTACAGGCGACGACCTGGGAAAACGCATCTACTCGCTTATCGCGGGCAGCGACGGCATCACGGCTCGGGAGATCGCGCGGCGGCTGGGCGTCGACCGCACCACCGTGAACCGCCAGCTGTACAACTTCCCGTTCATCCGCGACCTGTGCTACCACGACAACGACTTCTGCTGGCACGGGCTCATCCAGCAGCGCACGCCCCACGACGGGCTCTACGACTATGCGGGCTGGTACGGCACGGTGGCGGAATTCCTGGCGCAGCCCGAACAGTCGTGGCTGGCCGAGCTCAAGCAAGGTTGCACTCGCATCGGCCGCAACCTCAACGATACGCGCGGCCTTTTCCACTCGTTCGCCGACACCCGCGAAACCATGGTGCAGCTCTTCGATGACCTGCGCCGATGCAATGTAAGCTGCGATTCGTGGGAACTTGTTTTCGAACTGCGCATCAAAGTGGGGAAATGGGTGCGCATCTACGCCGACGTGGTGGTGATCGCCCCCACCGACGCGTTCTCTCTGGAGTTCAAGATGAAGGACGCGGCCCCGCAGTCGGAAGTGGACCAGGCGGCGAAATACGCTCCCTACCTGCAGACGGTCCTTGGGCCGCAGCTGCTCGTTACCCCGGCGCTCGTGCTCACCCGCTGCAGCGACACCTTCGAAATGCTCACCGCCGACGACGGAACCCACGTGGCCTTGACATCTGGCGACATGCTCATGAACGTATTCGACGAGCGCCTGCGCTTTCTGGCGTAAGAAGCCGAAAACGCGGGCGCTCGAAGGCCGAACGGGCTTGCGGCGACCGATCCAAGGTGGCCTTGCCGGCGAAGATTCCGCCGCCAGTCCGAAAACGCACGGCACGCGCTTTTCGTCGGGATGCGCAACCCGCGTCGAGCTGCTTCATCCGGCAACGCGCCCCCCATCTTGAGGCTTTCGGAACGTCCGCGCGGCGGCTCGGTAGCGGCCCTTACCGGCGCCTACTCGGAGAAGCCGAACATGGCCGTGGTGAGGTAGCGCTCGCCGGTGTCGGGGAGGATGACCACGATGGTCTTGCCCTTGTTCTCGGGACGGGCGGCCAGCTTCGCGGCGGCGGCCACAGCAGCACCCGAGGATATGCCCACCAGCAGACCGTCGTGAGCTGCAAGCTCGCGGCCGGCGGCAAACGCCTCCTCGTTTTCGATGGTGATGACCTCGTCGTAGATGCTAGTGTTCAGCGTTTCCGGCACGAATCCGGCGCCGATGCCCTGGATCTTGTGCGCGCCGGCGCGACCCTGGGAAAGCACGGGCGAATCGGCGGGCTCCACGGCCACCACCTTGATGTCGGGGTTCTGGGACTTCAGGTACTCGCCGGTTCCGCTGATAGTGCCGCCGGTTCCCACGCCGCCCACCAGGATGTCCACTTTGCCTTCGGTGTCGCGCCAGATCTCGGGACCGGTGGTGGCGCGGTGGATGGCGGGGTTCGCCGGGTTTGTGAACTGGGAAGGGATGAACGAATTGGGGATTTCCACAGCCAGCTCCTCGGCCTTGGCGATGGCGCCCGTCATGCCCTTGGCGCCCTCGGTCAGCACCAGCTCGGCACCGTAGGCCTTCATGAGGTTACGGCGCTCGACGGACATGGTCTCGGGCATGGTAATGATGATGCGGTTGCCGCGAGCGGCGGCGATGGCGGCCAGGGCGATACCGGTGTTGCCCGAGGTGGGCTCGATGATGACGGTCTGGTCGTTGAGCCTGCCCGAGGCCACGGCGTCGTCAATCATGGCCTTGGCAGCGCGGTCCTTGATGGAACCGGCGGGGTTGAAGGACTCCACCTTCCCCACCAGCGTGGCCTCCAGGCCATGATTGCGCTCGTAGTTGGTGAGCTCCACAAGCGGGGTGTTCCCGACAAGCTCGGTCACGTTCTGGTACACGGTCATTGCTTGCTCCTTAGGTTGAGCGGCTCCTTGCGAGCGCATTTCTTGGGCTAGATGCATAGTCTAGTTGTTTGCTAGGAATTATCAAGCCTGGATTTTGGGTCGAGGGGGCTGCGCGCGGCACGCACACCATCACGGACAGCATGTCGTCCGTGGTGGTGTGCCTCTCTCACTCTTGTCCGCGATTGTACCAGGGCGGTTTGCTGCGAAGGGCACACAAAGAACCAACATTACGCCCGATCAAGACAGCAACTGCGAGATAGTCGCTTGCGCAGGCTACGAGGACGCCGCCAAGGCCGTCGAATCTTCCTCCGAATCAATCAACTGAACCTTATAGAGCTCAAGAACCTTGATTAGGTAGTCAGCATTCCATGTCGACGTTTTGGAGATAGTGTCCCAGATATCTCGAACAGCAAAAATAAACGCGACAAGAGCAAGGGACACAAGACAGAGAGTCCCGAGAGGCACGGCCAGTTCTTTATTGCCATTAGCGAGGGCCGTCAACTGCCCCTGAAAAAGGCTTGTCATAAGACATCCCACGCAGACGACGAACACATAGCTCCTCAGCTCTCTCGTCCTCTGCACCTTTTCGTCCCGGAAGCTGCGAACGCTCTCGAGAACATCGCAGATGCACCTCTCTGACAAATGCGCGGACGCCAGAAATCCGCTGGCCAGCGATGGTGCCTCCTTTTGCAAACGTCCATAACGATCGAGCGGGCCCCTGTTTCTGGGTGAAAAATCCTCAATAATACTCGTGTACGCCGCAGCGGAGGGGAAAAGCGCGACAAGGCCCGCAAACAGAACTTCAACCTGAGAATTGAGCACTCCCCAGACACACGCCAGAGGAGAAAACGCCATAACAACCGCCAGAAGAATAACCCAGGCAAAGAGCTTAGGCTCTCTCACAGCCAAAGACCAGAACCCCTTCTTCTCCCTTGCGAGAACATCTCCCCAAATAGCCACATAGTCAGAGCCCATCTCTTCTCCTGCCTCACGACATCTTGCAATTCATTCGAGGCAGTATATCCTCTATCGCATAGCAGGTATGTACTCTTTAGGGGATATGCTTTTCTAAAAGGGAGGCATCTAGAACACGTTCGCATCCACTTCGTTGCGAAGTTGCGACAACGTCTCCCCCTCGTAAGCAAAATGCAGCGGCCCTTGCACGCCCCTCGAAGTTTCTTTACCGAGGAACCTGGCGGCAAGTGCCGAGAGAGAGCAGACTTCGCCTTGGTACTCGACATGCGAGTCGTCGACGACGGTCGCGATCAGCGATGGATTCTTCACGAAAGACACCTCGTCTCCCGGAACAAGACCGATCATGCTGAATTGGAACGGGACGCGCTTCCTTGAAACCTCCTCGGCCGACTCCTCCGTTTGGTATCTAGCTGGCATTGACCATACCCGCAGGCACTCCTCTGCAATTGCGTTCGCTCTTCTCCGAATTGCGTCAATCGACCAGCTCTCTTCAAGACAAATATCTCGAGTCAACGCAAAGCTCGCCTCTGAATACCAGGTCCTCTTTTCCCCGAATTCCCGGTTCGACATCTCGGAGTTATACGACGTCAGCGCCAGGTTACCCAGTTTGTTCAGATAATCGTCGTGCAGCGATGCCTCAGCTCCCAGCTCCGCCTCCCACGCCTCGCTCAGCGTTTTCGGCATAATATGCTCAATGGTGATGTTGGCATCGTCGTAACGAGGCAAGCCCTTTGCCGAAACAGAGCTCTGCTCTAACGCATACAAGAGATACTTAACGCCCTTAGCTCGAATGACCTCGAAAATCGGCCTGTTGAGCAACGCCTCGCGGAACTCTTCGTCGGAAGGATAGGCAAACTTCCCGCCTCCCGAAGTCAGGGCGCGCCAGAAAGCATCAACTATATCCTCGGTGCCATGCTCCGGCAGCCTCTGCAAAACGTTGCCCGCGAACTGTCCGTTGATTCCCGTAGACCTTGTCACCTTTGCCCGAACAACGAGGGTAAGGCATGCCCGAAGCATTTCGCTTGCCTGCCCCTCGGCAATCTCGCCAGCAGCCAAGAGCCCCATTACATAGAGGAGAACCGGACGAGATGCAACAGATTCGTTAAGGTAGACCAGAGAGTATATAATCCGATCGATGTCGCCGAGACTATTCATGTCGATACCGCTATCGAACACAAGCCTTCTGTACACCTCCGAGCAATTGAGCATTTTTTTCAGGATCTGCTCCGTTACCTCGGGAGAATTGGAGTACCGCTCTCTTTCGCCCGCCAAGGAGGCGTAGTAATTCTTAAACGCTGTATAGAGGTTGCCCTCATTGATATGAGCCCTGCGTCCGCGAATCATAATCGCATCCGACCGCTTCACATAGATGAGATAGTCGATGAAGAAACGAACCATGTTCCGCGGATTGACGTTTTCCTCTATCTTGTACCAGTACTCGTTGTACAGCCGAAGCTGGTTCTCGTAATCCAGACTCATGAGCAGATAGTTCCGCAGCAAGTCGACATCGGTAAGATCGAGCCCGGTTGAGTTCAGGCTCTCGAAAATCTCCTGAGGATCTTCGCCTTCTACATCCAGGTCGACGATAACGATTCTGTCGAGCGCGGCACGAATACTGGCAATCTGCCCCTCTTCCAGCCCCTTCATTTGGTTGTAGAAGAAGGCGTAGTTCTGATATACGCTCGATTCCTTTTCCTGCTTGGTGAGGCCATCCGCGCCGCAGAACGAAAATGACTCCAGCAGCTTGCGATAAATCACATCGTCTCGCCTGTTAAGGTGCAATTTCACTTTGTGATTTTCAGACACGCCATATCCCATGTTACGCAGAAACGTGGCCTCAATGTCGCGCTTGAAGTCGTCGTTTTCAACGTAGTCATGCATCGCTTTCAACAGCAGAGTGATAGTGGTAATGCGCTGCTGGCCATCGATAATTGTTTTCTCTCGACTCGTGATGCCTTTCGAGCAGATCGTCCCCAGGAAATGAGTGCGGCCGTCTTCCCCTTGGGCAACATACCAGATGTCACTCCAGAGCTGCTTGCAGTTCTCCTCTGTCCAGTCATAGTTACGCTGATAGACCGGAATAACGAACGTAGTGTTATTGGCCGCAAGAAACTGCGCAACGTTGTTCTTGTTTACCTGCATGACTGCTCCGTCCTAAGCAACAGGCTACCAGCACGATGCAACGACAACCGGTACCCCTCTCTCCAGAGCAATTAAAGCACCCCCCCCCCCGCCGTCAATCAAGAGCGAGATGCAATATTCCTCTCGCAGCAAACGGAAGTCGCTATCCACAAGAGGAAGGCCGACGCTGCATCAACAAGCCCTACAAACGATTATTTAGTCGAGTTGCTTGATGCTCAATTCAAACAAGTTCTTATCGATGCTGACATTAGCTGGAAGCGAGCGACATTACTTGATATTGCCAACTATAAAAATGGACTTGCAATGCAGAAATTCAGGCCAGGGGGCAACGATAGGGGGCTGCCAGTTCTCAAAATTCGCGAACTCGGACAGGGCTATTGCGGAGCGGATGCCGAGAGGTGCAGAAGCGACATAGATGAAAGCGTCGTAATCCACGACGGTGATCTCATATTCTCGTGGTCGGGGACGCTTCTCCTTGATTTTTGGGCTGCTGGGGATGCTGGACTCAACCAGCACTTATTTAAGGTCACATCAAAGGATTATCCGTCTTGGTTTTATTACATGTGGACTAAACACCACTTGCGTCGTTTTATCGCCATGGCCAAAGACAGGGCTACGACAATGGGTCACATAAAGCGCAGTGCGCTTCAAGAATCCGAGGTTATGATTCCACCTGGCAATACACTGGCTGAGCTGACGGCTACCATGCAGCCAATGGTTGATGAGATGATAGGACTGAGAATCGAAGGACGAAAGTTGAGGATGCTAAGAGACGCGCTTCTCCCCAAGCTCATGTCAGGCGAAATCGATGTCTCGCAAATCGACCTTACGCAGCTAAATAATCGTTTGTCGCGACACCTTGGTTGGCTGATTGCCGCTCTGGAGGCTCCAGCGCGTTCGTCAAGCTGGCAGAATGTCTCCACTGCCCCAACGAAAGGACGCCCTATGGAGACTGTTATCCACACCGTCATTGCGCAAATGCAACCCATTTTATCTTGCGATCAGCTAAAACAACTTAGCGAAGTACTAAGCCACGCCCTTGCACCCGAAAGCGAAACCCGCAGCGAAGGCATGAACCTGCTATCCCTTTTCCTTACCGCCAAAGAAGTAGAGGGCTGCTCGCCGAAAACAATCGCCTACTACGAAAGCACCATACGCCATATGAATCGCGCCATTGGCAAGCCCTACACGACAATCGGAAGCGACGACCTAAGGCGATACCTTGCCGACTACGAAATCGCCCGCAAGGCGAGCAAGGTTACCATCGACAATATTCGACGAATCCTGTCCAGCTTCTTTTCCTGGCTCGAGGACGAAGACTACATCGTCAAAAGCCCCGTCAGGCGCATTCGCCGCGTTAAAACCGCCGTCATCGCCAAAGAGGTGCTGACCGACGAAGAGCTGGAAGCGCTCCGCGATTTCTGCACCTCTCCCCGCGACCTCGCCCTTGTGGACATGCTCGCATCAACGGGCATGCGCGTAGGCGAACTGGTAAGACTGAACATCGAAGACGTTGACCTACAAGAGCGGGAATGCATCGTCACCGGAAAGGGAAACAAGCAGCGGCCCGTCTACTTCGACGCCAGAACCAAACGTCACTTGCAGCTATACATCGAGAGTCGACAAGACACCAACCCGGCCCTATTCGTCAGCCTTCGAGGAGAAGCCCCCGAAAGAATCAGTATATGCGGCGTTGAGCACCGTGTTAGAACGCTGGGAAAAAGAGCCGGTATCCGACGAGTACACCCCCACAAGTTCCGCCGTACGCTTGCCACACACGCCATCGACAAAGGGATGCCCATCGAACAGGTGCAAAGGCTACTCGGTCATGCGAAAATAGACACCACCATGCACTACGCCATGGTGAACCAAAGCAACGTAAAGGCCTCGCACAGGAGGTATTTGGAGTGAAGCATGTCAAATTATCGGACGTCTGCGTGATCAAATACGGAAAGGACCACAAAACGCTAGGTGACGGACCATATCCTGTTTATGGATCTGGCGGAATTATGCGACATATCGACAGACCTCTTTACTCTGGCCCATCCGTCCTAATCCCGCGAAAAGGGACGCTTGGCAACCTATTCTATTCCGAATCTCCCTTCTGGACGGTTGACACTCTCTTCTGGACCATAATAGACGATACGGCAATCAGGCCCAAGTTTCTCTACTATCAGCTCCTAACAAAGGACCTCGCTAGCCTAAACATAGGGACCGCCGTTCCGAGCCTCTCAACAGAAGTCCTAAACGAAATCGAACTTTGCATTCCGCCTTTGCCTACCCAGGAGAGAATCGAGTTCCTCCTCGGCTCTCTTGACTCTAAAACCGAGCTCAACAATCGGATAAACGATTATTTAGCTGCGTAAGGTCGATCTGCGAGACGTCGATTTCGCCCGACATGAGCTTGGGGAGCAACGAGTCCCTCAGTGCCGTCATTCGGGCGCTCTCTCTATTGTTTAGGCTAATTTGATCAAGTATTGATGCTAGCGTTTTGAGAATCTCTTCACCGCAGTTGCATGAAACTGGATACCGCATCATCTGGCCTTTGTCGCCACGAGGCATCTTTGTCCCTTTTGATCCAGCCATAACGTGTTCGAAAAAGCTATCGCTGCGAAGAATTGAATACAAGTATGGCGCAAAATCAGGCTCGTTGGCCCGAAAGACAATGACATCACCAGAGCAAGTTCCTTCTCGGTCCGCATACCAAATCTTCTTGAAATACGGGCGGATGTTGGAAACTAGCGTGTCTCCAGCCTGGTAGGATGTAACTTTCCCTGTTGTCGGAAGAGACGAGGCGAGCTGCCGGCCGCCTTTGTTGGGTAGCAAAGACTCGGTAGAGACGTAGCTCTCAGGCGACGCTGCACTGCACGCGATTTTTGCGCTTGTCTGCGAACACATATCCGATAATACCGATGAGCCATCGACACCCAAAGACTCTGCGACACTGTCGCATACCGCAGCTAAATAATCGTTTATCCGATTGTTGAGTTCAATCTTCTCATCAAACGCACGAAGAATGCGACCTATCGCTTCCTGGTTTTTCAAACTAGGCAAATCAATCTGAATACCCAAAAAGGACGAAGCGTCGATTCTCTGATGGCTTCCTGATGTTCCGGTACGCATTCCCTCGATCAAAGATGTCAAAGCCGGAGAAATGAGATAGTAGTAGATGTACCAGTAGTCCGCGCCCTCAACCTTTAACGGCATGAACTCGGTTGATGCTATTGACCTATCATTGCATTCAAGAACCGGCCACACTCTCTTAAATCTAACGTTCAACTTGTTCATCAATATAGTATTCGGAAAAACGACGAGCTTACTGCTTCGAATAGTATCGCCATCTACTTTTTCGGGGCGCATCCCATTATCAAAGGCAGGCAAACTGTAGTGTCGATACACAATGCCGGGTTCTGGCTTTACGCCCCGCTTTACAACTTTAACGACATCTCCGAGGCGCACTCTACATTCCATACCCGATCGCCTCCAGGTTCTTCTTGATTTGCTCTTGCAGGCGATTGGACTCTTCGAAGCATTTCGCCAGTTCGCCGGTCAAACGAGCCATCTTCTCCTCGAAGGGCTCCCCATCTTCCTCGACTTCGGCAATGCCGACATACCTGCCCGGCGTGAGGATGTAGTCCTGCTTGGCAATCTCTTCGGTAGGCACGGCCGCGCAGAAGCCCTTTTCGTCTTCCAGCGTCCCATCCCGAAACGCATTGAACGCTTCTGTCACCTTGGCAATATCCCCATCGGTGAACTCGCGAAGCTTGCGCGTCACCATGGTGCCCATCTCTCGCGCGTCGATGAAGAGCGTTTTGCCTGGCTGCTTCTTCGCCTTGTCTAAAATCCACAGCGACACGGGGATGCCGGTACTGTAAAACAGCTGGGCCGGCATGGCGATGATGCCCTCCACCAGGTCGGCGTCAACGATAGCCCGGCGGATGTTGCCCTCCCCGCTCTGCTGGGACGATAGAGACCCGTTTGCCAGCACCATGCCGATGCGCCCGTGATCGTCGTACAGGTGATGAATCATGTGCTGCAGCCATGCGAAGTTAGCATTCCCCTCGGGAGGGATGCCGTACTTCCAACGAGGGTCGTCTTTCAGCTGGTCTCCGCCCCAATCGCTCAGATTGAACGGCGGGTTTGCCAGAACAAAGTCGAACCGCTTGTCCTTATGGAGGTCCTTGAAGAATGTATCTGCCTGGAATTCGCCCAGATCGGCATCGATGCCCCGGATGGCAAGGTTCATCGTGGCCATCTTCCACGTGGTGGGGTTGCTCTCCTGCCCGTAGATAGAAAGGTCGTCAATCTTGCCGGCATGGTGCTTCACGAAATCCGTCGACTGCACGAACATGCCGCCCGACCCACAGCAAGGATCGTACACTCGCCCATGGAACGGCTGAATCACCTCGACGAGCGTCCGCACAATACAGGTTGGCGTGTAGAACTCGCCGGCGTTCTTCCCCTCTTTCTCGGCAAACCTCGAAAGGCAGTACTCGTAGGTTCGCCCAAGGATGTCGCGCGTGTCGCCCTTTTCGGCCATCTGCACGTTCGTGAAAAGATCCACCACGTCCCCCAGCCGGCGCTTGTCCAGCTCCTGCCGAGCAAAATTCTTGGGAAGCACTCCTTTAAGCTTCGTGTTCTCATCCTCGATCGCCCGCATGGCGTCATCGATCATCTTGCCAATTTCCGGCGTATGGGCCGCCGATGCTATAACGGACCAGCGGGCCTTCTGCGGCACGAAGAACACACCTTCGCACGTGTATTCGTCGCGGTCCTCTTCGAATCCCTCGCCTTCGTCGACCAGCTCTTGGTAGCGTTCCTCGAACTTGTCGGAAATGTACTTCAAGAAGATGAGCCCCAGCACGACGCTTTTGTACTCGGAGGCATCCAGGTTGCCGCGCAACTTGTCGGCGGCCTGCCATATCTGCTCCTCGAAGCCGATCTCCTGGGTGTTGTCCTTCTTCGTTCTCGCCATAGCTCGTTCCTATTCGTAGATCTTCGTGTCGGCCCACAACTCGCACTGCTTCATGACGGTATCCATAGCGCCGTCAACGCCTTCCGGCGGATAGTTGTACCGCTTAAGCAAGCGCTTGATAGTCCTTCTCATCCCAGCTCGCGCACTCTCCTTGCGCTGCCAGTCGATAGTAGCACTTTTGCGCATAGCCTCGGTAAGCTCTCGAGTAATAGCCACCAGCTGATCGTTGCTGTAGAAATCCTTGACCGCCCGCGGTTTGGTTATGGCGTCGTAGAACGCCAGCTCCTCGTCAGTCAGCCCCAGCGCAGCAGCCTCGTCCCTGTTCGCCATCATCTCGTGGGCCATCTTGACCATCTCTTGGATGACCTGTGCGTTGGTGAGCATGCCGTTCAGATAGGCGTTGAGGGTCTTCTGCAGCAGATCGCTGAAGCGTTCCGCCTGCACCACGCTGGTTTTCTGATACGCCCGTATCTGCTCCTTTATCAGGCGCTTCAAGCTTTCGAGGGCTATGTTCTTCTGCGGCATGTTGGCAAGCTCTTGCAAGAACGCCTCGTCGAACAGAGAGATTTCCACGCTGTCCTTCTCGAACAGGTCGATAACGCCTTCCGCATGCACAGCCTGCTCCAAAATGGCGCTCACCCGCTGGTTGAACTCCTTGTAGGTCATGCCCTTGCCGCCAGACGAGCTGCGGCCGGTCAGACGAAGAACCTGCACTCGAAGCACGCTGAAGAAGGCCGCTTCGTGCTGGTCCTCCGGGGATACCAAACTCCGGCACAGCGATTCGGCCTGGTTCATGAGCTGACACTGCTTCAGGAAATCCTCCATGTCTTCGGCATGTTGCGGATCAAGCAGCCAATCGGTTCCCCCGGCAATCGCCAAAGCAAGCTGGGTCTTGCTCTTCGAGAAGATGGCTTCTTTGTAGTCGAAGCCGTACAACAGATCGCGGCACACCGACAGCTTCTCCAGGAACCGCGGATAGGCCGTGGCGGCAATGTCCATGTTCCCGTAGTTGCTCTGGTCGCGGTTCGTGTAGTCTTTCATGGCTTGCTTGAGCGCCCTGGCGATGCCGATGTAATCAACGACCAAGCCGCCTTCCTTGCCTCGGCATACACGATTGACGCGAGCGATAGCCTGCATGAGGTTGTGGCCCTTCATCGGCTTAAACACGTACATGGTTGCCAAACTGGGGACGTCGAAGCCTGTAAGCCACATGTCCACCACGATGGCGATCTTAAGCGGGTCGCTATCATCCTTGAACTTGCGCTCCATCTCCTTCTTATGGGTGGTGCCTCCGCAAACCTTGAACCACTCTTCGGGGTCCTGGTTTCCCATAGTCATAACCACGCCCAGCTTTTCCTGCCACTGGGGACGCAGCTCAAGCATGCGTTCGTAAATCTTCATGGCCACGGGTCGGCTATAAGCAACGATGAGCGCTTTTCCCGCCAGAATGTCGGCCCTGTTGTTTTCGTAATGGCTGATTATGTCTTGGCATAACGCATCGATAGTCTCCGGAGCGCCGAAAAGCGCATCAAGTCCTCCCAAGTCGCGCTTGCTTTTCGACAGTGTTGCCTCGTCGGCTTCTTCCGAGAATTCCGCATAGGCCTCGTCCAGAGCCCCCAGCGTTTCGGGATCAAGCTTCAGCGCTACGACTCGGCTTTCGTAATAGACCGGCTTGGTGGATTCGTCCTCCACCGACTGGGTCATGTCGTACACATCGATGTAGTCGCCGAATATCTCGCGCGTGTTCTTATCATCAGTCGAGATGGGCGTGCCGGTAAACCCGATGTAGGATGCGTTAGGCAGCGCCTTGCGCACTATGCGAGCCGCGCCGATGGTAACGTTTCCCTCGGCATCCATCTTCTCCGTCAGCCCGTACTGCCCTCGATGGGCCTCGTCCACCATCACCACCACGTTGCTTCGGTCGCACAGAGGCTCGTCTCCGTCCATGAACTTCTGCATCGTCGTGAAAATAATCCCGTTCGCCTGACGTCCCACCAGAAGCTCTTTAAGATTCTTGCGGCTATCGGCCTGCACGGGTTCTTGACGCAGAAAACTAGAGCAACGGCCGAACTGGCCATACAGCTGGTCGTCTAAGTCGTTTCGGTCGGTGATGACAACAATGGTTGGACTATCGATTTTCTCCTGCAGCAAATGCGCAAAGAACACCATGGAAAGCGACTTACCCGAGCCCTGCGTGTGCCAAAAGACGCCGATCTTCCCATCTCCGGCTATAGCCTCCTCCGCACGAGCAACGGCTTTCCTCACGGCGAAGTACTGGTGGTAGCCGGCCAAGATCTTGATTGTCTTTTCGGAAGTGTTGTTGAAGCAAATGAAATTCCGAACGATGTCCAACAGGCGGTCTTTCCGCATCATGCCGTCAAGCATGGTCATCCAGTTGGCGATGCTGGTCTGCGAGTAGTCTCCATCCGACGATTTCCACGCAATGAAACGATCCTCATCGGCCGTAATGGTGCCGACCTTCGTCTCGCTCATATCGCTCATGACGCAAAACGCGTTCGGCACGAAGAGCGAGGGTATCTGCTGCATGTAATTCCGCAGCTGCAAGTAAGCATCCGACGCGTCGGTTTCTTCGCGGGAAGGACTCTTCAGCTCGAAAAGCACCAAAGGCATCCCGTTGACGAACGCAATGACGTCAGGACGCTTTTCCGAGTACTCGACGAAGGTCCACTGGTTGACCACATGGAAGTCGTTATTGGCAGGATTGTCGAAATCCAGTAGGTAAACAATGTCGTCTCGCTCTTCCTTGCCGTCGAAAAAGTGCACTTCAACGCCGTTTTGCAAGTAATCGCTAAAGAGCTCGTTCCGCTTGGCGAGGTCGCCCGCCTCGTTGCTGCTTATCTTCGCCACAGCCTCGCGAATTGCCTGCTGCGGCAAAGAGGGATTGATGCGACGAAGCGCCGACGGCAGCACTTCGGGAAGGAACACGTCACGATACGAATCGTCGGTTCGGTCGACATCGGGGCCGTAAAGGTGGGTCCAACCGAGCTCGTTGACCATGTGCTCGACGAGAACTTCCTCGTAGAACTCCTCGTTGATTTTTGCGTACCCGTAGCTGAAGCTCCCCACAGCGCTCTCCTCGGCTTGTCGCGTGTTTGGCCCATTCTATCGCACGGTAGACGGACAAGCACCGAGTTACACCCGCCGCCCTTGATTTCTACTCTCGATATGCTCTCTACCCGCTCTCGATACGCTCTCTATCTGCTCTCGATATTACTCTCGATATAGAGAGCAATTTCGAGAGCAGATAGAGAGCGACATAGAGAGCAAGGTAATGCGCGCATCACCGCTTTTTCTGGCAGAGATTCGAGGGCTTTCTTGAAGGGCGACCTGTTGAAAACTGGATTATTTGGCTGACCTTCTAACCTGGTGTGATAGGGGAAAGGCCAGGTCATATAGGGTGTAATTTCGAATCTTCCCTGGCCAAAAAGCCAGCAGCAACAAAAAAAACCGGCAGCACTTTTGCGCTGCCGGTTTTTATCCGCTCGCTGGCCCAGGGCATCCCAGTCGCTTGCGGCACTCCGCCGCAGCCTCGGCGCCGATGGGCCTACTTGCCCATGATGTTCTCGGCGGCAACGTATCCCCAGGTCATGGCAGAGCCGTGGCTGTTGCCGTTGATGAACACCGGATAGTCCACCGCGTAACGGCCGCCCGACGCATTGCCGATGGCGTACAGGCCCTCGATGGGCTCGTCGTTCTGGTCCAGCACCTGCAGCTTCTCGTTGATCTCCAGACCGCCCGGCATAGCCAGAAGCGACGGACCGAACTTCAGCGCGTAGAACGGCGGCTCCTTGATGGCGCTCAGCAGCTCGGCACGCTTGTGGAACTGGGTGTCCTCGCCGGCCTCGTAGAGCTTGTTGTAGTTCTCCACCTCGGCCAGGAAGGTCTGCTTGTCAACACCCATGGCGTCGGCCAGCTCTTCCAGCGTGTCGCACTTGAAGCCGTTGCCCGCCTCGATGGCACCATCGATCACCTTGGTGGCCGATTCCGGCGTCCATTCCACGCTCGTGCGAGACATGTCGTCCCAGAACTGACCGCCGGCCAGCGGAATGGAGCGGGCCACGTCGTCAGCCCAGTTGGCGTCAAACACGCTCCAAGCGAACTCGCCGCCGGGCTGCTCCATGATGCGAACGGACTTCGCCTGGATCCAGGTATCCTCGTTCATGAAGCGCGAGCCTTCCTGGTTCACGTACATGAATCCGAAGCTCAGGCCGCAGTAGCGGATGAGGTGGATCATGGTGGGCACCGGGTACTCCTGCATGCGACCGCCTACCCACATGCCCATCTTCTGACCGTCACCGGTATTGGCACCCTGGGGCGTGTAAGCGTTCACCGCAGGCTTCAGGCCCAGCTTGTCACCGTAGGCTTCGATCATCTCCTCGTCGCCGGAGATGTCGCCCGTGGCCAGGATCACGGCCTTCGTGCCCACGAACTTCTTGTAACCGTCGGCGCCCTTGGCCACCACGGCGCTCACGCGGTCGCCCTCCTTCACCAGCTGCTCGCCGGCGGTGTCGAAAACGAACCGCACGCCGCCTTCCTCAGCCTGCTTCCACATGAAGTACACCGGCGCGCTCACCTTGTTCTCGTTGTCGGGGAAGTCGCCGCGGATCACGTGGGTGCCCAGGTGCTCGTAGTACTGCTTGCCCGCGTAGCGCGTGTAGATGGGGATGATGTTCAGCTGGTCGCCGGACAGGTCGTCAAGCCAGTCCATCACCTCGCTAGAACGGTCCATGAACAGCCACGCCAGCTCCTCCTTGGTGCGGTTCGCGGAAAAACGCAGCCAGTCGGACACGACCTCGTCCTTCGGGTCGTTCATGATGCCGGCGTTGGTCATGGCCTTGCTCTGGTAGGCTGCGTAATGGCCGCCGCGGCTGCTGGGGAAGGGCATCTTCTCCACCACGGTCACCGAAGCGCCCAGCTGCGAAGCGCGCAGAGCCGCCGTCACGCCGGCGATGCCCGCGCCCACGATTACGATGTCGGACTCGACGGTTTCCACGATGTCGGCATCGGCGATGGGTGCCGGAGCAGTTTCCCACGACCAGCCGCCCTGGGAGCCAGCCTGTGCCGAATCCGACGCCTTCGCCGGAGCGGCATCGGCCTGGGTAGGGGCAGCGTCCTTCGAAGCGTCCGCCGCACCGCTCGGCTGGGCCGGGGAACAACCCACCATGGCCCCGAAAGCCGCCAGCGCGCCCGTTGCGGCAGCACCGGTCAGAAAGCCGCGACGCGAAAGATCCTTGCTCATGCGATTCCTCCTTGCTTGCTTGGGGCCGCGACTCTTCCGCCGCAGACGCCCTTCGCCTCTCGAGTTCCCTCTCCTGCCGCACCCTCCGCGGCATCGGATGCAGCCTAGCGGACCCGCAGCGCCGCCAGCGACGACCGATTCGTTCTATTTCCCTGGGAAAACCCCAAAATGGTACGAAAGGTGCCATAGGCTAGCCGCGGTTGCGAGCCGCGAATTTGCTATGCTGCAACAGCGCGAAATGGAGGCAAGCCGCGGCGCCCAAAGCTTCCAGCGCGCTCGTTTCCTGGCAAGGATCAGCGACGTGAGGGAGGGCACTATGACGGGTCGCGCAGGATCGGCGAACGCCCGCGGGGGCATCTCGCTGAACCTGTTCGGGTTCAGCTTCTGGCAGGCATGGTGGATTCTGGCCATGTGCTCCGACATCGCGCTTCCCCAGCGCTCGCATTCGGGCACGCTGTTCAACGCGTTTTTCTGCATCACCATCCTGACCACGATGGGCTACTTGGCTGTGGTGCTTGCCGGCCGCAAGTTCGGGCCGTTCAGCGCCAATCCTCGCTGCTTCGCTTTGGCTGGCGGCTTGGGAAGCGCCGGCGCGCTATGTCTGGTGCTGTTCACCGCCTTCGTCTATTCCGGCAGCCTTGACGCATTATTCTTCCTGGGTGCCGTGCTGTTCTCCGCCGGAAACGCCCTGCTGCTGATTATGTGGGGCGAGCTGTGGTCAACCTTGGCCACCGGGCGCGTGGGCCGGTACCTGTACGCCTCCTACGCTTTCGCATTCGTGCTGTACTTCCTGGTGACCGCGCTGCCGCAGCTCGTAGGAGGCCTGGTCATGTCGGCGTTTCCGGTCATCTCGGTGCTCATCCTGCGCTCGTGCCGCACCGAGGAGAAGCGCAGCCCCTCCCAGATAGACTTCGAGATCGAGTCGCTCTCGCCAGCCCGCATCGTGGTTGCCCTGGTGGCGCTGGGGGCGGTGCACGGATTCACCCAGCGCTATCTGAACGTATCGGGCACCGTTCCGGCCGAGACCATGTCGTACTCGCTGCTCATCGCCGGGGCCATGCTGGTGGTTTTGGTGCTCTACCTGATCGTGCGGCAGCCGGCCGTAGAGGTGCTCTCGCTGTATGTGCCCATCGTGCCGGCGTTCGTCATTGGATTGGTGCTGCTCTCGCAGCTGCCCGCGTCGCTGGCCTTCGCGGGAAACGGGCTGGTGTTGCTGGCCATTTTCAGCACTGATATTCTGGTCATGATTGTCTCGACCGACATCGCCTTCCGCACGCGACGCCCCGTGGCCATCTGCTTCGGGCTGGCGCTGTTCTGCATGCGACTGGGAACCACCATCGCCTCGGCCAGCGTATACGTGCTGCTCACCGACGGCGCACTGGCACCTTCCACGCGCCCGGCGGCGTTTCTGGTGGGTGCAATCATCGTAGTGCTGGTGGGAAGCGTGGTGTTCACCCCAACCGACC
This sequence comes from Adlercreutzia aquisgranensis, assembly GCF_943193145.1. Classification (NCBI taxonomy): domain Bacteria; kingdom Bacillati; phylum Actinomycetota; class Coriobacteriia; order Eggerthellales; family Eggerthellaceae; genus Adlercreutzia; species Adlercreutzia aquisgranensis. Next base: position 35,458 of record NZ_CALPDA010000001.1, on the reverse strand, counting down.
TGGCGAAGCTCTACCAGCCGCGTCAAACCGGCGAGCCCGACTCCGCTTCAACTTCCAATTGCGCACGCATTGCCGAGGCCTGCGGGCTGACCCCGCGCGAAACCGAAGTGCTAGCGCTGCTGTCGGCCGGGCGCAGCGCCCCCTACATCAGCAACGAGCTGTGCATAGCCGAGAGCACGACGAAGCACCACATCAGCAGCATCTACCGCAAGATCGGCGTCTGCGACCGCCAAGATCTCATGGACGTACTGCATCGAGGCATCGCCGGCAAAGGAGCTGTGTAGAGGCGACGATGCGGGGCAGCGGTGGGAGACGCCGGGGCGAAGCGATCGGGGGGCACCCGGCCGGGTGCAGGGGCGACGGCGCGAAGCGGCAGGCGGTGAGGCGGCAGGGGCGCAGGGGCGACAGCCGCCCAAGGCGCGCAACAGTTCGCCTCGAAGGCTCAAGACGGATTCGGCGCGGAAAATCTATTGAAAACCGGATTATTTGGCTGAGCCTGCGACCTAGGATAATTGATAAAATCCCAGTTCATATGGGGTATAATTTCACATTTGCGGCGCCCAAAAAAATCCGATTTTCAATAGATTGCTTGCTGCCCGTGGCACACTCGCCCCGCCCGCGCCCGTAGCCTGCTCGCTCTCGCAGCTTCTGGCACCCGCGCCCGCAGCCCGCTCGCGGCTCCCAGCACGCGAGCCGCCGCCCTCCGACCCGCGCCAGCGTCCGCGCCCCCACAAAAAAATGCGGCGACCCGAGGGCCGCCGCATTTCGCATGCCGATTCGCAGCGAATCAGCTCGTCCCTATTCCGCAATCACCGTGATGGCGGAGGGGTACTGCTGCCAGCCGTACGTGGAGTCGATCGCGCACAGGTACAGCTCGTAGGTGCCGGGCGCCGGCGGATTCCACTCGACCACCCAGTGGGTCCACTTCTTCATGTCGTAGTCGGCGGGCACGTCGATGTAGGTCCAGGTGTTGCCGTAGTCGGAGCTGAAGGCAATCTGCTCGATGCGGCTGCCGTTGTGGCCCCAGTTGTACGCGTAGCCCTCCAGCTGCACCGGACCGGAAGCGCTCACCGTCTCGCCGTCGTTCACCGGCGACAGCCAGCCCGAGTTCACCGACGCGACGCGGCCGTTCGCGCTTATCACGCCCGTCTCCTCGACGTAGTCCGTGCCGGAGATGAAGTGGAAGTCGCCCAAGCCGTCGGTAGGCAGGAAGTCCAGCTCGACGAGCCATTTGTTCCAAAGGCCCGCAGGAGCGGTAGGCATGGCGAACACCGCCGGGTAGCCCATCTCCACGCTCAGCGGCTCGCCCCAGGCCTCCAGCATGATGAAGCCGTCGTTCTCCAGCAGGAAGTCCAGGCTGGGAGCCACGGAGTTCCAGCCGTCCTCGCCGATGGCCGACACGGCGTTGGTGCCCTCGGGCACGCCGCCGCACGCCTCGACCAGGTCCTTGATCAGCACGCCGCGAGCAGGCACGTTGCCCAGCTGGTAGCTGCCGATGGTGTTGACCACGCACGCCTCAAGCATGGTGACGTCGGTCTGCGGCAGCGCCTTCAGGTCCTCGTAGGTGAAGGTGCGCTCGTTCTGCACGCCGGTCACCTTCAGCGTCCAGTCCTTCGCGTCGATCTGGGGGATGACGTAGTTCGAAGCGCTGTACATATCCTCCTGGGCCGACGGATCCTGGTCCATGCTCACCAGCGACACGTCCATATCGCGCGCCATGGAGATGCCCGTCACGTGACCGTTGGGCCACTCGCGGCCCTGCACCCACGCCCACTGCTTGTCGGAGCCGGAGTCCTTGAAGCCGCCGAACTCGTCGGTGTGCTTGTAGGCGTCGAACATCACGTAATCGCTGTTCTGGTCGAGCGCGTGGCAGCTGAAGCAGTTGCCGCCCAGCTCGTCAGTGAACATCGTGCTGGCATAGTGCACCGAATGCACGGGCTCCTTCAGCATCACGCCGTGCAGCGGGGTGCCGTCATGGCACAGGTAGCAGTCCATGTAGGTGGCGTTCTTCCCGTAGCCCGGAGCCGAAGAGGCCAGGTGCTGCAGCGGGTTCAGGTCCTCGATCAGCGTCCACAGGTCCTCATGGCATGCGTTGCAGCCGCGGTTGCCGGCGTTCACGAAGTTCTCGGTGAAGTACGAATCCGGGTAATCGCCCGAGCTCTTGTCTCGGAAGTCCGCATAGCCGAAGGCCGCGGCACCCAGCGTATCGGTGCTCGCATCGTCGGCCGCCGCGTCGCCAGCCGTTGCATCATCAGCGGCAGCGCTTGCGGTCACCGGTTCGCTTTGGGAAGCCCCGCTCGTAGGCGCCTGCGGTGCGCAGGCAACCAGCGAAAGCGCCAGAGCTACCACGCAAGCCGTAGCTCCCAGCAGACGCACCTTGCGGGAAGCCAGTTTCTGCTCAATCCGTGCTTGTCTCATCGTCACACCTCTTCTCTTATCTATCGCCTAGGCGCCCGCACGAGCGGCCAGGGACTGCAGGCTGGTACCGGACACACGAGCATTCGCCGCAGCGCCGCCACCAGCAGCGTTGGTGGCGCACACACATCCGATCATGACGTTCTCCACGTCAGAAGCGCCATCCGCGCCAGCGATCATGGCGAACGACGAACCAGCCGGACCGTTCACGCACACGGTGGCCACCTCGTCCACGGCATACTTCGGCAGCGAGGCGCACAGCGTCGCTGCAGCCGTACGGAACGTAGTGGCGATGTCGCGGTTGCCCGTCACCGCCTCCTGATTGAACGCGAACGCGCCGGCCACGTCGGCCACGCGAACAGCACTCGGCGATGCGACCACACCCTCGGCGTTGCGAGTTGCCGCCTGATCGGGATCGGCAGCCGCCAGGGCCTGGGACCCGGGCGCCGCTACGACCGCGACGCTGCTGGCAACCATGCCGACGCCCATGATCACGCTCATCGTCTTCGCAGTAGCTGCTCTCATCATTCTCACCCTCTCTTCTCTCCCTTGCCCGAAGGCCTCCCTAAACGTTCGGGCTGCCACGCCGCACTCCCACTCTTCGCCGCGCGCTGTCGCCCGAAAGCACCCTTCAAGCTTGCCAGCAGCCGCAAAAATGCGTCTCGCCAATTCGTTGGTATTTCCGCGCGGGCCGCACTTTCATCTACCTAATATTTGACGAGAGACCCGCAATCCCTTCGTGCTACCATCGCGCTATGGGGAAAAATCAGGACAGCTCATCGCAGGCCGCAACGCAGACAGCGCCTTGGCCCAAGGCTCTCGCGAAAGCATGCGAGGGGGCGCACGGTCTTGCCGCCCTTTCACTCGCGGCGGGCCTGTACCTCACCTGGTGGGGCGCCTTCCACGAAGCCGGGCGCCTGTACCTTCACCTGCTCTCGTCCGCCATCCCCTACTCCGGGCAAGCGAGCTGCCTTGCACGCACCGCCGGCCTCTGCCTGGGAGCCGCCCTCGCCTACCTGCTCTTCCGAACCCCGCGCGACGCCGCGAAACTCCGCCGAGCGCTACCTTGGTTCCTGGGAGCCCAGCTGCTGATTACCGTTGCGTTCTGGTACAGCATCGTCGGACTGCGCTCCCCTTACGCTGCCGTCGGGTTGCACCTGCTCGCGTCGGCCACCGTCGCCCCCGCCGCCACTTTGTGGCTCGTTCGCCTCAGCCGCTATCCCATCCGCCACGTCTACCTGGCGCTTTTGCTCTGCTTCGGCTCCTACGCCGTGTTCTCCGGACTCGTGTTCTCCTGCGGGTTGAGCCTTGCCTCCCCCTTTGTATACGGATCGGTGCAAGCAGTCTTCTTCGCCTCGGCCGTTTTGCTCCTGCGCCGAAGCGAGCGCCTGCACGACCCGTTGGAATCGACGCCGCGCGGCGCTCCCACTGTCTCCGACCAGAAGGGACCGGCTCCCCTCATCGCGCACCTGATGCTGTTCGGCATCGTGCTCGGCATGACCCATGCGCTCACAGCCGGCTTCTCCCACGGAGCCAGCGCTGAGCTGCCTATCCTCGCAGGGCTGCTCCTAGCCGTGGTGGCCTTCGCCATCTCTTACCTGCGGAAGCGGAGCACCGACGATGTGTGGCCGAAAATCCGAGCTGTCGCCTACCCGCTGGCTATCACCGGTTTTCTGCTGCTGCCCGTTATGCGGGAGATTTCCGCGATACCGCTGTCGCTTACGGAATGCGCGCTGGCCTACTACAACATGCTGTTCGCCCTCGGTTGCATTGTGGTTATCAAGAACACCGACCTTGTCGGCACCGAGGTGTGCGCATGGGGGCTATTCTGGAAGAACCTGGGCATGGTTGCAGGCTCGACAGCCGGCTTCCTTCTGTCGGGCGTGCTCACTTCGTTGTCGTCAGCTTTCTCGTTCGCCTCCACGGCAGCTTTCCTGGCTCTTACTGCTGGAGCTTTTTGGGTGGGAAATGCAAAGACCATCTCGAAGATATGGGGGCTGCGGCGCGAGAGCACGCCCCGCTACCATTTCGACCAGGTAGTGCATAAGAAGTGCGAGCTACTGCGCGAACAACATCTGCTGACGGCCCGCGAGACCGAAGTGCTGGAGCTGCTTGCTCGCGGGCGGCGCGTCGAGCAGATCACCGGAGACCTGGGCATTTCCATCGCCACCACCCGCACCCACGTACGCAACCTGTACACGAAGCTGGACGCCCACTGCGCCGCTGACATCGACGCACTCATTCGCGGCATCAAAATAGCCGACGCCGACCTGGACTGAAACAGCCAGCACCACCGCCAGCACCAGCTCAGGCCGACCCAGGATGGCCGGACGCCATGGCCCGCTCGCGCCCGCAGCCCGCTCGCCTTTGCGGCTCTTACGCGCTAGCGACCGCTGCTTGGCGTTCTCGCAGTTGCTCTAGGTAGGCTTGGGCGTCGCCGGGGTCGTCGTCGATGGACTCGTCGCCCAAGTCGACCTCGGTGGGCGTGCGGCGGTACAGCAGGTCGTAGAAGATGGGCACGATGTAGAGCGTCATGAACGTGGCGTAAACCAGACCGCCCATGACCACCAGCGCCATGCCCCGCTGCATGGACGCGCCGATGTCCTGGCCGAACGCTAGCGGCACCATGGCCAAGATGGTGGTGAGCGCCGTCATGAGGATGGGCCGCATGCGGGTGCGCCCGGCCGCTTCCAGGGCATCGCGCTTCTCAAGGCCGCCGCGCCGCAGCTGGTTCACGTAATCCACCAGCACGATGCCGTTGTTCACCACGGTGCCCATGAGCACCGCGAATCCCATGAGCGACATCATGGTCAGCTGCTCGCCGGCCGCCCACAGCGCCAGGAAACCGCCGGTGAAGGCAAGCGGAATGGTGAGGATCACGATGAACGGCGACAGCAGGCTCTGGAACTGCGCCACCATCACCAGGTAGATGAGCGCGAAGCCGGCCACCAGCAACAGCATCATCTGCTCCATCATGGTGTTGATGTTCTCCAGCTCGCCGCCGAAGCTGAGCAGATAGCCGTCGGGAATGTCCAGGGCGTCCAGCTGCTTTTCCAGCTCGCGGGACAGCAGCGCGTTGTTGTAGCCGTCCTCTACCTCCGCCGTCACCGTGATGGTGTTGCGGGAGTTCTCGCGCACGATGGTGCTGGCGGCCACGCCCTCTTCCAGCGTGGCGAACTCGCCCAGCGCCACCTCGTGGGCCTCGCCCTGACCGTCGGTGATGGACACCTGGTAGTCCAGGATGTTCTCGCGGGTGAGCACCTGGGTCTCATCCACGATGGTCACGCCGGCCTGGGCACCGTCCATCCAGATAGTGGCCGAAGCAGCCTCGTGGGACAGCGCATCGGCCAGGTTCTGGTACAGCTGCGCCACGGTCCAGCCTTCGCGGGTAAGCGCGTCCTCGTCGATGACCAGGCTCAATTCCGCTTCCGCATCTTCCATGCCGTTGCCGATTTCGGTGTAGCCCTCCACACGGCCCACGGCTTCCATCACCTGCTCGCTCAGGCGCAGCAGCTCGTCGCGGTCGTCGCCGGTGATGGTCAGGCTCAAACCGCCGCCCGCCAGCGACTCCATGGACGAGTTCGACGAAGCCATGGTGGCTATCTCGCAGGGAAGGTCGCTCGTCTGCTCCACCAGCTGGTCCATGATGGCCATCACCTGCGCGTCCGTGGTCACCGAATCGTCCACGCTAATGTAGAAGGCGAACATGTCGAACACTTCCTCGCCGGTGTCGGAAGCCGCCGACGACACCATGGACAGCGTGGCCGTGCCGTCGATTCCCGACACAGACTCCACGCCCTCGATAGACTGCGCGATGCCCATCACCTGGTCGGCCAGGGCGAACGCCTCTTCCTTCGGCGTGTCCTCGGGCAGCGTCATGCTTGCTTCCACCGTTTTGCTGCTCATGGTGGGGATCATGGAGATGCCCATGTTCAGCACGCCGGCCACGGAAACCACCACCAGCCCCACGGCCACCAGCACGGGCAGCACCTTATGGCGCAGACAGAACTGCAGCGAGCGGCCGTAGGCGTCCTTCACCTTGCCGAACAGCCCCTCCTTGCGTTCCTTGTGGGAGCGGAACACGAACCGCGACAGCGCCGGCACCAGCGTGAGCGCCACCACCAGCGACGCCGTCAGCACATAGGTGAGCGTCATGGCGAAGGGCATGAGCATCTGGTTGACCATGCCCGTGGTGAAGGCGATGGGCACGAACACGCACAACGTGGTGAGCGTGGACGCGATCACGGCGCCGGATATCTGCTTGGCGCCCTGAACCGCCGCACGAGCCGGGGAGATGCCGCGGCCCCGCAGGCGGTAGATGTTCTCCAGCACTACCACGGAGTTGTCCACCAGCATGCCGATGCCCAAAGACAGGCCGCCCAGCGACATGACGTTCAAAGAAATGCCCGCGAAGTACATGACCAGCAGCGCCAGCAGCACCGAGAACGGAATAGACACCGCCACCAGCACCGTGGGCTTCCAGTCTCGCAGGAACAACGCCAGCACCACCACGGCCAGCAGCGCGCCCAAAAGCAGCGACTGCAGCAGCGACGAAATGAACAGGTCGATGTAGGAGCCCTGGTCGCTCACTACTTCCAGCCGCAGGCCCGGGAACTCGTCCATGATGCCGGGAAGCGCCCGATTCACCGCAGACGACACCTCGTTGGTGGACGCCGTCGACGATTTGAACACCGCAAGCATCACGCCTTCTTGCCCGTTGAGCTTCATGAACGACGCGCCGGCGTTGTCCACTACGGTGATGTCGGCCACGTCGGACAGGCGGATGTCCCCCACCTCGTCCATGGAAAGCAGCAGAAGCCCTTCCAGCTGCTCCACCGACGTGATGTTGTCGCCCACGTGGAGCAGCCACTGGTTATCCTCGTCGCTGTTGCCCAGGTACCCGGCCGGCATCGAGAAATCCTGCGCCTTGATGAGCTGCGCGAGCGTGTTCTTGTCTACCAGGGCATCCACGTTCGCCTGCTCGATGGCCTGCTCGCGCGCGTCTTCGTACTGATCGCGAGCCTGGGTGAGCGATTCCTTGTTGGCCTCGATGGTGGTCAGAGCGCTGGCCAGCTGCGCCTGTCCGCTGCCGAAGCCCGACGCCGCCGAAATGGTCCCCGCCTCGGCTTCGGCAAGCTGGCCTTGGTAAGTGGTCAGCTCGTCCGAGGCCTGCTGCAGCTGCGGCGCCAGCTCCTCGGCCTGCTTCTGCACCTCGGCCAGCTGGTCTTGAATCGTCTGCGCCTCCTCGGCGACGGCTGCCAGCTCGGCCTGAGCCTCGGCCGCCTCTTCCATGGTGGTAGCCGCCTCAAGCTTGGCCTGGGCTTCGGCAGCCCGCTGACCAGCAGCTTCCAGGGCAGTACCCAGCGCCTCGCCTTGGGTCTGCAGCGCCTGCAGCTGCGCCCCCAGCGCCGTCACCTTGCTGGTACTCGACGACACCGCCAGCGTCAGCCCCGACACCGCCTGCCCCAGCTGGTCGGTGGTCTCCTGCTGCGCCCCCTCCAGCTCTTCCTGCTGGGCCTTGATCTCGGCTTCGGCTTCGGCAAGCTTCTCCTCGCCTTCGTCGATCTCGCGCTTGGCGTCTTCCAGCTCGCTGTTCACGCTGGCCAGAATGCGGTTGTTCACGTCCTCGATCTTGGAGTCGGACAGGCGCACCTCCACCGTCTGCTGCACCAGCCCCGTCACCGACACATCCGCCACGCCGTCGATGCGCTCCAGGCGCGGGACCAGGTCGTTCTCGGCCATATCGGACAGCTCGTAAATGTTCTTCCCATCGCAGATAGCCGCCACGTAGGAGGTGGCCATCATGTCCATGGAGATCTCCACGATGTTGGGCGCGCCGGCGGTTTCCGGCAAGCTGGCCTGCACCTCGTTGATGGCCGACGACACCTTCACCATGGCCGAGTCCATGTTGGTGCCGTCTTCGAATTCCAGGAAGACCACCGCGTAGTTGTTGGCGCTTTGGCTAGTCACGTTCGCCACGCCGTTCACGGTGGACAGCGCGCCCTCCAGCGGCTCGGTCAGCTCGGACTGCACCTTCTCAGCCGACGCACCGGGGTCGGTGGCGATGACCGCCAAGTAGGGAATGTCCATTTCAGGAAGCAGGTCTGACTTCATCTGCGAAAGGGACACGCCGCCCAGAATCAGGCTCACGATAACCGCGACCACAACAATGTAAGGGTACTTCACGCTGAAACGACTGAGCATCACGTCCGCTTTCCTCTGCACGCGCACACCGACCCCAGGCGCAACCGTTGCGCCCTCGATTCGCTATCCTGGGCAGAAACCGAAACCGGGACAGACGCCGAAGCCGGGAAAGTACGCGACCTTTTCTCTCGCAGCGATTGTATAGCAGACCGGTTTTCTTAAGATAAGCTGAAGGAAAAAACCTCAAGCCCCACGATAGCGGCGCACTAGGCGAGCGGCCCTGTCCCCCTACCGCCCGTTTAGCCGTGCGGCGGTTTGCTCGTCGGGGATGAGCTTGTCGACGCCTTTCAGCTCCATCTTCCGGTCGAAACGCCGCTGGCAATCGGCCATGATCTCTTTCAGGAAGCGAGATTCGCCGCTGGTCTGCGCAATCTCAAGCCAGCTTTTGTACGGCGCCTCCAAAGCCTCGTCGACCACGATAATGTCCACATCGTTTTCCAAACACTGCTTCATCATGAGGAAACGCCCAATGCGTCCGTTGCCGTTCTGGAACGGATGAATGTGCTCGAAACGCACATGGAAATCGACGATAGCGTCGAAATCGCGGGCCGAATCGTTCCACTGCGCGAAAAGCTCCGGCATTGCACGCGGTAAGTCCGACGGCAGAGCCACCTGCACCGACGATCCGTGGATGCGATTGGGAATCTCCTTGTAATGCCCGGTAAATCCCGCTTTCGCATCGGACGTCTCCCGAAACAGCATCTCGTTCAGCGCGCACAGGAACTCGTCGTCGATGGGACATCCCAGCGTATCGACCACGTAGTTGAATACATCGACGGAGTTCTTGGTCTCGAACACATCGTCTATCTCATGGGAGCCTTCGACCAGACCTTCTTCGACTAGCTTCGAAAGCTCTTCCTCCGAAAACGTCGAGCCCTCAAGCTTGTTCGAATGGAAAAGAAACTCTGGCATGATCACTTCGTACGCGGAGTTCGGCGCCGCTTTCATAACCTGCATCTGGTCGCGGTTGATTCTCATGGAAGGCTCCTCGTCCCAGCGCCAAACCAATAAAAAAGCCCTCCTGAGAGGGCAATGTGGCAAGTGGTGCGGGCGAGAGGACTTGAACCTCCATGGGGTTGCCCCCATACGGACCTGAACCGTACGCGTCTGCCAATTCCGCCACGCCCGCAATCCGTTGCTCCCGAAGAAGCGATTTATTATGGTAACCTATTTCCCTTCGGTCCACAAGAGGAAATTTTGCGCGACTCCGAAATCGCTCGGCAACAGCCCAGGCGTCCCTTCCCCGCTGCCGTGCTTCGGGTAGAATCTCCCTGCCAGCTACCACAAGCGCAGGTCGAACGGCGCAACAACAACGGGGCCGGGCAAGCAAGCAGCGAAAGCCCCGGCCATCCGCCCCGCAACCCAACGACAACAGCAGCCCCCCAGCGCGAGCAGCAACCGAGGAGCATCTTACGACCAACCGCATCACATCCTTTCTGACCAGCCATGTCGTTCTTGTTGCGGCGGCTTTAGCTGCGCTTGCTTCCGCAGCCTTCGTCCCACCCGACGGCGCCTACCTCTCCTACGCTGATTGGCACACCATCGCCTGCCTGTTTTCCATGCTTGCCATCATCGGAGCATTACGGCGGATGGGAGTCTTCGAGACCGTCGCCAGACTCGCCGTTCAGCAATTCTCGGGGAATCGCCTGCTCACGGCCGGGGCACTTGTGGGCGTCACTGCGTTGCTTTCCATGGTGGCCACCAACGACGTGGCGTTGCTCATGATGCTGCCCCTGGCCGCCGCAGTGCTGCTTCGCTCTCAGTGGGCGCGGCTCGTACCTGCGGTCTTTGTGCTGCAGGGGCTCGCAGCGAATCTCTGCGGCATGATCATCCCCTTCGGCAACCCCCAGAACCTTTACCTCTACTCTTACTACGATCTGCGCTTGGGGGAGTTCCTCTCGGCCATGGCGCTTCCTTTCGCAGTGTCGTGTCTGTTCATCGCCATGGCGACCGGTCTGCTATGCCGCAGGGAGAAAGCTGGTGCCGCCAACAGCGATCTCGATGACGCGGCGCACGCCGAGGGCTCTCCCCGCACCCTCTCGATCGCCCCCGTAGCGTTTTCGTCCGTTCGGCTCGGCATCTATAGTGCGCTGTTCCTGCTGGTTATCGCTGGCGTTTTCCGATTGGTTCCGACGGCGCTTATGACGGCCGTCGTTCTGGCGTTCCTGCTCGCGATGGACCGCACGGCCCTGCGACAAGTTGACTATCCCCTGCTCCTAACATTTCTCTGCTTCTTCGTGTTCGCAGGGAACATGGCTCGCATCCCCGCCGTGGTTCAGGGCATCGAGGGGCTTATGGCACAGAGCGGGCTGATGGCGTCGGCGCTTTTGTCCCAGGTCATCAGCAACGTTCCTGCCGCCGTGCTGCTCTCTCATTTCACCGACGGATGGCAAGTGCTGCTCGTGGGTGTGAACATTGGCGGAGCGGGCACGCCGGTGGGGTCGCTGGCCAGTCTCATCGTGTTGCAGCAGTTCCTCACTCTGCGCCGCAGCCTGGGAGTCAAGCGTCGGCAAGAACTCAGCGTTAGCCGGTTCTGGAAGCTCTTCCTGGGGCTCAATCTAATCGCGCTGGCATTGCTGCTGATAGTTTGCTCCCTTTAGCATCGGCAGAACGACGGCGCACAGCACTATCAGCACCAGCGCGCTCGCAACTACCACGGCCACGATACCAAGCGTTGGTGCTGCATAGGTGGGCACGAATCCGCCCGCCAGAAACGTCGGTCCGAACAGCAGCAGGTCGAACAGACCGTGGGCAATCGCCACCAACCAGAAACTGCCCGTTGCCATGAACAGCTCGGCCATCAAGAAGCCGAATGCAGCGGTTTGCACGAATCGAGCGACAGGCAGCGCCGCTTCAAGGGGAACCGCACACCCAAACGAGCCGCCCGGTAGCGCCGGCGCCACGTGCATAAGGCCAAACAGCAAGGCCGATACCGCGGCCGCAACCCAAGGCCTTCGCGCAACTCGCGGCCCCGACTGCATAAGGGCGCCTATGAGCAGCAGGCGGAAAAGAGCTTCCTCGTACACGCCCGTGAACAGGCACAACAGCAGCAGCGTCAGCACGCCGGCCACAGTGGCGCCCCCGTCACCCCAACGAAGGCAAAAGCCAGCACCCCCTGCAGGTAGGCCCACTTCGAAGACCATGGTGAACCATCCCGCTGCCACGCCCAACACCGCAAGCGTCATCAGCGCAACCATCATGCGCCGGGCAGGGCGCCGCATCGCGCCCCGGTTCTCTGCACTCGATACACTTTGCAAACGGCTCGAAGCTCGCAGCGATCCGTGGAGCGCGAACGCCACGGCCACCAAACCGGTGGCTGCCAGCACGCCGTCCCTGGCCAAGGGCGCCAGATCGCCACCTTCAGCAGACAGCCCATCGGCCGCATCGGCAACAACGCCCACCGACCCCGGTTCGACCGCGAACGCGACCGACGAAAGCACGAGCAGAACCAGGAACGCCGCCAAACAACGGCGACCAGCGAAGTCGGTGTCTTCCGCACGGCCCGCATCTCTCTGCCTTTGTTCGTGGTGCGTCATCTTCGCCCCCTCTCCGTTGCCGTTGCCCTGGCCACTATCATCCGCCAACGCCACCGCCCACCCAGGGCGCCACGCTGCCGCGCTGCAAGCCCTTGATCTTCCCCACCATTGTAGAGCAACCGCACTCAAAACCGCCGGCGACGGCCAGTGCAAAGACCACTACAATAGACGCCATGCAAAGCAAGAATCGCAACACCGCATGGAATCTCGAAAAGCCGCTGCTTCCTACCGAAAGCGACAGGCCGTCCACGCCCGCTTTCACCACCTCCAACCCCCGCGGGCGGCTGGATTCCTTCGCGCTGAAGGTACTGGCCATCGTGGCCATGACCGCGAACCATGCTGCCTACATCTTCTACTTCCATCTGCCGGCAGAAGTGCTGGGGGTGTTCTTCACCGTGGGGGGACTCACCTTCCCCATCATGGCGTTTCTGCTGGTAGAGGGATACAACCACACCTCGGATTTCCGCCGGTACGCCACGCGGCTGCTCGTGTTCGCGCTGGTTTCGGAAGTGCCGTTCTACCTGTTCCTCGCCCAAGAGCTCAACGTGCTGTTCACGCTGCTGCTGGGACTGATCGCGCTCCGGCTCTATGACGATTGGGGCCCGGGCAGCGCGAAGTTCTGGCTGGTGTTCGTCGTCATCGTGTTCGCCAGCGATTTCTGCGACTGGGGCGTCATCGGGCCCATCATGGTTGTGATGATGCGTGCCATCCCCGACCGCCGCAAGCGCGTCGTCTTCCCCATTCTGCTGATCATGGCTGCAATCGGCCTGCCGAACCTCATGTACGCCATCGCCGCCGCATCCACCATCGCGCTGCCCTTCGCGCTGTACGCGTTTCTGGGAAGCGGCGCCGACATCCCCTTGCTGCTATCCTACAACGGCCAGCGCGGGCATTCGATGAAGTGGTTCTTCTACGCGTACTACCCCGCGCATATCGCAGTGTTGGGCCTGGTGAAAGGCCTGATATTCGGCGACTGGACCGTGGCCTTCTAACCCGTTACCGCGACGCATTCGGGCCGCCAAATCGACCGCGGCCGATCGTCTCTTACGCCCAGTCGGCGCCCAACACTACCAGGAAGTCGGCGGTGAAACCGTAGGTTCCGTCGTTCTTGAAGATGGCGTCGGCCCCGAAGCCCAGCGCCTCGGCCAGTTCCACGGCCGCTTCCTCCTGAGAGCTCGTGCCGTAGACCACCAGCGTCTGCGGGTAGTCGAAAGCATCGGCGTTATCGGTGTTCACGGTATAGCCCAGCGCCTTCACCCGCTCGGCCGCCACTTCGCCGGCTCCCGCGATGCCGTTGCCGTTGCGAATGGCCACTTCCCCATCGCGCCGATCGCTGCCGTCGGCGTTCTTGCTGGAATCGCGCCCGTCCAAATCACCTGTGCCCGCCGACGCCAGAATGGTGCCCGACACGCCGTCAACCACATCCTCTTCCGTAGGCGGCAAGCCAGCATCCACGCGCCGCATCATCTCCTGCCACGCCTCCTGGTCGGTAATCTCGTACCAGATGTCGTCGATGTAGGCCGACTCGGTAGGCTCCATAGCTGTGTAGATGTCGCTGCCGGCATCCAGACCGTGCAGCGCCTGGGCCAGGCCGATGATGTCGGTCACGGACAGGTCGGTGCTCACGTAGTCGGCCATGGACTGCACCGTGCTCGCGATGGTGCCCACGTCGCTGGACAGCAGTTTCTTCGCGATAGCCGACAGCACCAGGCGCTGGTTGGCCGCACGGTAGGAATCGCCATCTCCCCAGTCGTCGTAAGCGTGACGGCTGCGGCACAGAATGAGCGCCTGCTCGCCGTTGAGCGTCTGCAGCCCGCGTTCGAGCGAGCCGCCCGCTTCCCAGTCATCGATGGCCATGGGCACGTCCACTTCGATGCCGCCCAGCGCGTCCACCACGCTGCGGAACCCGTCGAAGTCAATCTCCGCATAATGCGAAATAGGTACGCCCGCCATCTTCGACACCGTTTCCACGCTGAGGGCAGGACCGCCCAGCGCATGGGCGGCGTTGAGCTTCTGCTGACCGTATTCTCCCATGTCAACCATGGAATCGCGATGAATGGAAACCAGCGTGACCTTCTTGTTGGGCGCGTCGATGCGAGCAAGCATGATGCTGTCGCTGCGGAACGACTCGCCGTAGTCGCCCCCTTCGGCACGGTCAGCGGAACGGTCGGTGCCCATGAGCAGCACGTAGAACGGCTCCTTGGCCATGTCGGTATGCACGAGCGCAGCGCGAAGATTGTCGTCGATGCCGGCACCCAGCTTCCCCACCAGGTTGCCCGCATAGCCCACGGCCCCTACCACCAGCACTGCCAGCACCGCCGCCACCGCACCCATCGCGATGCGCTTGCGTTGGCGTTTCTTGCGCATAACCTGCATCTTCGTCTCATAGCGGTCGCGAGAGAACCGGCGCGCCGTAGTTCCCGACCCGCTGCCGGACCCGCTGCGCGACGAGCCATGGGAGCGAGGCGCCGTCTGCGGCTCGAAGGGGTCGCAAGCGGCTTCGGCCCTACGGGAGCTGCGGGCGGAAGCGCGCGGTTGGAAGGGGTCGCGCTGTTCGGAATAATCGGCAGCATCGTAGAAGCCAGAAGGCTCGAAGGCGGCATCGTAGGCGCCGTAGGAGTCATAGGGGGCGTCGAAAGAATCGCGCGCAGACCGTCCGGAGCAGCCGGACGCGGCGCGAGACGTGGACCTGCTGCGATTGTGAGTGTGTTTAAAGTCCATGAAGCCATTTTGCCGTGGCTTCTTCCCGCACGCAAGCTACCCCCGCCGAACACAAGAAATGCCAAGAATTTCGAAAGAAGCGAAGGACGCCGGCAGTCATCTGGCAGCTGCAAGCCGGCGCCCACACGGGGTTACAGCTCTAGGTTCTTCTGCTTGTGGCGGATCTTAATGTTGCGCCACACCACGTAGCTGCCCAGCACGAACGCGCCGATGTAGCCGAGTGCCCCCAGCAGCGGCACGCCCAAAAGCTTCGGCTCCATGTTCGTCCAGCACAGCATGGACGAGCCGATGAACAGGCCGGCCGAAATCAGCGCCATCCCCAGCGTTCCGCATACGGAGTACAGAGCCGCGATGATGCGGTCCTCCACCTCCACGTCGGCGTTCACCTTCAGCTGCCCGCGGTTGAGCATCTGCAGCGTGTGGGACATCTGCGTGGGCAGGTGCGCGGCCGATTCGGTGGAGGAAAGCACTGCGGCGCCGAACTCGCGCGCCTTCGTCTCCACAGACGCCCAGGTGAACTCGCGGCGCTGAATGTGCGTCTGGATGATCTTCACGATGGACTCGTTGGGCGCCACGTCGCTGAGCACGCCCTCGATAGCCAGCATGCTGCGAGCGAGCAACGTGTACTCCGGCGGCAACGACAGGTCCTGCTTGCGCAGAATCTCAAGGATGTCCGTGAGCAGCTGCCCAATGTTGATGTCGCTCAGGTTCTCGCTCATGTACTGGGCCAACAGCAGCGACAGCTTCTCCAGCAGCGCGCCGTAATCCACCTCAGACCCTTGGCGCGTGGCCCCCAGCAGCGCCTCCATCATGAGGAAGGGGTCGTTCTCCACCGCCGCCTTCATCGCCTTGGTGATAAGCGCCCGCTGCGACACGGTGAGCGTGCCCACCATGCCCAAGTCGATCCAGACGATCTTGCCGTCTCGCACCACTATGTTGCCGCCATGGGGGTCGGCATGGAAAAACCCGTTATCCACCACCTGGGTTACGTAGCTCTCGGCGATGGCGTGGCCCAGCTTCGCCAGGTCCCACCCATGGGCGCGGATGGCAGCCTTTTCGCTGATAAGAGGCCCTTCCACGTACTCCATGACCAGCACGTCGTCGGTGGAAAGCTGCGGGTAGGGAACGGGGCTTTCCACTCCCGGCTGGTCGAACAGCAAGCTGTGGAAACGCTCCAGGTTGCGCAGCTCAACGCAGAAGTCGATCTCCTCGCGGGTGGTGCGCTCCAGCTCGTCTACCAGGTCGTTCAGCGTCAGCTTCATGCCCTGCTCGGTATGGGTGAGCCCCACGAGCGCCACCACGCGACGCAGCAGCGCCAGGTCCTGCAGCGTATCCTCGGCCACCTGGGGGCGGCGCACCTTCACGGCCACCCATGTGCCCGGCGGCGCAGCTTCGGGGGAAAGGATGGGGGCGGAAGCGGTTGCAGCGTCGGCGGAAGAAGCGGCGGGCGCAGGGTAGGAAGTAGCAGCAGGGGCGGGCGCAGGCGAGGCGGAAGAGGCAACAGACGCGGAGGCAGGTGCGACGGCAGAAGCTGCGGCGACGGGAGCGGCAGCAGCGGCAGGCGCAGGCGAGGCAGCGGAATCGCATGCGCCAACGGCCTTCCGCGCTACACCGCGGGGATGCTCGGCAATACGGGCCTTGTGAACCTGAGCAATGGAAGCCGACCCCAGCGGCTTTTCCACCAGCACGTCGAAGGTCTCTTGCCACGGATGGCCCAGCGCCGCGTTCAGCGTCTGCTCCATGGTGGGAAACGGCATGGGCTCAACGTCGGTCTGCAGCTTCTTGAAGGCCTGGGCGTATTCCGGCGGAATGACGTCGGAGCGGGACGAGGCGATCTGCCCCAACTTCACGAACGTAGGGCCCAGCTCTTCCAGCAGCTGCGTGGCCGATTGCGGCGTGAGCCCGGAAAGCACGTGGTACTTGCGCACGATGTGCTCTATTTCCCGAAGCCGGCGCCCCACCTGCTCGTCTTTGTCGCCGCGCACCTCGCGCACAACCTGCACGACTTCCTTCAACGTAGCCATGGCACCTCCCGTCGGGCCGCCTCGTCATTCGCTTCTGCAAGTTTTTACTCTACCATGACCAAACCTCGCATCCTTTCGCATGGAAAAGGCAGTTACAAAGCGGTTACTAAGCCTTACAATACCTGATGAACGCACGAATCTCTGCTATGTTCGACACGCTGTCCAACCGAGCGCAGCGCCGCCACGCCAAGGCCGCGCCAGCCGACCACCGAAAGGACCACCATGCAAACCTGCGACCTGTTCGTGAGCATCCCCTTCGTCGTGAACCCGGCTGCCGGCATCGACGACAACGCCTACGCCCGCACGTCGCCCACCGTGAAAGCTGCCTACGTGAACGCCTTGCTGCGCGAAATGGAGGGGTTCGCCGACGAAGCCTCCGACTGGAACGTGCGCAGCGTCACCTTGGGCGGCGGCACGGTCAGCTCGCTGTCGGCGGAGAACCTACGCGACCTGCTGCAGGGGATGAGCCGACGGTTGCCGGTGAGCCGCACCACCCCGGTGTTCGCCACCTTCGATCCGGGCCGCATTTCCACAGCCCACGCCAACGAGGTGCGAGCGTTCGGGGCGCCCCATCTGACCTTGCGCTACTTCACCGCCGACCTGCGCGAAGGCGATCTGCTGGGTTTTCCGTCCTCCGAAGCGGAAATGGGGAAGACCGACATCTTGCTGGACAATCTGGGCCTGGAAAGCATCGGCATGAAAGTGGCCGTGGGCATTCCGGGGCAGACGGAGGAGACGCTGCTGCGAACCTTGCGGCTGGCCAATCGCGCCGTCACCCAGCGCATGGAGCTGACGATGGTGCGCCCGGCAGCGCCCGAACAGTCCTGCGCCCCCGCAGCCGACACAGCGGCCGACCCGCAGCAAGCTGCCCAGCGGGAGCGCCTGTTCGCCGCCGCCTGCGCGTGGCTTGCCGACCACGGCTACCGGCGCGACACCGTGCACGCGTTCTCCCGAGGCCAGCAGAATCCCCTGGTAAGCAACTGGTACGGCGCTGCTGCGGCTGACCCGGCAGACCCCGGTTCATGCGGACGCGTGGCGTTCGGCAGCGGCACGCTTTCCGCCATGGGAGGCATGCTGTGGTCGAACACCGGCGACGTGAACCGCTACATCCAGCACTCCTCCGACCCGCAGGCGATCACCGAACAGGCCGTGGAGCTTGACGAAGCCGCCCGCGTCCTGCAGGCCGAACTCGACCGCGCCTACCGCTGCCAAGGCGAAGGCGCCGGCTCGCCAGCTTGGGGTGCGAACTTCGAAACGGACATCCAAGCCATAATCGCCGCTCACACCGCGTAAACGAGGCGGCCTGAGCACGGCCGCGCCAACAGGCTGAACGCGCAGTCCGGCCACGCGCCCCCGCTGCGTCCCGGCGCACGCCCGCGCATCCCGAAGCAACAGCTGCCCGCCCCTGCCAACCCGACAAGCAGGAAGCGGCCGCCCGCGCTGGGCAGCCGCTTCTCAAGGGAGGGCGGAACGCTTCCTAAACGAAGCCGAGTCTTACATGGGAGGGCCGCCGGCCGGCTGGTTGGCGCGTGCCTCGGCCAGCTCGGCCAGGGTCACGGCGTAGGCGTCAGCTGCAGCCTTGTCCTCGTCCAGATGCTGGGCAATGTGCTCGCCAACGCAATAGCCCTGGGTGATGGCCAAGCCCACCGAGTTGCCGGCAAGCGCCGTGTGGTACTGGATGGCGTAGCGGCCGCCAGCCGTGTTTCCGCAGGCGTAGAGGCCCTTGATGATGCTGTCGTCCACGCGGCGCACCTGCAGGTTGTCGGTCACCAGCACGCCGGACATCTGCACCATGCCGCTCATGCAGCGCCCCTTGTCAGCCTGACCGGCCATGCCGAAGAACGGCGGCGTGTCCAGCGGGTTCATCAGGTCGGCGTCGCGGCCCCAGTCGGTGTCCTTGCCCGCTGCGCACATCTCGTTGTAGTGGGCGATCTCGTCCAGCAGCCCCTGCTTCGCCTCGCCGGTGTAGCCCAGGATGTCGGCCAGCTCGTCCAGCGTCTCGGCAGCGTACATGCGCGACTTGTTCATACCGTAGCCGGTAAAGCCGTACACCTCAAAGCCGTCGGGGCCGGTCACGTAGTTCGCAAGGTCCTGCTTGACCAGGTCCCACTCGCGAGCGCAGGTGGTGGAGGACATGTTGTGCTCGTAGCCCTGGTTCAGGATGTTCTCTTCCCACTTGCCGTCGGCGATGGTGCACATGAGCTCGCCACGGGGACGACGGGCGAAGAAGCCCTGACCGCCGAACTGCAGCTGCGCGTCGTTGTAGAAGCGCTTGCCGTCGGCGCCGAACACCGGGTAGTTGCCGATGGCAGTAAGCCCCGGAGCGCCCATGCCGTTGCCGAAGTTCATGGCTGCGCGGGGACCGGGCTCCATGACGCCGCCCGCCCAGCAAGCCAGCTTGTGGCCCATGCCGTCCTGACCCATGCCCATGAAGCCAGAGGGGTCGGAGGTGTCGATACCGGAGGTCTCGGCCAGCTGGCGAACCTCGTCGTTGAGCGCCAGCACCATCTCGCCGTTGCCGGAGAAGTCACCGCAGGCCAGCAGCACCGCATCGGCGTTGATGCGCACGTAGCCGTCGGCGTTCTTGCCGTAAGCGCCGGTCACGCTGCCCTCGTCGTCCTGGATGAGCACGACCGCGGTGGTGCTGAACAGCCATTCCGCCCCCAGCTCCTGGGACTTCTGGATGCTGTAGCGCATGATGGGGCCCCAGGCCGGCTGGTTCTCGCCGTTGCCCAGCTTGTTGTTGAAGTCGCGGTGCGAAACGGTGCCCGGGAACGACGTGTAGCCGCTGTGGTTCACCGCCACCGTGTTGCGGCCGTTCGGGAAACTGTAGAGCACCTGGTACTCCTCAAGCTCCTCCTTCGGCGCCAGCTCGCAGATCCAGTCGTAGGCCTCGCCGGAACGGGTGGCGTACATCTTGGCCACCGACGGCATGGTGCGGCAGTAGCTGCGCAGCTGCCATTCGTTGAGCACCTGCATCTCGTCCACCGGCTCGGCACCGGTGCCCAGGTAGGTCTGGGAGTTCACGGTTCCCACGTCGCAGCCGATGGGCGCCCAGGTATCCTCGGGCTGCTTCTCCATGACCACTACCTTCATGCCCAGCTCCGCCGCGCGACGGGCCGCCGGCACGCCGGACTCGCCGCCGCCGATGACCAGCAACTGCGTGTCGATGGTGCACACCACGTCGGACTCGTCCACCGTGGGCTTCTCGCCCAGCCACGCCGGGTTGCCCGACGATCCATCCGTGCCGCCCTGGGCAGAGCCGCTGTCGGCAGGCAGGCTGTCGGCATCAGCTTCCGTGGATCCCTTCGCCGGCGAGCAGCCTGCGAACACAGTGGCCGCGGCCGCGCCAACGCCGGCCAACGCGGCACCTCGCAGGAACGAGCGGCGCGAGACTCCTTGCGTCTTTTCTTTCATGTACCCTCCTCAAGCTTCTCCTGTAAGCTGCCGGCTCTCATCCGGCCGCCCCGCCCGGCTTCCCGGGCGCTACCGAAACGGTGGCGATTGAACGGCTGCGCATCGTTGGCGCCCAAGCCGCCCGCCAACCGCTTACGGCACGGAAAAGCCTACCTGCAAACGGGTAACCACAAACGGGTGGTTTTTGGAATCTCGCTTGTCATCTGGTCTTTTAGGGTGTACCGTGGCATATACCACATTTCGGGGAAGAAAGGGGAATCCATGCATCGCGCAGGCTTTGCCGTCGCCGTCACGGGCTTCGCGCTGTTCTTCGCATGGCAGAGCGCCTCCTTCTCCTTCCTGTTTCCCAGCTCGGCGGGACTTGCCGTGTCGCCGCTTTGCGTAGGCGATTTAAGCGCTTGCTTCCTGCTTGTCCTGTGCCTGGTTTCCTATCGGAAGGACCGATCCGCCTTTTCGCCGGCATGGATGCTGGGCCTTGGCGTGCTGGCGGTAGTGGCCGCCACGGTGGCCATCGTGCTGCTGTCCCGATCGTTGCTGCCGCTGTGGGGAAACTACCTGGCCGCCGGCGTCGTAGGGTTCGCGGCCGCCGGCCTTGCCTATATATGGGCTACAGTACTCGCCCGCATGAACGCCCGCCACGCGCTCTGGTGTGTCAGCGCGGGGGCCTTCGGCGGCACGGTCATAGATTTGCTGCTCATGAACGGACTGGAACTGGGCATTCCGGTGCTCGTGTCGCTGTGCGGTGCAGGCTCGCTCGCATGCTTCGCCATGGGCACGCGAAACCGCCCCCTCGACCAATCGCCCGTGCTCATCCGGCCGAAGCATCCCCGGGAATTCTGGAAGCTGGCCGTGGGCGTGGGATTGTTCGCCGTTGCCTTGGGCATTGTGGCAGGCACTACCGCCAACGACTGCACTGAAGACTCCATGCGCATCATTAACGAAAGCGTGACGTTGGCGGGGATGGGAGCTACCGCTGTGATCATGGCGGTGCTGGCCGCAGGGCGCTCCCACGTGGACACGTTCTCGCTGCTGCGCGGATTCGCGGCGGCGCTGCTAGCGGTGATTCTGCTGAACATCGTGTGGCTCGACCTTGCCTCGGTCTGGCTTTCCCTCACCCTGTTCGCCTGGCAGCTGCTGAAGCTGTTCGCCATGCTGGTGCTGGCCGGCGTGCAGCGCCGAGGGATTATCAGCTTGTCCATTGCGTTCCCGGCAGCATGGGCGGTGCTGAAGGTGGGGCACGGTCTGGGGGTTTTCGCTGGCCAGACCCTTATTCCCCTGGGAGGCGCGGGTTTGCAGCCGCTCATGAACAGTGTGGTGTTGGTGGCGTTTCTGGTGGCCGTGGCCGCCATCCTGCTGCTGAGCAGCCGGGTGGTCATGGATGCCGCCGCAACCTGGGCCTCCAGCAGCGGCGACAGCTCAACCGCCCGCAGTTCCGTCAACGCAGACGGCGCGAAGGACGTAGCTGGCGCCGACCTTCCCGACGGCAGCCTTGCCGGAGACGCCGCGTCCGCAAACGGCGCCGGCTCTGCCAGCAGCATGCATCCGCCAACCTCCGCCCAGCTCGTCGATGGTCCACGGCCGCCAGTCAACAGCCCCTTGCCAGCCGATAGCCCTCTGCAAGCCAGCGCGCAACCGCCGGTCAGCCCCCTCGACCAGCGCTGCCAGCAACTGAGCGACCGCTACAAGCTGTCGGCGCGCGAGGCCGAGGTCTTCCGCTACCTGGCCCAGGGCCACACGCGGGCCAGCATCGCCAAGCGCCTGTTCGTTTCCGAGAACACCGTCCGCGAGCACGTGAAGAGCATCTACAAGAAGCTGCACATCCATTCGAAGCAGCAGCTCATCGACATGGTCGACGCCGACCGGGAAGCAGAAGCATCGTCCAATGCACCCACTCGGTCGAGCCTTCTGTAGCCCGCAAACCGGCAGATGAGCAATCACCCGCACTGGACATTTGCATAAACAAGTTATAGTATATGCACATACAATGTGACTAGGGAGCAGACAATGGCAGCAAGCACTCTTACCATCCGACTCGACAGCGACCTCAAAGAAGAGGCAGCTCAGGTTGTGGGACATTATGGGCTGGATCTTTCCTCGGCGATTCGGGCGTTCTTCACCCAAATCGTTAACACGAACGCGATCCCACTTTCGTTCGACTACGAGCAGCCCAATAGCGAAAGTCTCGAATCTATCCGAGAAACCGAAGAAATGATTCGCACCGGAAAGGGCAAAAGCTATGCGAGCGGCCGCGAGCTTATCGAAGCAGCCCTCGCATGACGAAGCGCCTGGAAGCCAAGTTCACCCCATCCTTCAGCCGCGATTTGAAGAAGAAGGCCGAACGACGCAAGTGGAATCTGGACGAGCTCGAAGCCGTCATCAACCTTGTTCTGGAGAACTCTCCGGAATCAATTGCAACGCTCAAGCAGCGGCATAACATGCATCGCCTTTCCGGACAATGGGCCGGAAGCAACGAGTGCCATGTTGCCAATGCTGGCGATTGGCTGATCATTTGGCAGGTGCACGGCGATATAGCCTACTTCCAGCGCACCGGATCCCACAGCGAGCCCTTCCGGTAGCACGGACACATTCCCGCCTGCCGAACTGCGCCTTTCCGTAGGCTGGCAGACAAACAGACTCGCCGCCCCTACCCTGCCTGTCGCAATGCGCTAGAATCAACCTATGAACATGCAGCGCTCACACTCCTCTAAACCGCTTTGGCTCTACAAGGGCCTGCTGCTGCTTGCGGCGGCTATTTGGGGGCTGGGTACCGTGGTCATCAAGTCAACTGTGGACGTGTTTCCGCCGTTGTGGCTGGTGGGCGTACGGTTCGGCTGCGCGGGACTGGTGCTTGGCGCCGTCACGTTCGGTCGCATCCGCGCCTACCTGAACAGCGACCACGCGCGCTGCGGCGTCGTGTTGGGCGTGCTGCTGTTCCTCTCCTACTGGACCAACTCGCTGGGGCTTACCGACACTACCGCGTCGAACAGCTCGTTTCTGACCACGCTGTACGTGGTGATCGTGCCGT
Source organism: Adlercreutzia aquisgranensis (assembly GCF_943193145.1). Taxonomy (NCBI): domain Bacteria; kingdom Bacillati; phylum Actinomycetota; class Coriobacteriia; order Eggerthellales; family Eggerthellaceae; genus Adlercreutzia; species Adlercreutzia aquisgranensis. The sequence goes on along the minus strand of NZ_CALPDA010000001.1, from coordinate 12,116 downwards.
TTCTAGCGCTGCCCGTGCTGCACAAGCGCCCCACCTTCGCAAACGTGGGCGCAGCCCTGCTGTGCATCGCTGGCGTGGGGTGCGTGGCCTACAACGGCGCCGCCGGGCTCAGCCTTCGCTTCGGCGATCTGGCGACCATGGCATCGGCCCTGTTCCTGGCCCTGCACGTGCTGTACACGTCGAAGCTGGCGCCGCACCGCAACATGACCGCACTCACGGTAATCCAGTTTCTGGTTGCCGGCGTGCTGGGCGTACTGTTCGGCCTGGCCAGCGGAAACACGCCCGATTTCGCAAACCTTACGATTGATACGTGGATCAGCGTTGGCTACCTGGCGCTGTTCGCTTCGGCCATTGCGCTGTTCCTGCAGAACGTCTCGCTCGCGCACGTGCCGCCGGCTCCGGCATCGCTGTTTCTGTCCACCGAATCGGTCTTCGGCGTGGCCTTCAGCATGCTGTTCCTGGGAGAGCAGCTTACGGCATCGCTGGGCCTGGGCTTCGCCCTCATCTTCGCAGGCATTCTGGTAAGCGAGTACTTCTCAGCCCGCAGCAGTTGAGCAAGCAGAAATCACCCATGCGTAAGTTGCACGAACGTCCAAGCGAAAACGGAGCAAACAGCCAGGTAAATCCCACATTTTTGTCCATGCTATAATTGCATCATGGTGCTTCCCGTGAAACAGATTCCGAACGAGAACAACGGCAACACGCGCGAAAGCCAACCGAGCGCTGGGCAGCCCTGCGTCTGCCTGTTCTCGGCCCTCTACGCTCCAAGCACCGGAGGCGTGGAAGGGTACACGCGCCACCTCGCCCATGCCCTGGCGCGCATGGGCTGGCGGGTTATCGTGGTGGCCATGAACACCCACGGCCGCGAAGGGTATGTCCACGAAGCGGACAGCGACACGCAAGAACAAACGGACGACGCGCACCAACCGCAGGCAAGCGGCGCGAAAGGTCTGCAGCAGGAAGGTAATCGGGAGCCGCAGGTCAAAGACAGCCCGAAAGACATCGCCTGCGATACGCCGCGCCCGGTCGCACACGACAGCATCGCGGAATCGCCAACAGACGTGCAGCATGCCTCCGGCCGAACGGGCGCGGAACCCCCAACGGGCACACAGCATGTCTCCGTCCGTCCGACGCCACGAGCAGCGCGCGCGGCGCAGCCGTTGGTGGAGGTGGTGCGGCTGCCGTGCAAACCGTTGCTGGGCGGTCGCTACCCGGTGCCGCGCAAAAACGCCGAATTCCGTGCCCTTTGGCGCTGGCTCGAATCACAACGCATTAACTACGTAGTTGTGAATACGAGATTCTACCTGTTGTCCCAGATGGGAATGGAGCTTGCCCAAAGCAAGGGCATTCAGCCCGTAGTCATCGAACACGGGTCGGCCCACCTTACCATGGGAAGTCCGCTGCTCGATGGCGCGGTGCAGGCCGTCGAGCACAGCCTTACCCGCAAGGTGGCCAGCTACCCCGCCAGCTTCTACGGCGTGTCGCAACGAGCCTGCGCCTGGCTGCACCACTTCGGCATCACGGCAAGCGGCGTGCTGCCCAACGCTATCGACGCCGACGAATTCGCCACCCTTGCGCGCACCTGCCCGCGCAATTTCCGCCAGGAGCTGGGCTTGCCCGGCAACGCTGTCGTACTCGCTTTCGTGGGACGCCTCGTTCCCGAAAAGGGCATCGCTTCCCTGGTAGAAGCCGTGCAGCGCCTCAAGACCGATCGCCCCGTAGCACTGCTGGTCGCAGGCGACGGACCGCTTGCCCAGCAGCTGGCCCAGCACAGTCTGTCGCCGCTGGCGGCGGACGCATCGAACGCGGAGGGCGCGCAGGGCGGCATGCAGGAGGCGCGGCAAAGCAAACTTCAGGGCGAAACGAAAGCGCATGGTGCGTGCACCGCGAAGCTTGGCGGCGTCCTTCCGCTCGATAGCTCCCCCGGCTCAAGTCGCATCGTGCTGCTGGGAGCCATGGAACGCCGCCAAGTTGCAGCGCTGCTGGCCCAGGCCGATCTGCTCTGCCTGCCCTCCCGCTCCGAAGGATTCGCTACCGTGCTCCTGGAGGCCGCCGCCGTGGGAACACCCGCACTGGCGACGCCGGTGGGCGGCACCGACGAGCTTATCCCCTCTCCCGAATTCGGCATCGTAATCCCCGACAATCGCCCCGAAACCATCGCGAAAGCCCTTGAAAAGGCGCTCTCCCAGCCCGAAGCCCTCGCCGTCGTAGGCCGGAACGCTGCGAAGCGGGTTCGCGAGCACTTCACCTGGAGGGCCACCGCCAGCGTGCTTGCAGGGGCGGGGCAGGGGGACGCGTGATAGGGGGGCGCGCACTTTTGGCACGCGTCCCCCTGCCCCGCCCCTGCTGCATCCCCGCGTCTTGCGTGTTTCGCCATTAAAGCTTCTTAAGGCTTCTTGATTCCCGCTGCTTTCGATTGCCCGCAGCCCGTCCGTTTAGGTAGTATGTTGGTAGGCTTTTGCGACGACGAGCAAGGCAGCCGCCGGCTCAAAACTGCCGAGCCGCCCTGCCCCGCGCCGCAACCGCCAACCCGCCCGATTCCGCAGACGTACCAGGTAGGACCACCATGGCGAACATCTTTCTTGTTGAGGACGACACATCATTGCGCCACGAAGTGCAGGAGATCCTTGAAATCCAGGGTTTCCGGGTAACCTGCTGCCAGCATTTCCCGTCCGCCGCGGAGGAGGCCCTGGCCAGCGAAGCGGAATGCGTGCTGCTGGACCTGAAGCTTCCCGGCACCTCGGGGCAGGCCATCTGCCGCAGTCTGCGCGCCCGCAGCAACGTGCCCATCATCGTGCTCACCTCGTCGGAGAGCGAGTTCGACGAGGTGACCTGCATGAACCTGGGCGCCGACGGTTACCTGACCAAGCCGTACTCCCCCGCCGTGCTGATCGCCCACATCCAGTCGGTGCTGCGGCGCGTCAGCAGCGCCCCGTCGCGGACTCTGGCCCACGACGGGCTTTCGGTGGACCTGGCCCGCTCGACGGTCACCTTTGAAGACACCTCGGCGGAGCTCACGAAAAACGAGCTACGCATCTTGGCCCTGCTCATGTCCAACCCCGGTTGCATCATCAGCCGCCAAGAACTGATGCTGGAGCTATGGGAGTCGGACTCGTTCATCGACGACAACACCCTCACCGTCAATGTGAACCGCCTGCGCACGAAGCTGGAGGAGCTGGGCGTTCCGTCCGATTACGTGCGCACCAAGCGCGGCCAGGGCTATTCGGTGTAGGCGGGCAGCGGGCGCAAGGGATGCGCTGCCGCGGGGAGCATGGCAGCATGCCAGCTGTGCGGGCAGCGGGGTGCCATCGCGTTGGCGGCGAAAAGGCTAGGCTGGTTGGGAGATGATGCAACATGGACGATGATGGCGTGACCTGCGCGGATGCACTAGACGCACCGGCGGACAGCTGCGACCTCGTCGACGAAGCCGCCGGCCCGCGGTCCTTCGAGCTGGGCGCGTCCTTCACGCTGGGCTCCTTCCTCAAAGACCGCGCGCGGGTGCTGGCCATCGCGGCGGTGACCATGCTGTGCTGCGCCGCCATGCTGGGCGCCCTGGGGGTGAACGCCTGGGGGTGCTTCGCCTTCGAACTGGTGCTGGCCGCTGCCCTTGGTGCGGCGCTGTTCCTGCAATACCGGCAGCGGCGCATTTTCTACCAGGAGCTCTCCGACACTTTCGCGGGCCTTGAGAACCCGTCGTTTCTGCCCGAGATGGTGGAGGAGCCCCGCTTTCTGGAAGGGCAGCTGGCCCATGAGGCGCTGCGGCGGGCCATCTCCCTTGCCGACCGTGAAGCGGCCGTCTACCGGGACGACCTGGAGAATCACCGGCAGTTCGTGGAGCTGTGGATACACGAGGTGAAGACCCCGCTGGCGGCGGCGCGTCTCACCGCCAGCAAGGTGCACGGCGCCGAATCGGACATGCTGCGCCGCGAGCTGGAGCGCATCGAGTCGGCCGTGGAGAGGTCGCTCTACTACGCCCGGGCCACGTCGCCCACCATCGATTACGAGCTGAAGGAGGTGTCGCTGGCCTCCCTGGCGAAAACCGCGGTGCGCAAGAACGCCAACCTGCTCATGGAATGCGGCGTGGCGCCCACCGTGGACATCGACCCGGCCGTCATGGTGGTGGCCGACGCGTCGTGGCTGACGTTCATCCTGGGCCAGCTCATCTCCAACTCAGCGAAGTACGGGGCAACCACGCTCGCGTTCACCTGCCAGGAGCTTGACGCGAACACGCCCCGCGGCCGCACGCTGCTGATCATGGACGACAACGGCCGCGGCATTCCCGCCAAGGACATGCCCCGCGTGTTCGAGCGGGCCTTCGTAGGCGAGAACGGCCGGTCGCAATCGGCCGCCACGGGCATGGGGCTGTACTTCGTGGCGCTTCTGGCCCACAAGCTGGGCGTTACGGTGGACCTGTTCAGCACCGAGGGCCAAGGGACCCGCGCAACCCTCACCTTCCCCCACGACCGCCGCATTTACCTGCGGAAACTTCAGCTGACCGAAAGCTGCGAAAGGCAACGGCTTGCAGGAGAAGGGCAACCGACAACCTGCGGATAAGGGATAGCGAGCACGCAAAGCCCGCGGCACGCGCGACCCACGGCACGCAAAGCCCGCACAATCGGCATGTTCGTGCAGAAAAACTCACGAACATGCCGATTGTGCGGGCTCGTCGGTAGCGAAGTGGCGGTGCGTCGAGCGAGAAGCGGCGAAACGGCGGTGCGTCAAGTGCGAAGCGGTGGCACGCCGAGCGCGGTGGCGAAGCAGCGCGGCGGCGAAGCAGTGGCGAAGCGCGTGACACTTACGTAAGATAACTGTAAGCGGAATCGATGGATGGCCAGCACTGCCTTCCATAGTATGCGTTGGGTAACGGAAACCCAACCGAAAGGATCACCATGGCCGACGCTCTCGCCTTCCACGCCTTCGATTTAGGCCAGGTCATACCCCCTGTACCCCGCGTCGCCCCCCTTGCGGGCACCGGGCGAGCGGTGCATACGACAGCATGCGCAGCCGCGCACGTTGAAAAGCCGGCTGCCCACGAGACGGCCGCACCCGACAGCGCGAAACCCGCGGTCGCAGCTGCCTCGCAACCCGCTGCGCCTACCGGGTCGCCCGTCCATGCCGCCCCGCCCGCCGGCGCCCCCGTTGCCGCCCATGCCAGCTCGGCCGACTTGGGGCGCGTGCGCGGCGACGGCCATTGCGCCCTTTCCGTCCGCCAGATCACCAAGGTATACGGGCGCAAGGACTTCACCACCAAGGCCCTGGACGGCGTGAGCTTCTCCGTTGACGACGGCGAGTTCGTGGGCATCATGGGCGCGTCGGGGTCGGGCAAGAGCACGCTGCTGAACTGCATCGCCACCATCGACCGGCCCACCAGCGGCCAGGTGCTGGTGGGCGGCAAAGAGGTCTCCGCCATGAGCAACCGCGCCTTGGCGAAGTTCCGCCGCGACGATTTGGGCTTCATCTTCCAGGACTCCAACCTGCTGAACACGCTCACCGGCTTCGAGAACATAGCGCTGGCCCTTACCATCAAGCACGACTCGCCGCGCCAGATTCCCGCCCGCGTGGAGGAGATGGCCCGCACGCTGGGGGTTGGGGAGGTGCTTGGCAAGTACCCCTACCAGATGTCCGGCGGACAGCGCCAGCGCATCGCCGCCGCTCGCGCCATGGTGGCCGACCCGCGCCTGGTGCTGGCCGACGAGCCCACCGGCGCCTTGGATTCCCGCAGCGCCGCCGTCATGCTGGAGGTCATGGAGATGATGAACTCCCAGCTGGGGGCCACTATCCTCATGGTCACCCACGACGCCTTCGCCGCCTCGTTCACCAATCGCATCCTGTTCTTGCAGAACGGGCGCATCTTCAGCGAGCTGCATAAGGGAACCGACACCCGCGAGCAGTTCTTCGCACGCATTCTGGAAGTGGTGGCCTTCCTGGGTGGGGAGGCGAACCATGCTGGTTAAGCTGGCGCTGCGCAACATCCGCCGGTCGTTGCGCGACTATTCCATCTACTTCGTCACGCTCACCATAGGCGTGGCTATCTTCTACGCGTTCAACTCCATCGAAAGCCAGCAGGTGATCTTCGACCTGCACTCCTCAGCCGACGAGCAGATGTTCGAGTTCTGTCAGCAGATCATCAGCATGTTCTCCGGGGTAATCGCCTGCGTGCTGGGATTCCTGGTCATCTACGCGAACCGTTTCCTCATCAAACGGCGGAAGAAGGAGTTCGGCACCTACCTGTTGCTGGGCATGCGCTCTGTCGGCGTGTCGGGCATCGTGCTCATGGAGACGCTGCTGGTGGGCGTGGGGGCGCTGGCACTGGGCCTGCTGCTGGGGTTCCTGCTGTCCCAGGCGCTTTCCTTCGTGACGGCGCTGCTGTTTCAGGTGCAAATCGCGGACTACCAGTTCGTATTCTCGCCCGACGCCTGCCTGCTGACGCTGGGGTGCTTCGCCATTATCTTCGCGATCGTGGCGCTGTTCAACACGTTCTCGGTGAACCGCTACAAGCTGATTGACCTGCTCAATGCCGAGAAGCGCAACGAGCGCGGCGGCGTGCGCAACCCGGTGGTGTGTCTTTTGGCCTTCGTGGTTTCCATCGGCTGTTTGGTGTACGCCTACCAGCAGCTGGCCGAGAACGGGCTGGTGATGCTGGACGATCCGCAGTTCGCGCGGGCGACGGTGTTCATGCTGGTGGGGTCGCTGCTGTTCTTCTGGTCGCTGGCCGGGTTCATCATCGCGGTCATCACGCGGATGCGCGGCGTGTACCTGCGGGGACTTACGGTGTTCTCCGTGCGCCAGGTGGCTTCGCGCATCAACACGGCGTTTCTGTCGCTGTGGGCCGTGTGCGTGCTGCTGTTCTTCTCCATCACCACGTTTTCCTGCGGCATGGGGCTGGTGCAGGTGTTCGCCGACGACGTGGAGCGCTCGGCGCCGTTCAGCGTAACCGCCACCGCCGACGTGTACTACGCCAGCTACAAGGAGCTGGTGTCGCCGCATTCCGCCACCCACGACGAGCGCGCGGTGGCCATGGCCGAGCAGTACCCCGCCGCTTACGAGTCGGGCATGGCCCACGATTGGAACATCTCCTCCGATCTGCGCGAGCGCTGCGGCGCGGAATGGGACGAGGTAGTGGCGGCGTCGGCCGACATCAACGAGTGGGAAGCCGTTGGCACCCCCTACAGCGAGCTGTACAACCAGCTGCTGAGCGTGCGGCCCGACCTGGGGGACTTGGCGAACATGGACGGCTTCCCCAGCGGCGACACCAACGTACTGGTTTCGGGGCTCAGCCAGACCAACGACGTGCTGGCCCTGTTGGGGAAGGACCCGATTGCGCTTGACGAGGGCAGCTTCGCCATCGTGAACAACTTCGCCGGCACCCAGGATTGCGCCCAGGCCATCGTCGATAACGGCCTTGAGCTGATCTTCGGCGACACGACGCTTGCGGCTACGGGCCCGGTGGTGGACGCGCAGCTGTTCGACACTTCCATGGCCGGCACCATCCTGTGGATCGTGGTGCCCGACTTCGTAATCGACGATTTCCAAGCTCAGGGTGCTATTCCCAACCGCTGCTACATGAACGCCGACTACGTGCCGGACCTGGAGGACGGCGACGAGCGATTCGACAGCATGATCAAGCGCGCCGGGGTGATGGACGCGTTCTCCCAGGCCGAGACCAGCGACGACAGCCTGGAGGTTTCCCACGACGCCAACAACTCCGGGTCCGAAACGGACGACGGGTGGCCGGTCACCTCGTTTGTCAGCCAGTCTACCACGGTGGCCGCAAACAACGGTTTGCGTATGGCCATCATCTACCTGGCGCTGTACATCGGCTTCGTGTTCCTCATGGCTACGGCCACCATCCTGGCCATCCAGCGCCTGTCCGACACGGCCGACTCGCTGCCGAGCTACCGCACGCTTTCGCAGCTGGGATGCGACCAGCGTATGGTGAGCCGGTCGGTGCTGGCGCAGACGCTGGTGTACTTCCTGGTGCCGCTGGGGCTGGCGGCATGCCATTCCGCCTGCGCGGTGAGCGTGCTGAACCACACGTTCTTCGAGCCGCTGGGGCTGCCGGTTGCCGGGCCCATCGCCCTGGCAGCAGGCCTGGTAGTTGTGGTCTACGGCCTGTACATGCTGCTCACCTACGCTATGAGCCGCTCCATGGCCCGAAGCTAGCGCCGGGGCCGCCCCCGCCCGGCCGCCAAGCAAGAGCCCGCAAGCGGCCGGGTGCCCAGGCGCGGGGAGCCGCAGGTGCGAGAAACCTGCGGCGCGAGGCGGCGGCTGGTATCCTCCAGTCGCCGTCGCCGAGAACCATCGCCTAACGTCGCGCGCGGGGCAGCGGCGATTGGACGGGGAGGGCATGCGTGCAAGCAAGCCCTCCCCCGCTTCGAGACCGCCCTCTTCCTGCCCCACTGCCATCCTCCTCCCCCTCCGGGCGCCGCCCTCTTCCTGCCCCACCGCCACTCTCTTCCCTATTCGATGCCAACCTCTCCGCCCCCCGCCGCCGTCTTGCCGTCCCAGCGCCATCCTCTTCCAGCCTCGGTGTAACGGAAGACGTTTATGGCAAGCCGGCTTCGCCCCATGTAACGGAAGACGGTTATGGCAATCGAAACCTGCCATAACCGTCTTCCGTTACAGAAAATCGCACATAACCGTTCTTCGTTACACCGATTTTTGCCACAAACGTCTTTCGTTACACGAGCGGCTCTTTCGTTGCACAGAGGGCGGCTGCGCACACCCGATCGCCCCTATCTCATGGCCCTCTCTCGCTGGGTGGAAAGAGAGCTGCGTGCAACCAACGTCTCCCACAGAGCGCGCTGTTCAGGGGCGAAGTTCTTCGCTCCACGACTCGGAGCCGTCCCCAAATGCGATTCGAGCATTCGCGCAAATCGGCAGAACTCCCCGTAGTCGAATAGCTGCCGCGTTGTCAGGGTCAGCACGGTATAGCCCATAGACGTCAGAACGTTCTTTCGCATAGCATCTCTGGCAATCCGCTCGGATCCCACATGCTCCTGCTTGCTGTCGTATTCCACGATCAAGCGCTGCTGCGGCCAGAGCAGGTCGGCTTCGAAGTAGCGGCTGTTCGTCACGGGCCGGACCTCGGCCGGAATATCGATTCGTTCGTTAAGCTGAGGGACGCTCGTATTCCGACCGCCGTAGGTCCGCGGAAGAGCGAAAAGCATGTACGCCGCCGTCTCCATGGGTGAACGCGAAGACGGAACCGTGTAGCGGCATGCCTTCAGCGCAACCTTTCGCCCGTAGACGCCCTTCGCCCGCTCTCCATAGCATGCCAGCGACTCCGGCGTAGCAAGCGGCCAGGCAGCCGCCATTCCTTTCTCCTGGCGCGAATCCTTCCGGTAACGACCGCAGAGCTCCGTTCCCAGCTCGACAGCCCTAGCAAGCGACAACTTCTGAGATAGCTGCACAAAGCATAGCTCCGGGGATGCGACCCAAGCGCCACTTGCGATGCGCACGAATGACCCTGGAGGATATGAGGCAGCTCCGACATGGGGCACAATGCACGCCCTACGGACACGCGCAGCGCTCGTTCCGACAAGTACATGCAGGCTGCCCGTGAAAACACAGGGAAACAGGTCCGCAACCTCCTGCGCTTCGACGGGTGACGGCTTGCTTCCGCCCTGCAAGTCGCAGACACGAAGCTGCGGCGTCCCGCATTGTCGCAACTCGGCGAGGGCTGCTGCAACAACCGACTCAGGCGCGCGGCGCCAAAACTCAAGGGCTGATTGATGCGAAACCACCAAAGCCATGGGCCCTCCTCTCCACCGCGGACCGACCGACAAACGCCGGTTGTCCTCAATCACATCGAAGGGCCTCGGAGCCGAAGGCTTTGACCCAACGGTCTTGCAGGTTCGGACACCCTCCTCCTGGCGAAAACAAGCCTGGGGGAGCTGCTGCCCTTTGAAGGGGGTCAGAACTATACCACAGGTGAATAATGGGGATATTGGTACGTCTGAGCTGGGAATACTATAGTTTGTTGCACCAATCCTCATGTACGCTCTGCCGAATCGTGCGAGCTTCTTGCATGACCGGACATCGTTTCCGTCAGAGATGTTGCAAGAATCTATCGTCGCTGATGAAATTCATAACGCTTCCGAAAGGGTCTGCGGAATTCGGAAGCGGTTGTGCAAAGCAGAGCCGCACCGTTTCCCGTTCTGTGGGCCGAAGGGCCGTCCAACAATCACAGCATCTCCACCTTTGCCAATCAAGCAGCGGTACTTTTCCACCGAAAGACGCACCTTTGCGACAGGCAATTCGTAGTGGTCGAGAGCTAACGCTCCGCAGCGAGCTCGCCATAGAACACATCGGCGCACTCGGAGCACCTCGAAGCCCCCGGAGCACCTCCGCGCCCAACGCGGCAGGCAGCCAACGCGCCCAGCGGTGTCGGCCTATGCGCCCTGAAGGCCGGAGCCCGCCGGCAAGTTCGTCCTGAAACGTACCGGCGCTCCCGGAGCACCTCCGCGCCTAACGCGGCAGGCAGCCAACGCGCCCAGCGCCGCCGGCCAATGCGCCCACCGGTACCGACCTATGCGCCCACCGGTGCCGGCTAACGCGCCCGCCTGCCGACCGGCGCGCCCACCGGTGCCGGCCTATGCGCCCACCTGCTGAACTTAAGCAGCGCCTCAAAACGAAAACGCAGACCGCCTCGCGCCCGTCCCACTCGCCCGCCCACTCGCCCACCCCTGCGCCCACCCCGATGTAACGAAAGACGTTTATGTCAAAAAGCACTGTAACGAGTGACGGTTATGCACGATTTTCTGTAACGAACGACGTTTATGGCAGGTTTCGGCTGCCATAAATGTCATCGGTTACATGCGCAGGCCGAGGGGGTGAGAGGCAGGCCGAGGGACAGGGGCGGGGCGGGGGCGAAGGGAGGGGCGAGGGAGCGGGGGCGGGGGCGGGGCGGGCACGGCGGTGACAGGAAGGAGCAGGGCGCGGAAGAGGGGACGCGACCAACGTGCCCGATGGAGGGCATCCCGCCCGACAAGGGGCAACGGTCTGATAGTTTTCTCTTGACAGCTTTCGGGGGTTCCGATAACCTATACGGACGCAAACGTGCTTCTTGCGCGGGTGCCTGAATGGTCGGGTAGCTCAGTTGGTAGAGCAGCGGACTGAAAATCCGCGTGCCGAGGGTTCAAGTCCCCCTCCGACCACCACGAACTCGAAAGCCCCCCAGGTTTGGGGGCTTTTTCATTATGCGGAAAGCCTTCCCCGCAAATCTCATATCGGAAGCTTTCTTTTGCACAAATAACGTCTGCTACAGCCTTACATCGAACGATGCCTTTACCAGCTGTCGCCACATGCGAAAAACGCCGTTGCGAACGGAGCGCATGCTACGGAACGCTTCTACCAGAAACCACGGCGAAGACTCTGTCGGCACATTCTCACAAGGCAAAAGAATATCCCCCGAAGTTTGCATGCACAGCAGAGGCCCGGGGGATTTCACATCATTTATAATAGCACGCACTCTTGGGGAAACGAGGAATCTTCATGGATGGTTCAGCAAAGCGCAACCGGCAGCCCCATATCAATATTACGCTCGACCTGCGCCTTAAAGGTGCACCGTTGTTCTTCGCAGAGAAAATTTCCCGGGGCCTTGCGCAGGGTATCACCACTTTCAAGCTTCGCGTTAAGAGCGAAGGCGAGGCGTGCTTTCCGAACGCATGAATGCGTGGGGCGCAACCAAGCAAAGAGCAAACGCGACGGCTTCTTACTCAAGAAACGGCGGCAAGCATGAACGACTTCTTCAAAGAGCATGAAACGGCGGGCTACGTCCTTAAGGGCGTGGGGTCGGCCACGGCGGGCGTTGTGGTGGGATTTGCGATCATCTGCCTGCTGCGATTCTTCGGGTTGGTGCCCGGCAGCCCCGAGGACGTGCGCACTACCGTCTGTCTGCTAGGACTGTTGTGGCTGGCCATGGTGGTTATGCGCTTGTACATGGGCCTCAGCGGAAAGTGGCGAGAGTAGCGGCTGAAAGCAGTGGCGAAACGACACACAGAGGGAGCGGCGCAGAAGGACCCCGCGGGCTATAAGTGTACTGCCTCCCATTTCTTGGACACGAGAAATGGGAGGCTTCTTTATGCCATCAGACCTTAGGATCAGATACGACG